>CAJUQQ010000007.1 GCA_910588175.1 uncultured Oscillibacter sp.
ATCAGCAGCGGCTCATGACCAACGCCTACTATCCCTTCGATCTGGAGAGCGAGGAAGCCATCTACAGAAAGTGCTTCTAAGGGAGTTTAAAACAATATGGATGCTTCTGTACAAGAATTGCTGGACCTGGAGTGGCGGATGTTTGACGCCGCACCCCAGGCGGGACAGCGGTCAGCGCAATTCGAAGACCGGGAACAGTTTATCGTTACCCGCTCCGCTCAGCTGGCCGCATGGTCTTCCGAATTGCTGGAAAGCTGGAGGCAAGATTTACGATCTGCCCAGGCGGAGGGCCGTAATCCTATCAATGAAAAGTACATCTACATGCTGGAGCAGGTGGACCCAGAGCAATATTCCGTACTAAAATCGGACCTTCCGGAAGCGAGTCTGGAAAAACTGTGGCTGGTAGATTGGATATGTCATGCGCAGATTGCTTGGCAGGAGTCGCTCTTGAAAAAGTATCCTTGCCTCACGCAAAACAGCCGAGCCATACGCAGAAGTACAGATGATCAAGAGAGAATCTCCTATGAAACCTATCTACGGGGAGAGTTAATGACCTGCTCTGTAGATACATTGCGCTTATATGCGCGCCAACTGGAACAAAACGAAAAAGCTGGTCAGAATTTTTGTGAAACAGTATTGATGAACATTGTCCAGCAGTTTGGGTTTGACTCTCTTGAGGCGGCGGATAAATATGTAATGGGCAAGAAAGCTGTTCGAGAAAAGTAATGGATATTTCCTCTGGTTTGTGATAGCCTACCAAGTAGGCCAGTAGCAAAAGGAGGAATACGCAATGCTGACATTTAAAAAAGTCCTGACAGCGTTCAAAGGCTACCTCGAAGAAGATGATCGATACACAATACTTATGACCCCGCGCGGCTACACCATCATGGAGTGGGATACCTCCCAGCAAAATTGGGCGGGCGCAGAGTTTTGTGCCACACCGGAGCGGATGAGAGACCTCCTGCTGGAGGACCTCGCATGTTACCTGGAATATAAGATCACCCTGTGTGGCAGGTCTTTAGAGGACAGTGAACGGCAAATGATCCAACAGCAGGTGGCGGAAATATCTGAAATACTCCAGTGAGGCAATCGCAATACAATAAAATCTGAGCGGTTATTTGATAGCCGGACGCTGGACGCAGAGCCGTAACCGCCGCAGTAAGGAGAGTACCGATGAGGGACAAGAAAAACGAGTTGCGCTGGATTCCCTGTCCGATTTGCGGCGGCAGGACACAGATCAGGGTATACCCGTCCAGGTTATTGCTGGTGAAAGCCTGTCCTTCGGGCCTATTATGCCCCCAGCAGATGACACTGGCGGTTAATCTCAGTTGCTCCTGACAGCCATAGGCTCAGGCCAGCTCTATCCCCCGCGCGAGCCCAGTGAAGCGGGTCGCGTGGGGAAAGGAGGAAGGAATGGAGCGGGCGCAGTTTTCGCCGTCAGGCGGAAACGGAGCAGAGCGGAATTTCTTCCGACGCGCCGCCGCTTCGGCATCCAGCGGGAGCTGCCGGACCTGACGGGAATGGCGAAACGCTGCCAGGGCTGGGAGGCCGAAGACCGGCTGGCCTTTCTGAAGGAAATCCAGGGCATGAGCCGTCAGATCAGCGGTTCCATTGAGAAAACCATCGCTCCGCCCCAGCGGAAGGCTCCGGCTCGGAGCGGGGACGAGAGATAGTCCCACTATTTTGAGATAGGAGAACAACATGAAAAGAACGATTCCTTTGCTCCTGGCTGCGCTTCTGTCCGTTCCCGTCCAGGCCGCCGAGGCGGCTGACGCCACCAAGCCGGTCAGAGACAGCGCCTATTATCCCATTTCCGTGGAGGAGTACACGGCTGGCGACTTCGATGAGGTGGGCGTGGACACCAAGCCCCATGTCCAGACGGTTACGCTCCCCAGCGATACCAATAACATGGAGAAAATTCTCCAGACCTTGGACGCCGAGATCGAAGCCACCACCGAGGATGGCTACACGGGAACCCTGCACCTGGACCACACCACGGTCAAGGTCACGACCGATGGCTACGCCACCAAGACCGGAACCGTGTCCGCCACCCGGACCTATCCCAACCTCTCCGAAGGGAATCACAGTTAAAGATATTACATGAAACAATCCGCACTTACAATCTAATTTAAAAATAGAATTTTCAAGCAAGCACATCTACTTGATGTGTTTGCTTGCTTTTTACACAAATTTTAAAATCTCAAGTAAGATATTACCTAAAAAACTAAAGGAGGTTCGATAACCATTTCTAATACATATGGATATATTCGAGTCAGCACTCGGGAGCAGAATGAGGACTGTCAACTCATTGCTTTGCGGGAGATGTCTATCTCGGAACAGAACATTTTCATGGACAAGCAATCCGGCAAGGACTTTAATCGGCCCCAGTACAAGAAGCTGGTTCGAAAACTCAAGCCGGACGATTTGCTCTATATCAAGAGCATCGACCGGCTCGGACGCAACTATGAAGAAATCCAAAATCAATGGCGGATTCTCACCAAGGAAAAGAAAATTGATATTGTTGTGCTGGATATGCCTTTACTGGACACTCGGCGAGGCAAGGACCTGATGGGGATCTTCCTCAGCGATATTGTTTTACAAGTGCTGTCCTTCGTAGCGGAAAATGAACGCACCAACATCCGTCAGCGGCAGAAAGAGGGTATTGCGGCGGCAAAGGCCAGGGGTGTTCGGTTCGGCAGACCGCCCAGGCCGCTGCCGGAGAACTACCATAATGCCTACCAACGGTGGAAAGCCGGGGCGATCACCGGAACAGCGGCGGCAAAAGAGTGAGGGATGCCGCTGTCCACCTTTCGTTGCCAGGCGGAAATTTACGAAAAGGCCAAATTATTGTAAGAGGGGTAAATTTACAGAAACGTGTAATTTCTTGTGTTATCGGAGTGTGTTCATGCCCACAGAAGACAAAAGTATTCTTTCCTTGAGCGCGCGCTCAAGGTCGCGCTTACACGAGTCATGAAACCATTGGTGAGAGTGGTGCAATAATGTAATTGCCATCATGGCACCTGAAGGCGATTCTAGCTTTTTAATAACATCAGAAGGCAAATAATGTAACCCTTGATCATTTTCGTGCATTAAAGAACAGAAGGTCGTATTTAAAAGATTAATCTCCAATGAGAATCCATCAAGAGCAATCGCATATCTGGCAAACAGTTGGGCAGCAGGGGTTAAAGAGTTTACTTTATGAGAGAAGCGAATAAATTCCAAGCGGGACACTACTTCCCTGTCTGTATCTAAAAGCGTATAATTATTTTGATTTTTTAAAAAAGTTTCATGATACTGTCTGTCATCAGGGTTTGAAAAATAATCATAATGGATATCGTGATTTCCTGGAACAATATACATATGAAGAGTAGCATCATGAGGCAGATTTTCTGCTAATGCGGAAAAAAGTAACTCTTTAAAGGAATGAAATGCATTATATTCATTTTTCTTGCCAGCATTTGCAATATCTCCAGTTACTAATACAAGAACGTGGTTTATGGAGCCGATATTTTGAGAAGAAAGTGTCTGTGCTATCCCCGCTATTGCGTCCTCGTTTATATCATCATTTTTACTTAAATGTAAATCACTCAAATGCATAAACAATAGCTTCATAGGGATGTTCTCCTTATCTATATCTAAATTAGATTTCTACGTAATTCGTTGGTTCTAGTGAGCAGAGTGGATAGATTCAATTTAAACGCATTAATAAATACGCCTATCCTATCTTCACGATAAACTGGGGGGTAATTTCCCAACAATAGTCATCCTCAAGCTGGTGGAAAATGAGTTTTATGAGTTCACGATAATCTTCACACCTCTCTTTTGACGAAAAAATTCGATTCCTTTTTAGTGCTTGGAGGACAGTCTCTATATCTCTCGCCTCTTGGATTTTGGGGTGTACGAAAATATGTGCAAGTATGATGGATGTGTTTACCGTCTGTTCAGGATTGCTAACACAAACTCCTGGGTCCAATTCACGAACCACTTTACGCATTTGAGCAAATGACAACGGACGCGTAATGGGTCTTACTTTGTACGAAATATAATCTGCGATAAATTCGCGCCATATCGCATATCCGAAATCCATACACTGTTCTTTCGGACTTTTCGTAATTGCACTGCTTAAGTATTTGGCAGTAAAATTATCTCTGCCAAGCTCACAGCTAATACAAAAGATGTGGCTCATTTCATGAAAAATAATTTGATACCAGTCAGCATCTTCTGGTTCCATATCTAAACAAATCAATATGCCATAGATTTCATCATCCGCATTGGTAAAAGATTGAGCTACAAAAATCGAGTTTCTGTCATAATTTTCTGACAAATAAAGAGGGAAAAACCGTTTGCAAAAGTCTTCATAAACTTCGGCGCGGTTTTCAAAATTGCAATAAGCAATTTTGAGACAGTCATTTTTGGAGAAATCGAAACCAAGCGCCTCATCAAAAAACGGCTTACAAAACTCAATGACAGACTCAATAAACTCCCGCTTGGATTGGCTGGTAGCGTCAAACTCTAATTGCGGCATAAATACCCTCCCCCACTTAATTCGACATAGGAGTACCAAAGTTGTTTATTTATAATTATATTCTGCATTATACTACACTTTGATTGTTAATACAACAGATTTATACAATTATGTTCCAATAGATATTAATTGTTTTCCCTTGCCGCCAAAACACAGCCTGTCCACCGCCGCACAAAATCTTTCCCTTTGCTTCATCCGTTGTTAATAATATGCGCCACCAGCCGCAAATTCCTCTCAATCAGCACTTGCCTCGCCTCCGGGTCTCCACTGGCGTACTTTTCCAGCCACTCCCGCTCCTCAGCGGCGGACAGGGGCTTGGGGAAGGACCCGCCGCCGGAGAGGCGCAGGGAAAACAGCAGCGTATTGGCAAACAGCAGCAGCGCGGCAGACAGCATAAGACCTCCTCGCCGGGACCATGGCCCCGGCCGCCGCTTTCCCGGCTGGCGGCGGACCGTATTTGGAGGCGTGAAGCCTCTGGCTCAGCCTATGAACAGGGGGGAAGTCCCTATGCGGCCTTTGACTTTGCGGGCCGGATATGGTATACTGCCCTTCAGAAAATGAAGGGAGGCGCCGCCGTGGCCTGGACCGTTTATATTCTCCGCTGCGGGGACGGGACCCTCTACACCGGCTGCACCAACGACCTGCCCCGACGGCTGGAGGCCCACCGGAGCGGCAGAGGGGCCAAGTATACCCGGAGCCGCCCTCCGGTGGCGCTGGCCTACCGGGAAGAGGCCCCGGACAGGTCCGCCGCCCTCCGGCGGGAAGCCGCCATCAAACGCCTGAGCCGCCGGGAAAAGCTGGCGCTGCTGGAGGGAAAGGAGATGCGAGCGGATGGAGATTCGCCTGCTGCGGGACTCGGATGACCGCGTTGCCGTCAGCCGGATCTATGAGGAAAGCTGGAAATTCGCCTATAAGGGCATTGTCCCGCAGGCGTATCTGGACAGCATCCCCGCCGGACGCTGGGCGGGGAGCCTGGACCGGGCCGGCTGGGACACTCTGGTCATGGCCGAGGGAAAACGGCTGATTGGAACCTCCAGCGTCTCCCCCTCCCGCTGGCCGGACTGGCCGGGCTATGGGGAGGTGGTGTCCCTTTACCTGCTGCCGGAATATATGGGCAGGGGTTTGGGAAAAGCGCTTTTGCCGGCGGCGGTGGAGAAGCTGAAGGAACGGGGGTTCCGGGACATCCTCCTGTGGGTGCTGGAGGAAAACCGCCGGGCCCGGGACTTTTACGAAAAGGCCGGATTTTTCTCCGCTGGAAATTTCATGGAGGATGAAATCGGCGGAAGGCCCCTCCGGGAAGTTTTGTACCGCCGGAACGGATTATAGGAACAGGCCCCGCGTCTGCCTGCTCGCGGGACCTGTTCCTGCTTTTTTCAGGGAGGGTGCTCCGGGGTGTCATTCAGAAGGTCCGCCCTTGCCGCCGTGAGCGGCAGTATGGCCTGTCCGGCGGCTGCCCACGGTTTTTTTAATATTTTTTAAATTTCTTCCGCAGGGCATTGCAAAGAGCAAGGGAACTCTCTATACTAATCTTTACTAAAAGCTGCCTAAGAGCCTGTTTAAAATTTCCCCGCGCACGTCTTGACAGTGTATTTTCCGCCCTGACTGCGTTAAAAATCCTTGCCATCCGTCAGGATGCCTGCGGATTTTTGCCTTGCGGGACCAAAAATCCCCTCGCCAATACGCACACGTTGAGATATGAAACAGGCTCTTACAGGCGGGAAAGGAGCATGGCCATGAAGGTTTTGGTCCTCTCAGATTCTCATGGAAATCTCTCGAACATGATGCGGGCCGTGGAACAGGAATCCCCCCGGATGATTCTTCACCTGGGGGACTGCTGGCGGGATGGGGAGCGGCTTCACGACCGGTTCCCCGAGCTGCCCTTGGAGCAGGTGTATGGAAACTGCGATTACTTCCGGGGTTCCCGGGAGGCGGAAAAGCTGCTGTACCTGGGGGATAAGCGGGTACTGATGTGCCACGGCCATACCTACGGCGTGAAGCAGTCCCTAGTGGCGGCGGGACTGGCGGCGGAGGAGAAGGATCTGGACCTCTTTCTCTTTGGACACACCCACAAGCCCCTGGTGGACATGCGGGGAAAGACGCTATTTTTGAACCCCGGCAGCATCGGGGACTATGTCCGGCCCACTTATGGAATCGTGACCCTGGAAAATGGGAAGCTGGACGCCCGGACAGTGCCGCTGCAAAGGTGAACCAAGAAACACGAGAATCTATAAAATATTTATAAAAGTTAATAGCGAAGAAAAGGAGTGTTGAGCGGGTGAGGCGCTGCATTGCCTGAGCCGGAATCGTCCAAACTAACGTCAAAAGAAAAGGAGAAGATTCCATGACGATTCCGGCTCCCACGAAGCTGTACCCCCGAACAGGGGACAGCCAGACGATCTATTTGAAAAACGCCGTCCGGAATCCCGGCATTGAGGTCGGCGATTTTACTATTTATAACGATTTTGTCCGCGACCCCAGGGACTTTCAAACGAACAACGTGCTGTACCATTACCCCGTCAACGGCGACCGGCTGGTGATCGGGAAGTTCTGTTCCATTGCCTGCGGAACCCGGTTTTTGATGAACAGCGCCAACCATGCCCTGGACTCCCTGTCCACCTATGTATTCCCCATTTTTTACGAGGAGTGGGACCACGGTATGGAGGTGACGGAGGCCTGGGACCGCCGGGGGGACATCGTGATTGGAAACGATGTGTGGATTGGCTATGAGGCCGTGATTCTGTCCGGCGTCACCATCGGGGATGGGGCCATCGTGGCCGCCCGGTCCGTGGTGACGAAGGATGTGCCGCCTTATACCATCGTGGGCGGCGTTCCGGCAAGGACCATCCGGCGGAGGTTTGACCAGGAGACCATCGACGCGCTCTTGGAGCTGCGGTGGTGGGACTGGCCTCCCGAGAAGCTGTCCGGCAGCCTCCGGGCCATTCAGAAGGGTGACCTGGAAGCCCTGCGGCGAAATGCCTGAGTCTGCGTGAGATAAGAGAGGCCCCGCCGCATTTCGCGGCGGGGGCTCTTTGCCTCTGTGGACTCAGCGGGTGTGAATTTTCTCCAGAAAGTCCGTGAAGGATTTTGCCGCCCGGCAGTCCTCCGGATGCTCCAGAAAACTGTTCAGAAATTCGTCATATTCCTCATGGAAAATGTAGTAGACCCAATGGTTGGACTCGCCGCCGGCCTCAATGAAATAGGAGTCGCCGCTTTGATCGGAGCAGAAGGGCACCAGATGTCTTGGGAGAAACCCGTCGGCCCGCTGCCATTTCAGCATGTGCTCAATGGTCAGGATATGCGGATGGAAGGTTCGGGTGAGGCCGTGGAACTCCGCCAAGGGCAGCGCGTACTCGTCATCGTCGATGAAATATTCCCGTCCCTCCCGGAAAAATCCCCCGTTCTGCTTTCGGTAGAATTCCTTCATGTCCTCCGGAAGGACTACGCCGTAAGCCGCCTCAAAGTCCCGGAATTCCTCCTCCGTGACCCCAGGCTCCGAATGGGGCTCCAGAAACATGTCCAACGCGTTCACGCCTCCTGAAATTCGTAGTCCACCGCCACCCGGTCCTCCCGGATGGACTTGCACAGGGCGGAGACCGCCTTGTGCCGGGGATCGTTCTTATAGGCTTCCAGGTCCTCCAGACTGCTGAACTCGCTGACCAGCACGGCGTCGTAATTCCCGGCCCCTACGTTCCGGGCCACCTCGCTCCGGAGGAGCTGGGGTACCACGCCTTGAAGGGCCCGGAGACCGCTTAGAAACCGCTCCTGCTCCGCCTCGGTGCCGGGACGGAATTTCCACATGACGATATGACGGATCATAGATGTGCCTCCCCCGCTTTCCCGTTTTTCCGGTTGTAGGCCTCAATACCCAGGCCCAGCAGCTCAATGGCCCGGGTCAGCTCCGCCGGGTTGGTGACGTAGGCGATGCGGACCTCGTTCTTTCCCTTGCCCGGGGTACCGTAGAAGCCCTCGCCGGGGGCGTACATGACGGTTTCGCCGTGGTCCTCAAACTCCTGAAGCAGGAAGTATTGGAGCTTCTCCGCGTCGTCTACCGGCAGGGTGGCCATGACGTAGAACGCGCCCTCCGGGGAGCTGTGGGTGACGCCGGGGAGCTTGGACAGGGCGGAGACCAGGGCGTCCTTCCGCCGTCCGTACTCGTCCCGGACGGAGCGGAGGTAGTCCGGCATCATGCCCCGGTACAGGGCGGCGGCGCCCACCTGGTCCAGAGTGGCGGCGCAGAGGCGGCCCTGACAGATTTTCATGGCCAGCTCCATAAAGTGCCGGTTCCGGGAGATCAAAGCTCCCACCCGGGCGCCGCAGGAGGAGAAGCGCTTGGAAATGGAGTCGGTGACAATGATGTGCTCCGCCGCGTCCTCAAACTCCAGCAGGGAGCTGAGAGCCTTCCCGGAGTAAATGATCTCCCGGTAGACCTCGTCGCCCACCAGGAAAAGGCCGTGCTCCTTGCACAGGTCCACCAGGAGACGCTGTTCCTCGTGAGTGAGGACCGCGCCGGTGGGGTTGCCGGGGTTGGTGACCATGATGGCCTTGGTCCGGGGGGTGATAAGGGGTTCGATCTTTTCCCGGCGGGCGAAGCGGTAGCCCTCCTCCGCCGTGGTGGGGATGGGCACGATCTTTCCGCCGGCAACGCCGATGAAGGTGTCGTAGTTGGGGTAGAAGGGCTCAGGGATGAGGACCTCGTCCCCGTCGTCCAGAATGCAGGCGGCGGTGAGCTGAAGGGCCTCGCTGCCGCCGAAGGTGGCCAGAATATCTTCCAGCTCCAGGGAGACGCCGAAGCTCCCATAGTAGTCCCGGACGGCCTCCAGATATACGTCCACGCCGCCGGCGGGGGCGTAGGCCAGGACGGGATTCCGGAAGTCCCGCACGGCGTCAAAGAAGGCCTGGGGGGTCTCCACGTCGGGCTGTCCGATGTTCAGATGGAGCACGCGCCGTCCGGCTGCCTCCGCCGCCACCACGTAGGGGTGGAATTTCCGAATAGGGGAGAGGCTGCACGCCTCGCATTTGCTGGAAAACTTCATCCTGTTCGCCTCCTTGGGGCCGTTATGTTTTTCAAACGCAAACCGCGTATTTTTCTATTGTAGCATGTTGGCGTACTAAGTCAAACGCTTTTCCAAAAATCGGCGTTTTGCCTGACAGGGGCCGGAGGGCCGGAGCGAAGGCTGGGCAAACTGCGCATAATCAGAGACGCTTTCGGGAGGATATGGGGGAGGGCGGCCCCGCGAAATCTTCCAATTTCAGGGAGCATCCGGCAGAAAGGGCGGAAAAATTTTCGAAAGATGGTTGACATTTTCAGATTGCTTATTATAATAGGTGCCAGCATGATAGAGGCGCGGATGTCAAGAGTACGCCTCCCCAAGGGACAGGCCCGGGGAGGGGAAAAGGGGCTTCCGCCGAGGTTTCGCCCGTTCCGGCCTGAGAGGGACGCGAAGCCGGGCCGCAGGATAACATCCTGCGGACTGTCACTCCGTTGGGAGTGGAGCGCTGTCGTGGATTCATATCAAGGTGTGTTGCGGTATGAAGTCATGACGAGCTGTCATGACTTCATTTTTTGTTTAGGAGAGAGCGTTATGAAGAACCTGAGAAGACGGTTTCTGCCTCTGCTGGCGGTATGTATGCTGCTGTGCGCGGCCATGACCGTCCCCGCCCTGGCGGCGGGAGAGGACCTCACCGAAGCCGCCGGAACCAAGTACATTGAGTGCGGCGACTGCGGCGCGGCGGGCGTCGTCCTGTCCGAGGATCTGGAGGCCGTCACCTGTGAGAGCTGCGGCGGCGTGGGCTATGTGGAGTCCCCCAGCGGCTTTTACAACACCTTCTGGTCCCTGCTGCCCCCCATCATCGCCATTGCCCTGGCCCTGATTACCAAGGAGGTCTATTCCTCCCTGTTCTTAGGGATCCTGGTGGGCGGATTGCTGTATTCCAACTTCGCCTTTGAGGCCACCATCCTCCATGTCTTCAACGACGGCATCGTGGCCTCCGTCACGGACAGCTACAACATGGGCATTTTGATCTTCCTGATCATCCTGGGCTCCATGGTGTGCCTGATGAACAAGGCGGGCGGCTCCGCCGCCTTCGGCCGCTGGGCCAAGGACCACATCAAGTCCCGGGTGGGGGCCCAGCTGGCCTCCGTGCTTTTGGGCGTGCTGATTTTCATTGACGACTATTTCAACTGCCTCACCGTGGGCAGCGTTATGCGGCCCATCACCGACAAGCACAGCATCTCCCGGGCCAAGCTGGCCTATATCATCGACGCCACCGCCGCCCCGGTGTGTATCATCGCTCCCATTAGCTCCTGGGCCGCCGCCGTGGCGGGCTTCGCCGAGGACGGCCAGGGCTTCAATCTCTTCCTGCGGGCCATTCCCTACAACTACTACGCCCTGCTGACCATCGTCATGATGGTGGGCATGATCGTGATGAAGACCGAGTTCGGCCCCATGGCGGGCTATGAGCGCAACGCCAGAGAAAAGGGCGACCTCTTCTCCGGCTCCAATCCCTACGCCGGGGCGGAGGACGACGCCCCCGAGGGCAAGGGCACGGTGCTGGACCTGGTTCTCCCCGTGGTGGTCCTCATCATCTGCTGCGTCATCGGCATGATCTACTCCGGCGGCTTCTTTGACGGCGAGGGCTTCATCACCGCCTTCTCCAACTCCGACGCCTCCGTGGGCCTGATGCTGGGCAGCGCCTTCGCCCTGGTCTTCACCCTGGTGTATTACCTCATCCGCCGCTCCATGAGCTTCAAGGAAATGATGGGCTGCATCCCCGAGGGCTTCAAGGCCATGGTCCCCGCCATCATGATCCTCACCTTCGCCTGGAGCCTGAAGAACATGACGGACTCCCTGGGCGCGAAGTTCTTCGTCCGGGACTTCGTCCGGTCCTCCGCCGGCGGCCTCCAGATGATTCTGCCCCTCATCGTGTTCGTCATCGGCTGCCTGCTGGCCTTCGCCACCGGCACCTCCTGGGGCACCTTCGGCATCCTGATTCCCATCGTGCAGAACGTCTTCTCCATGGACAACCCCATGGCCATCGTCTGCATCTCCGCCTGCATGGCCGGCGCGGTCTGCGGCGACCACTGCTCCCCCATCTCCGACACCACCATCATGGCCTCCGCCGGCGCCCAGTGCGACCATGTGAACCATGTGTCCACCCAGCTGCCTTATGCCATCACCTGCGCGGCGGTGTCCGGCGTGACCTACCTCATCGCGGGCATCCTGGTCAGCATGGGGGCCCCGGGCCTGCTGGGCCTGCCCATCGGCATTGTGCTGATGATCGGCGCGCTGTTCGTGATTCGCTCCAATCATCCCAGCGTCAGCTGAAATTTTCCGGCACAGCGAAAGGCTCCGCCATTCGGCGGGGCCTTTTTCTGCTTGACAGCTCCCAATATTTGTATTATTATATTATTGTACCAATTAAATAATACATTTGAGAGGAGACTTTTTTATGGAGCTTGTACGGACAAAGGGACTCAGTTCCTCGGAGCTGAAATGGATTGCCCTGGTGTTGATGGTTTTGGACCACATCCACTATATGTTTGCCTATACCGGCCTGATTCCTGAGTGGTTCAGCATGGCGGGACGGCTGTCCGCGCCGCTGTTTCTGTTCTGCCTGGCAGAGGGCTTCGCCCACACCCATGACAGGAGAAAATACTTTATAAAAGTATATCTTATTCACCTGCTGATGTCCGGACTGCTGTTTTTGATGATGACCGGTCTTGTTCCGGTCCGGCCCGACGGCTTCTATCCCATGAACGGCATGATGACCAGCTTTTCCATTTTGATGGTGGTTTTCCAGGGCATGGACTGGCTGGGGGAGAAGCGCTGGGGGCCGGGCCTCGCAGCGGTGATCCTGCCCCTGGCGTGGCCTGTCCTGGCGAGTATGCTCATGGGGATGGCCCCCGCTCTCCAGATGCCCCTGTCCGTCCTGGGGTATACGTTCCTGCCTATGTGGAACTCGAATCCGGACGCCGGGATTGGCACGATTCTCACGGGGATTCTGCTGTACGGCTTTCGAAAAAACCGAAGGGTTCAGGCCGGTGTCTTCGCGGGCTTCACGGTGCTTTATTATTTCCTGTATCCCCTGCTGGTGTTCTCCCAGTCTCCGGAGTTCCATTGGACCATGATGTTCACCACCGCCTACGAGTGGTACGGCGCTCTTGCGGCCCTTCTGATGCTGTGTTACAATGGAGAGCGGGGACGGGGGCCGAAGCGCTTCTTCTATGTGTTCTACCCCGCCCATGTCTACATCTTGTACGCGCTGTCCCGGGCGGCATATCCCCTTTTGGCGGGAGGCTGACCGGACAGGGAAGGAGGGGTCATGAAAGCGAGAGCGGCGAAAATCGCCGGGATGGCGGCCCCCTGGCTGCTGACCATTTTGGCAATCCAGGCCCTGCTGTGGGTGTTTTTCGGCTGGTCCCCGGTGCTGGGGAATCTGGTCTCCGCCATGGAGCTGCGGGCCTACGCCGCCCAGGTCTGGCCGGGCCTGGAGCCGGAGGGGCCCTGGGCCTGGTATGATCTGAAGTCCGGCGGCTACTCTCTGGAGTTCGCCCTGGAAAACGGCGGGGGCCGGCGCGCCCTGAGCTGTGACCTGAAAGACGGGCTGATCACGGACGAGCGGCGGGCGACGGTCCTGCGGAAGGAGCTGGGCATCGCCAAAAGCCCGCAGGTCAACGGGTGTCAGGCCTTCTGGCAGGCCCGGTGGAAGCCCTGGAGCCCGGAGGACCCGGTGGTGGACATCCGCATCGACTTCGGGGACAGGCGCGCCGCCCCGGTGCCGGACGAGGGAACCATGCGGGCGGCCATGGCGGACCAGGCCATGGAGCTCTATGGGGAGCTGTCCCCCAGGACGCCGGTGCATACCGTCTCCGTGCATTACAGCCATGAGGCGCAGGAGGACGAGCGCGGCGGCTCCTTGTGGCATTCTATTACGGTGGACCTGCCGGAAGGTATGCCGCTGACCCGGGAGATGGTGCTCTCCGGGGAACTGAAAAGCCGCTGAGGAAAGGAGCGTCCCATGCGTGTGATTTTTGAAAACCTGCTGGCCCTGCTGGACCGGGGGGAAGACGCCGTGCTGGTGACGGTGGTCTCCGCCCAGGGGTCCACCCCCCGGGGGACCGGGTCCCAACTCCTGGCTGGCCGGGACGGCCTGCTGGCCGGGACCATCGGCGGCGGGCCGGGGGAGGCCCAGGCCTTGCGCCTTGCGGCATCGCTGCTGAACGAGCGGCGGTCCGCTCTGCGCCGTCTGGAGCTCCGGCACGGCGGGGAGCTGGATTCCGTCTGCGGCGGGGAACAGACCGTCCTGCTCCAGTTCATCTCCCATGACAGGGAAGCCTGGAGGACCGCTGCCCGGGAAGTTCTGGAGCGTCTGGAGACCCGCCGGGGCGGCTGGATGGCGCTGGAGGCCGGGGCGGACCCGGTGCTGCTGGATCAAGCGAAATCCGCCTGGGACGGGAAGCGGCTGATTCTTCCCCTGCCGGTGGGAGAGCGGGTGGTGATCTTCGGCGGGGGGCACTGTGCCCTGGCCCTGGTTCCGGTGCTGCGTAGCGTGGGCTTCCGGGTGGCGGTGTTCGACGACCGGCCGGCCTTCGCCAGTGCGGAGCGCTTTCCGGAGGCGGAGACGGTGGTCTGCGGAAGCTATGCCGATATCGCCGCCGGGCTGGAGCTGACAGCGGAGGACTGCGCCGTGGTCATGACCAGCGGCCACCGCCACGACTTCGAGGTGGAGGAGCAGCTTCTCCGGCGGCCCCTGGCCTATATCGGCGTCATGGGCTCCCGGACGAAAACCGCCTATGTCAACGGAAAGCTGCGGGAGGCGGGAATCTCCGAGGAGGCCATCCGGCGGGTCCGCACCCCCATCGGCACCGCCATCAAGGCCGTGACCCCGGAGGAAATCGCCGTCAGCATCACCGGGGAGCTGATTTACGAGCGGGCCCTGCGAAGGGAGGACTCCGGAGCGGCGGAGCATGGGTGTCCGTCTCATTTATAAAGTATATTGAAAAGCGCCCTCCCGATAACGGAGGGCGCTTTGTTTTGGTAGCGGAGATTCCAGCCTGGGCAAGCGCCGGAACGGCAGAACGTACAGAGACTTATGCCCACTGCACGTTCAAAAGGTGGATGCGCAGTCAGCGGGCCCGCCCAGGAGCATCCTCAAGCCGTGCTCCAGGGTGGGAAGCACCGCCTCCAGGTTTTCCCGCACCGCCTTGGGGCTTCCGGGGAGGTTGACAATGAGGGAGCCGCCCCGGATGCCCGCCGCCGCCCGGGAGAGCATGGCCCGGGGGGTGACGGCCAGGGAGGCGGCCCGCATGGTCTCCGGGATGCCGGGAACCATGCGGGGACAGACGGCGGCGGTGGCCTCCGGCGTCACGTCCCGGGGGGAGAAACCGGTGCCTCCGGTGGTCACCACCAGAGCGGCCCGGACCTCGTCCGCCAGACGGATCAGAGCGGCTTCAATGTCCGGTTGTTCGTCGGGAACAAGGGCGGTCTCTATGACCCGGTACCCCGCTCCCTCCAGCAGAGAGGCCGCCAGCGGGCCCGCCTCGTCAGGGCGCTCACCCCGGAAGCTCCGGTCGCTGACGGTCAGAATCGCGGCTGTGTACATCAACATTCCTCCTATTCCAACAGCATCAGGTCCTCCGGCCGGACCGCCGCCAGAATACGGCTCCGGTCCGGTAAAGCCGACCAGGCGTCTTTGGACAGCTCCATCCACAGTAAAGGAGCGCCGGAGGCCGCGCCCTCCGGGCGGAGGGCCGCGAGAATCTGGGATATGTCCTCCACCGTCCGGAGGATTTGGCAGGGGAAGGCATTTACCGCCCCCGCCTCCGCCGGGCGGACGTGACCGGCCCGGATTCCCAGGGCGGTGACCTCCTTCCGCCAGGGGGCGGCGGTCCGAAGCGTCAGCCCCCAGGCCGGGACTTCCACCAGTCCGGGAGCGGGGCCGGGACGGACCGGGACAAAATTCCGGCACCCGGAGAGCCGGGCGGCGCTGACGGTGACCGGGTTTGCCATCAGCTCCGCCATATCCGCCGCCGGGGCGGAGGTCCCCCTCTCCAGAACGCAGACCCGGCGGCAGTTCCGGTAGACCTCCCCCCGGTCATGGCTGACCCAGACGACAGGGCCGGGGAAGCGGGCCAGGACCTCTTGGAGCTCCTGCTCCAGCTGCCATTTCAGAAAGCTGTCCAGGGCGGAAAAGGGCTCGTCCAGCAGCAGGGCCCGGGGTTCCGCCGCCAGAATGCGGGCTAGGGCCGCCCGCTGCTGCTGGCCTCCGGAGAGCTGGCGGGGATAAAGGCCCGCCTGCCCCTCCAGATGAAGCAGGGCCAGCAGCTCCGCAGTTCGCTTCCGCTTGTCCGGACGTCTCAGGCAGACGGTGATGTTTCCCTCCACAGTCCTGTGAGGAAACAGGGCGCAGTTCTGAAAGAGGAGGCCCATCCTCCGCCTCTGGGGCGGGAGGTTCACCCCCGCCGCGCTGTCGAAGAGGACTTGGCCGTCCATCTCAATTCGCCCCGCGTCGGGCCTGTCGATGCCGGCGATGCATTGTAAAGTCAGGCTCTTCCCGCAGCCGGAGGCGCCCAGCAGGGCCAGGGCCTCCCCCGCCTCCGCCGAGAAATCCACGTCCAGGAAAAAGTCTCCCCGGCGCTTTTGTATCCGGACCGTCAGGGCCATGAGCGCCCCTCCTTCCGTTCCAGCAGATTTACCGCCAGCAGCACCGCGGCGGAAATCCCCAGGTTCACCAGCACCCAGCGGAGGGCCAGGGCGTCCTGCCCGGTGCGCCAGAGCTGGTAGACGGTGGTGGAGACGGTGGCGGTGCGGCCCGGGGTGTAGCCCGCCACCATGGAGGTGGCCCCATACTCCCCCAGGGCCCGGGCGAAGGCCAGCACCGTCCCCGCCAGAATGCCCTGGCGGCAGACCGGCATTTGGACGCGCCAGAAAATATAGGCGTCGCCGAGCCCCAGGGTCCGGCCCGCCTGGGCCAGGGTTTGGTCAAAAGACTCGAAGGCTCCCCGGGCGGTGCGGTACATCAGGGGAAAGCTCACCACCGCAGCGGCAAGGATGGCGGAGGGCCAGGTCATGGTCAGCCGGAGATCGAAGGTCTCTAAAAACCAGCCCCCCAAGGGCCGCCGGGGGCCCAGGACCAGCAGGAGAAGCCAGCCCACCACTGTGGGCGGCAGGACCATCGGCAGGGTGAGGACCACGTCCAGGACGCCTTTCACCAGCCGGGGGGCCTTGGCCACGAAATGAGCGGCGAAAATCCCCAGGAAGAACACCAGCGCCGTGGAAACGGCGGCAATACGGATGGAGTTGTACAGGGGAAACCAGTCCATGGGGCCCTCCCGTTTCTATTATCCCAGATGTGTGAAGCCCATGCGCGCAAAAACCTCTCCCGCCGCCCCGGCGCGGAGAAAGGCCAGAAAGTCCCTGGCCCCGTCCTGGTTCGCCCCGCAAGTCAGGACGGCGGCGGGGTAGATCACCTGCCCGCATACGTCCGCCGCGGCGGCGTCTACAACTTCCAGCCCGGCGGCGCGGGCGTCCGTGGCGTAAATGATGCCGCAGTCCACGCTCCCCTCGGCCACCTGGGTGACGACCTCCTTGACATTGGAGCCATAGGTCAAGACCCCGGCGGCGTTCAGGGCGGCCTCGTCCAGGCCGCAGAAGGCGAAGATCCTTTGCGTGTACTGCCCCACAGGCACGTCGCTGTTTCCGACGGCCAGAAGCACTTCCCCAGCCTCCAGGGCGGCGCTCAGCTCATAAAAACTGTGGATGCCCGCCGGGTTTCCCTCCGGCACCGCCAGGGCCACCTTGTTCTCCAGCAGGTCCACCCGGGTGTCCGGCAGGACGAAGTCCAGCGCCTCGTCCCCGCGTTCCTCCGGGGAACCGGCACCGGCGGCGGAGGCTGCGGAGGCGTCCAGCGCATCCATCTGCTTTCGCCCGGCGGAGAGAAAGAGATCGCAGGACGCCCCCTCCTCAATTTGGGTCTTGAGCGTGCCGGAGGAGTCGAAATTAAAGACCAAGGTCACGTTGGGGCGGTCCTTTTGGTACAGCTCCCCAATCTCCGTCAATGCCTCCTGCAGGGAGGCGGCGGCGAAAACCGTCAGCTCCTTCCCCGTGAAAGGGCCGTCCGCCTTGTGGGCGCAGGCGGTAAGGGACAGCAGGACCAGCAGGATAAGAGGCAGGCGTTTCATCGCGTTCCCACTTTCCAATATATTTTATAAAAGATGCGCCTTTACTTTCCAAACCCGCAGTTGGGATAGGTGCAGACCTCACAGCCCAGGCACAGCCCGCCCTCGCCCAGGACCGTGATGTCCTCCCGGGTCACAGGGACCCCGGCGGCGATCTTAGGCAGAACCAGGTCGAAAATGGTGCGCTTGGCGTACATCACACAGCCGGGGAGGCCCAGAATGGGCGTTCCGTCCCCGAAGTACCCCAGCAGGAACATGGCCCCCGGCAGGACCGGCGCGCCGTAGGTGACAATATCCGCTCCGCTCCGCTTGACGGCCCCGGGGGTGTTGTCGTCCGGATCCACGCTCATGCCACCGGTGCAGAGAATCAGGTCCGCCCCGGATTTTCGAACGTCCAGAATAGCCTCCGTGACGGCCTCCATATCGTCCCCGGGGAGGCGGTGCTCGATCATCCGGATGCCGAATTCCGCCAGCTTCCGCTCCACCACCGGAGTAAAGGAATCCGGAATCAGCCCCTTGGACACTTCGCTGCCGGTGGTGACCACGGCGGCGGTTTTCAGCTTCCAGGGCCGCAGCTCCAGCAGAGGCCGCTCTCCGGCGGCGGCTTCTGCCCGGCGGAGGGTCTCCTCCGGGATGACCAGGGGAATGACCCGAGTCCCCGCCAGCTTGTCGCCCTTCCGGACCGCCGTGCCGCCGTGGCGGGTGGCGATCATCACATCCTCCAGGGCGTTGATGGCGTTCAACCGGGCGCGGTCCACCAGGAACAGACCGCCGGCCGAGGCGGTGAGCTCAATCTTGCCCTCCTTGACGGCGCTTTGGTCCATCCCCTCGTTCCGGCAGAGGGCGCAGAGGCGCTCCGCCGCGTCGTTTTCGTGGAGCATCCCCGGGACCATCTCCCAGACGTAGAGGTGCTCCTTGCCCATGGACAGCAGGACGGGGATGTCCTCCTCCCGGACCACATGGCCCTTGCGGAAGCGGGCGTCCTTGTACTTCCCCGGAATGATCTGGGTCATATCGTGGCAGAGGACGTGGCCCACGGCTTTTTGCACCGGTAACAGCTTCATGGCGTACACCTCTTATATAGCTTCTTTTATAATCTCGATCTTATCGCCCTTGCGGACAGTTCCCTCCGTCACCACCACGGCGAAGATG
This sequence comes from uncultured Oscillibacter sp., assembly GCA_910588175.1. Taxonomy (GTDB): domain Bacteria; phylum Bacillota; class Clostridia; order Oscillospirales; family Oscillospiraceae; genus Oscillibacter. Next base: position 18,855 of record CAJUQQ010000007.1, read on the forward strand.
CCCTCGGTGGGCATGACGCATTTCCCGGTGGCTTTCTTGATCGCGCAGTCGTTGTGGCACTGCTTGCCGATCTGGGTGACCTCTACCACCGTCTCCCCCAGCCGGAGCCGTGTTCCCACGGGGAGGCTCTTCAATTCAATGCCCCGGGTGTTGATGTTTTCCGCGAAGGCCCCCGGCAAAAGCCCGGCCAGGAGGGGGCGCATGGTGTCCACACTCTCCTCCGCCAGGAGGGAAATCTGCCGGTGCCAGTCCCCGGCGTGGGCGTCCCCCACAATGCCGTGGCGGAGCTTTAACTGAATCTCCGGGACCTCCCGCTTGACGGTGCCCTTTTGTTCGCTGATGTTCACGGATACCACTTCCGCCATCCTCACCACTCCTTTACATAGCTGCCGGTTTTGCCTCCGCTCTTCCGGCAGAGGCGGATGCCGGTAATTTCCATGTCCCGCTGGACGGCCTTGCACATGTCGTAAATGGTCAGCGCCGCGGCGGAGGCCGCCGTCAGGGCTTCCATCTCCACGCCGGTCTCCCCCTTGCACTTCACCTTGGAGCGGATATGGACGGCTTCCTCCTCCAGGGTGAAGGAGAGGTCCACCGCCGTCAGCCGCAGGGGGTGGCACATGGGGATCAGCTCATGGGTCCGCTTGGCGGCCAGAATGCCCGCCACCTGGGCCACTGCCAGCACATCTCCCTTGGGGGTCCCGCCGGTGCGGATGAGCTCCACCGTCTCCCGGGCCATGCGGACCCGGCCCTCCGCCTCGGCTTCCCGGAAGGCGATGTCTTTTTTGGTCACGTCCACCATGCGGGCCCGGCCCTGGTGGTTGATATGGGTGAACTCCATGGTTCAGCCTCCAATCTGGTGCATGTTCCGGCCTGCCTGACTGCGGCCGGTTTCGTTCATGTGGTGCCGCTCCGGCTTGGCGGCGGCGCCCGCCCGGACAGACTCCCGCAGGGCCTCCCCCCGGAGGCCCCGGAGAGAAATCTCCTGGTCCGAGTGGAGGCAGGGCTTCAGCTTTCCGTCCGCCGTCACCCGGATGCGGTCGCACCGGGCGCAGAAGCGGTGGCTCATGGGCTCGATCAGTCCCACCGTCCCCCGTCCGCCGGGGGAGCGGTACCGCCGGGCCACGCCGGAGCCCTCTATGGGGCAGAGCTCCGGGCAGGCGTCCGGCACCGCTTGGGCGGGGAGAAATTGGGCGGTCCCGCCCTCCCCAATGGGCATCAATTCAATAAAGCGGACCTCTATGGGATATCGCCGGGCCAGGCTGACAAAATCGGGAATCTCGTCCTCGTTGAAGGCCTTCATCAGCACCACGTTCAGCTTTGTTCCGGTGAAACCCGCCGCCGCCGCAGCCTCCAGGCCCCGGAAGGCCTCCTCCAAACGGCCCCCCCGGGTCATGTAGGCGTAGCGGTCCGGTCGGAGGGTGTCCAGGCTGACGTTCAGCCGGGACACGCCCGCCTCCCGGAGGGGCTCCGCCAGCTGGGGAAGGGCCAGGCCGTTGGTGGTGAGGCACAGCTCCTCCACCCCGGGAATGGCGGCGACGCCCCGGCATATGTCCAGAATCCCCCGGCGGACCAGGGGTTCCCCGCCGGTGAGGCGGACCTTCCGGACCCCGCAGTCCGCGGCGGCCCGGGCGATTTCCACCAGCTCCTCCACCGAGCAGATATCTCCGTGATCTCGTTTGGGGACCCCCTTCGGGGGCATGCAGTACCGGCAGCGGAGGGAGCAGAGGTCCGTGACGGAGAGGCGGAGGTAGGTAATGTTTCGCTCGTAACCGTCCCGCATGGCGGCGTTCCTCCCTTCCTGGCGGTGTGTTGGAGTCCATTATAAAAAAGACGGCGGCAAAAGGATGTTGTTATAACAACTTTTTTCTGCTATAATTTCTCCAATGAAAGGGGGAGACGCCGATGGACGCGCTGGCCCGATGCCGCCTGCTCCGGGGACTTCCGCCGGAGCTTCTGGAGGGGGAGCTTCTGCCCCGGGGGAAGGTCCGGGACTATGAGAAACAGGCGGTCCTCGCCGCGCCGGGGGACCGGGTGGACTGGTTTGCCGTGGTTCTCCGGGGGAAGGTCCAGATCTCCCAGATTTTTTCCGACGGGAGCAGCAGCCTGATGGACGCCCTGGGACCCGGCTATACCCTGGGGACGGACCTGATCTGCACCCGAAGCCGCCGCTCGCCCTATTACGCCATCGCCGCCGGGCCGCTCCGGATTCTCCGGTTTCCGGCGGCGCTGCTGCTGGAGCCGGGGGCGCTGCCGGAGGAGGGGCGGCTGGTTCTGTGGAGGAATCTGCTGACCATTCTCTCCGACGACAGCCTCCGCAAGCACTACCGGCTGGCCATTCTCGCCCGGCGGGGCCTCCGGGACCGGGTGCTGGTTTACCTCACCATGCAGGCGGAGCGGCGGGGGACCCATACCTTCCGCATCCCCTTCTCCCGGGAGGAGCTGGCGGCCTTTCTCTGCGTGAACCGGAGCGCCCTGTCCCATGAGCTGAGCCGGATGGAGGCCGAGGGGCTGATCCGGTTTCGGAAAAACGAGTTTACCCTCCTGGAGGCCGGAAGGGGACGAAGCGCCTGGAGCGGGACAGAGTAAGAACCTGTATTTCGAACCGGAAGGACTGCCGGAGAGACGAGGATGTTTCCCGTCAGACAAGGAGAGGCTCCACCGCCAGCCTGACGGATTGCCAGGGGAAGCGCGGCGGCATGGCGAAAAAACGCCGGTGTTCAGCGGTTGGGAAGACAGGTTCTAAAACAGCCACCGCCGGGGAGGAACCCCGGCGGTAGTTGTTGCTTTTATAAAGTGTTTATGCTCTCTCGCACTTCCAGAAGGCCACGCTGTAGGGGGGCAGCTCGCTGCCGCCGCCGAAGTCGTGGAGCTTCCCGGTGATGAGATCCACCGCCTGGCCGCAGCCCGCGTCAAAGTGGGCGGTGTAGGGCGCGTCCGAGGCGTTGACGGCCACCAGGACCCGCTCCGCGTCCGTCCGGCGCTGGAAGATGGTTTGGTGGTTGGTGAGGACGATGTCCTTGAAGTCCCCATAGCACAGGGCTTCGCTTTCCCGGTGGGCCTTCGCCATGGCGGCGATCCGGTCCGTCAGGCCGTTCCACTCCGGTTCGTCAAAGGCGGGGCGGAGGGCGTCGTCCCCCTGGGACTTCTCCCCCAGGGCGCCCCACTCGCTGCCGTAGTACAGGCAGGGGATGCCGGGCATGCCGAAGACCAGGCCGTAAATCAGGGGGACGTGGGCTGGGTTCGTCAGGATGCTGGCGGCCCGGGTCACGTCGTGGTTGTCGGCGAAGCAGAGGAGGTGCTTGCCCTTGTAGAGGGTCCACTGCTCCGGGCCGAACTGGCGCTTGAGGCTGTGGACGATCTCAAAGAGGTTCATGGAGTTCAGACTGGAGTAGAGGCCCTTATAGCACTCGTAGTTGGTGCAGGAGTGGAGGAGGCCGTCTCCCACCCAGCGGTTGTAGTCCCCGTGGAGGGTCTCGCCCACCAGGAAGAACTCCGGCTTGAGGCCGTCGCAGAAGCTCCTGAGGCGGCGGAGAAAGTCCGGCTCCAGGCAGTAGGCCACGTCCAGCCGGAGGCCGTCGATGCCGAACTCATCTACCCAGAACTTCACGCAGTCCAGCAGATAGTCTACCACTGCCGGATTCCGGAGGTTCAGCTTCACCAGCTCGAAGTGGCCCTCCCAGCCCTCGTACCAGAAGCCGTCGTTGTAGTTGGAGTTGCCGTCAAAGTGGATTTGGAACCAGTCCTTGTAGGGGGAGTCCCATTTCTTTTCCTGTACGTCCCGGAAGGCCCAAAAGCCCCGGCCCACGTGGTTGAACACGCCGTCCAGCACCACTTTGATGCCGTGGCCGTGGAGGGTTTCCACCACCTTGGCGAAGTCTTCGTTGGTTCCCAGGCGGCAGTCCACCTTCCGGTAGTCCCGGGTGTCGTAGCCGTGGCGGTCGCTGTCGAAAATAGGGGAGAGGTAGACCGCGTCGGCCCCCAGCTTTTGGATATGGGGGGCCCAGTCCCCGATTTTGCCGATGCGGCTTACGGTTACGCCGTCGTTTTCCTTGGGCGCGCCGCAGAAGCCCAGGGGATAGATTTGATAGAATACGCTTTTGTCAGCCCACATAGTTGAACCGTCCTTTCTTGGCGGAGGTGGATCGCTGTATTTTACGGTGATGAACACAGAGATATCGTACAGGTTGATAGTATACCACAGATTTCCGGAAAGGTCGAGAAAAATCCGCCGGGGATTTTGAGCCCCTGCCCGGGAAGCGTATTTTCGCCCTCCCTTTTCAGATTGGCGTTGCCGAAAGCCGCTTCGTCAAACCGCCGAAGGTATATCCTAAACACGTTCCTTAAAAGGGACTTTCCAGCCTCCACCCTTGACAGGGGCGGGAAATAGGCATAAAATAGATCTATATGGAAAAACTGCATAAGGTCCGGTAGGTAAGGCTGCCACAAGGATATGGGTCGCTGCCGCGAAGTGATGGAGACATCACCAGCTGGTTTGAACAGGCGATATCGAACGGGAAGGTATCATCTAACGCGATTTCACCGCCTTGTGAGGCTAAAGCTCAAACGGTAGGGGCGGAAAGTGTCCGCCTGTCAGAGAGGGTAATTCTCCAGTCGTACCGGCCCGGGACGATTGGAGATTTTCGCGTTTTTCCGCCATTTGTCAGGAGAGGAGGTCCCGGCATGTTTGATCTGCAAAAGGAACGGACGGAGCTGCTGGAAAAAATCGAGGAGCTGTTTGAACGAAAACGATACGCGGAGCTCCGGGATCTTCTGGGGCCCATGGAGGCGGCGGACATCGCCTCCCTCTGCCAGGATTTGAACGAGAAAGTGCCGGTGGTCTTCCGGCTGCTGCCCAAGGAGCTGGCGGCGGAGGTCTTCGTGGAGCTGGACAGCGACGACCAAGAGCTGCTGATTCACAGCTTTTCCAACACGGAGCTGAAAGAGGTCCTGGACGAGCTCTATCTGGACGACGCCGCCGACATTGTGGAGGAGATGCCCGCCGGGGTGGTAAAGCGCATTCTGCGCCACTGCGACCCGGAGATGCGCAAGAGCATCAACGAGGTGCTGAAATACCCGGAGGACTCCGCCGGCAGCATCATGACCACGGAGTTCGTGGATTTAAAGGCCAACATGACGGTGGAGGACGCCTTGAAGCGCATCCGCCGGACGGGGCCGGACAAGGAGACCATCAACATCTGCTACGTCATCGACGACCGGCGGCATCTGATCGGCCTTCTGACCATCCGCACCCTTCTCCTGGCGGAGGAAGACGATGTGATCGGCGACATCATGGAGCGGAATCTCATCGCCGTCCAGACGTTGGACGACCAGGAGGCCGTGGCCCGGGCCCTGGGAAAGTACGACTTCCTGGCCCTGCCAGTGGTGGACAAGGAGGAGCGGCTGGTGGGCATCGTCACGGTGGACGACGCCATCGACGTTTTGCAGGAGGAGGTCACGGAGGACATCGAGAAGATGGCCGCCATGCTCCCCGGCGACAAACCCTATTTGAAAACCGGCGTCTTCGAGACCTGGAAGGCCCGGACGCCCTGGCTGATGCTGCTGATGCTGTCCGCCACCTTTACGGGCATTATTCTGACCCACTTTGAAAAGTCCCTCATGGCCTGCGCCATTCTGACCTCCTTCATCCCCATGCTCTCCGGCACCGGCGGCAACAGCGGCACCCAGGCCTCCACCGCCGTCATCCGGGCTCTGTCCCTGGGAGAGGTCCGGTTCAGCGATTTGTTTCATGTGCTGTGGAAGGAGTTCTGGGTCTCCGTCTGCTGCGGGCTGTGCCTGGCGGCGGCCAACTTTGTGAAGATGATGCTGGTGGACCGCTGGCTTTTGCAAAATCCCACGGTGACGCCCCAGGTGGCTCTGGTGGTCTGCGCCACGCTGGTGGGGACGGTACTGTGCGCCAAGCTGGTGGGCTGTTCCCTGCCGCTGCTTGCCAAGCGCGTTGGCTTTGACCCGGCGGTGATGGCCTCGCCTTTTATCACCACCATCGTGGACGCGTTGTCCCTGCTGATTTACTTCCGGTTTGCCTCGGCGATTCTGGGGCTGTAAGGGCCGGCCTGTACGCAATACGGCAGAACGCCGCCCAGGTTTTCAGCCCGGACGGCGTTCCGTGTGTTTTGAAAGGCCGGTTCCCGCAAGACAAGCGTGGGGGTGTCCGGGCAAAGTTCACCGGATGCGGAGCGGAAATCTTGAACGGGGCGGGCGGAAAAATTTGCCAAAAGGACTTGGGCTTATGGGAACAGGCTCTAAAACCAGGCGGAGGGGCCCTCCCGGAACTTGGGTTCCGGGCCGTCCCGGTAGGGGTTATAGCGGGACTCGTTGCAGCCGAATTCCTGTAAAAAGCAGATACGGCCCTCTGGGTCCCAGCGGATGAGGGAGAGCCCGTCAAAGGGCTCCGTCCTGCCGTCGTTCATGCGGTTGCGGAAATGCCACTGAACGATGGTTTGGTCCCCCTTGTGGAAAAATTGATGGATGTCCCATTGGAGGACGGTTCCCCGGGTGTTCCACTCCTGGAACCAGTGCCGGATGGTTTCCGCGCCGCGGTATTCCGGGCCCCAGCTCTCTATGTAAAGAGCGTCCTGAGAGAAGATTTCCAGGATGCCCAGGTCCGCCTTTTTCAGCCACATGTCAAACCAGAGGCGGATGACGCGTTCTCTCGTTTCCATAACGATTCCTCCCTTATGTAGTCAGGTTCAGCGCGGCGGACGGGCCTCTTCCGGAGGGCCGCCGGTTTTTAGAACCAGTATTTACAGCCGTTGCATAAGTTCTTACCGCAATTTCCGGATATCCAGCAGGTCCCGGACCACGTAGTCCGCCTTCCCGGCCCCGGCGGGGGCGTAGAGAACGCTGTGAACCCCGGCGTTTTTGGCGCAGTCCACGTCCAGAGTCCGGTCTCCCACGTAATAAACCCGGTCCTTTTCCAAATGGTGCGTTTCCATCAGGTAGAGCAGGGCGTCGGGGGCGGGCTTCCGGGGGAAGCCGTTGAGGCTGGAAACGACTTCCTTAAAAAAGCGGTCCAGCCCCAGATGCTCCAGCACCGGGGCAGTGGTGCTTCCCCGGTGGGTGTAGACATAGTGAGCGGCCCCCAGGGCGGCGGTTTCCTCCAGAATCTCCCGGGCGTGGGGCATGGCGGGAATCTCCAGATACCGTCCGCCGCTGATCTCCGAGTAGCGGCTTTTGATTTCCGGAAAGGGCCGTCCGGTTTCCGCCGCCGCGTAGCGCAGCACATCGCTGACGGAGCTCTTCTGGGCCCGGTGGCGAATCTCGGCCTCCTCCATGGGGACGTTCAGCTCCTCCAGCGTTTGGCGGAGGCTGGAGGCAATGACCCCGTAGGAGTCCAGCAGGGTCCCGTCCAGGTCCCAGATCAAGGCTTTGCCGTTCATAGGCGGTTCCTCCCAAGATAAGATGAATTTCCGGGCTATTATAGCAGGTTCCGGGGCGGCTGTCCAGGGGGGAAAGGGGGCGTCCCTTGTAAGGAAAGTGTTGCTGGGATATAACTTCGGCAGTTTCTACAAAAGCACATTGATATTATGGAAACTATCCGCTATAATCAATTCGGCAAATTGGGATTTAAGGAGAAAGAATATGAAAAATTTTTCTATGCCAGAGCAAGTTTCTCCGACATTAGAAATAGATGAGTTAATGAGGTTGAAACATAGTTTGGAAAAGAATGTATCAAGGGAAGTTGCAGAAAGCATAATAAAGGAAATTCCATTATCTATAAATTCAACACCAGACATTCGAGCCGAGTGGGTAGAAAAGCTATCTGCTATTCTTGAAAATAGATTTGATAAAAAAACGGTAAAAAACATTCGCCAAGAGTGCTATTGTAATGAAAATGGTAGGTTAGAAGATACAGCAAATAACTTGAAACAACTCTATCTCTCTTTGGATAAGGATTTGCATAGATTTGTCAATGCTTTGAATGAAAATGGTGCCGGTTGGTTTATTAAAGATAATCAATTGTATACAAAAATGTTTTCTTGTGAATGTCCTATGTTAGAAAAAGCAAAAAATTCAAATTCATTAACATGGTGTCACTGCACTGCTGGATATAACAAAAAATTATTTGAGATTGTTTTTGAAAAACCTGTCTATGTAGAAATTGTGCAAAGCATACGGCAAGGATTTGATTTTTGCCTTTTAAGAATTACAGTTCAATAAATTAAAATTTATCGGACAGTCATCCATCAACAGAGGATTGCCCGCTTTGGATATTTTGACGCGCGGTTTGACGAAGCGGCTTTTCGTAACACCAATCTGAAAAGGGATGAAGGGGGCGGACGTGTCCTCACGCGTATTTTATAGGAGAAAGAAGGCATATGGGCGGGCACAGAGGCCCGCCCATGCGTGGATTCAGGTTTCCGGTTTTTTCTTTTGGGGCCACACCAGACTGACCCCGGAGAGGAGCAGATACACCCCGAAGGGCTTCCGCAGGACCGCCACGTCCAGGCTGTTGGACACCCAGGCCCCCAGCAGGGCGGCGATCACCGCCGCGGGCACGGCGGCTTTCAGCGTGGGCTTGTCCAGATAGCCGCCTTTGGCGTGGCAGACCAGGGCGCTGGCGGCGGTGGGGAGGAAGAACAGCAGGTTTACCCCCTGGGCCGTCCGCTGGTCCACCCCCAGGAAAAGGGTCATCACCAGCAGCAGCAGCGTCCCGCCGCCCACGCCCCAGGCGGAGATGACGCTGGCCCCCAGGCCGCAGAGAAAAGGCACAATCCAATCCGTCACAGCAGATACTTCACCCCCGCGTAGAAGAGAAAGGCGGCGAACAGCCACTTTAAAAACTTGGTGGAAATCTTCCCGTAGAGCTTCCCGCCCAGCCAGCCGCCAATCAGCCCCCCGGCCAGATACGGCAGGGCTTCCATCAGGGATACGCCGCCTCTCCAGACATAAACCGCCGCCGACACCAGGCACACCGGGAAAATAACCCCCACACAGGTGGCGTAGAGCTTCCGCTGGCTCAAGTTTCCCCACCGGGACTGGATGGGCAGGAACACCATGCCCCCGCCGCCGCCGAACAAACCGTTGGCCAGACCCGCCGCCGCTCCCGCGATCCGGGCCGTCCAGGACTCCTTCATAGACGCCGCCTCCCCTCTCTATGTACTCCCCGGCGGAGCCGGGGAGCGGGCTCATTTCAGCTTGAAGCTCTGGCAGTCGGTGCATTCCACCATGGTGGGATTGGTCTCGTGGGTGCCCACCTGGATGGTGCTCAGGCCGCAGTAGCCGGAGTCCTGGCAGTGGTTGGCGCAGTTGCTTACCGTGCATTTGATGCTCTGGTTGGGCGTGCAGGCGCAGCCTCCGTTGGTGCAGTTGGTCATGATCCGGTCCTCCCGCGTGAAGATTTTCATGCGCTGAGGGGGCGTCCCGTCGTTCCCCCCAGCGCGTGTTCGCGAAGAAAGGAGAGATCGTTCGGCCTCATCAGCGCCCTCCTAGTGTGCGCGGGGAAGCGAAGAGTATGCGCGGGAAAGGGCCGTGAAAATTTTGGCATCAAAAAACGGGACCGCCGTAAAGCGGTCCCGTGTATGCGCGGTTCAGGCGGCGTGGCAGATGCCCTCGCAGAAGCCGGAGGGGTGGCGTCCGCCGCAGTAGGCGATTCCCCGGTGGCTGTGGAAGCCCTCGATGGCGCAGCCCTCCACAGTGCAGAGCGCCCGGCAGGTGCCGTCGCAGAAGCCGTCCAGGTGGCAGTAGCCGCAGGCGAGCGTGCCGTTGTGGTCATGCCGCCCCTCGATCGTGCAGCCGTCTACGGTGCAAAGCGCCCGGCAGCGGCCGTCACAGAAGCCGTTCTGGTGGGGATAGCCGCAGTAGGTGGCGCCGTTGTGGACGTGCCGCCCGTCGATGGGGCAGTTGGGAACGGGGCAGAGCTCCCGGCAGGCACCGTCGCAAAAGCCGTTTTCATGGGGATAGCCGCAGTAGGTGACGCCGCTGTGGGTGTGCCGCCCGGTTTCAGGACAGCCCTCCAGCGCGCAGAGCGCCCGGCAGTTGTTGTCGCAGACGCCGCTCTCGTGGGGGTAGCCGCAGTAGGTGACGCCGTTGTGGGTATGCCGCCCGGCAATGGCGCAGCCCTCTACCTGGCAGACCGTGACGGCGGCGGGGCGGGAGGGAAGGGAAGGGCGGACCGAGGGCTGCCCGTGACAGCCGCCGTGATGGCCGTGGGCGGAAACCGGCAGCGTCAGCAGCGCCAGGGTCAGAACGCAGAGAAGAAGCTTTTTGAGTTTCATGGAAGAGACCTCCTGAAAAGAGATATTCTATAACATAGGATAGCACAGCCGCGGGGGATTGGCAAGAGCTTCCTTGTTCAAAAATCCTTCAAACTTCTTTCAGTAATTTTTAAGGTCTTCCGTCTATACTAAGCCCATCAAGCCGGGGATGACCAAACCGGAAGCCGCGGTATTCCATAGAATTCAAAAACCAGACAATACCAGTTCACACGTTCGACATGAATTCCTGTTATCTTAGCTTCTAAGAAAGGAAGAAACGGGATACATAATAAGGAGGAACGCATTATGTATAACGACGAGAAAAATCTGTACCACTACACCTACCGCAAGGACGGCGCGGAGCCCACGCTGGGGGAGACCCTCCACGCCGCCGGCGGACAGTCCGGCCCCCGGGGCCCCGAATGGGAGGAAAAGCCCGTGAAGAAGAATCGCCTCGGCTTGAAAATCACCGCCCTGGCGCTGAGCTGCGCGCTGCTTGGCGGCGCGGCGGGAGGCGGAGCCGTATGGGCCGCCACCCGGGCAGTCCAGAACGAGAGCGAGATCAACGTCTCCAGCCGCCCCGTTACCCAAGTGGCCCTGCGCAGTGTGGACGGCAAAACCCAGCTGAGCGACGCGGAGATTTACGCCGCCAATGTGAACAGCGTGGTGTCCATCCGCACCTCCGCCACCGCCGGGTACAATTTCCTGGGCCAGCCGGTGCAGACGGCCTCCGCCGGGTCCGGCTTCGTGATGAGCAAGGACGGCTATATCCTCACCAACTACCACGTGGTGAAGGGCGCGGAAACCGTGACGGTCACCATGTACAACGGAGATGAATACAACGCCACCTACATCGGAGGCGAAGAGGACTACGACATCGCCGTAATCAAGGTGGAGGCCCAGGAGCTCCAGTCCGTCACCCTGGGGGACAGCAGCACGCTGAATGTGGGAGACCACGTACTGGCCATCGGCAACCCCCTGGGTGAGCTGACCTTCTCCATGAGCGGCGGCATGGTCTCCTGCGTGGACCGGGCCATCAACGTGGACGGCACCCCCTTTAATATGATCCAGACCGACGCGTCCATCAACCCCGGCAACTCCGGCGGGCCTCTCTTCAACCAGTACGGCGAGGTGGTGGGCATCGTCTCCGCCAAATACTCGCAGTCCTCCAATGGCACCACTGTGGAGGGCCTGGGTTTCGCGATTCCCATGAACGACGTGTTCTCCATGGTAAAGGACATCATGACCAACGGTTATGTCTCCAACCGGGCCTATCTCGGCGTCACGCCCCAGACCATGAACGAGAGCTGGGCGGCTCAGTACCACTATGACGTTACCGCCGGTGTCTTCATTACCTACGTGGAGCCGGACAGCGCCGCCGACAAGGCGGGACTGAAAATGGGCGACGTGATTACCAAAGTGGACGGCACGGAGATTAAAACGGTGGAGGACCTGAATCTGGCGAAGAAGAAGTATTCCGCCGGAGACACCGCCACTCTGGAGATCTACCGCCCCGACGGCACCGTCACCGTGGAGATCACCTGGGGCGCGGCCCCCAAGGAGGAGCAGACGCAGCAGCAGGAGCCGGTTCAGCAGAAGCCCAACAATTGGAGCGACGGCTACAGCGGAGGAAACGGAAATGTGGATCCCTTTGATATGTTCCGTTACTTCTTTGGTTAAGCAAAAGACCGAGGCCGCGGGGCGGCACAAACGGTTTATTCCTCTTCGGACCGGCGGACGCAGGCGCGTCTGAGGCCGGTGCGCCCGAAGGCGGCTTCGCGGCAAGAGCTGCGGCAGGGCAAAAAAGCCGCTATGCGGCGGGCGGGGAGAGGTCTATATAGATGAAGCAGGCGGAGCACCCGCCAAAATGGCGAGAGACGCCATATAAAAGCACCACGCGGGAGGGCCGGATATCCGGCCCTCCCGCGTGGTTTAGAACCTGCCTTTAACGGGTAGCCCTTGTTCTCAGTTTTCTACCTCAATGCCCAGAATGCGGGCCACTACCGCCGCCTGGGAGGCGTGGATTTTCGCGCCCCGGAGCTCCTGGCAGGAGGCGGAGAGGGTCACGCCGTCCAGGGCGCAGCCGGAGAGGTCCACCCCTTTCAAGGCCGCCCGGAAAAGGTCCGCCCCTTGAAAGACGGCGTTTTTCAGGGCGGTCTTTACCACCCGGAGCTCCTGGCAGGCGCTCTCCGTCAGGTCGCAGTCCGTCAGGGTGCAGCGTTCCCACAAAGCGCCGTTGAAGTTGGCGTAGCGCAGGCGGAGCCGGTCCAGAACGCAGTCCTTCAGCCGGGCCTTACGGAAATCCCCGCCCTCAGCTTTGCAGCCGGAAAGGGAGGAGTCCTTCCAAAAGCTGGAGGCGAAGCGGCAGCCGGCGAAGGCGCAGCCCTCAAACGCGCAGTTGTAAAAGGCGGCGGCGCTGAGGTCGCAGCCGGTGAATTGGCAGTGGTCAAAGCGGACCTGCCGGAACGTGAGATCGGAGAGGTCCAGGTTTTCCGCTGTCTCCCGGGCGAAGCTCCGGCCTGCCAGCTGTTCCCCCTCCTCCCGGGCGGAGAGGAGGGCGGATGTCAAAGTATTCATGGCGATCACCCTATTTTGTCGTTGTCGCTTTGGCCCGGCGTATGACCGGAGCGCCAGAGCGCGTGGAGGTACTTTTGACGGTGCTGCGTTCAGGACTCCCGCCTCGCGCTGGCCGGGGACGCTGCTAAAAGCAGCTCCTCAAAACTCTTAATATACACGTCGCAGTAGGCCCGCATCTCCTCCTCATCCTGGGCGAAGAGCGCGTCGTGGACTCCCACCACCCGCATCCTGGCGGCCCGGGCCCCCTGGCAGGCGGCCAGACTGTCGTCGAAGACGGTGCAGTCCTCCGGCCGGACTCCGGCGGCCTTGGCGGCGGCCTGCCAGATGTCCGGCTTCCGCTTCTCCAGCCCCAACTCCTGGGCGAAGGTCACCCGCTCGAAGTATTTCTCCAGCCCCAGGGACTCCAGGGCCGTGTGGCAGTGCTCCGGCACGCTGGAGGTCACCACGGCCATCCGCCGCCCCTCCGCCTTGCACTGGCGCAGATAGGCCCGGACGCCGGGCTTCACCGGCACGCGGGCGTAGGAGTCCGCCGCCAGCTCCATCCACTCGGCGATGATGGCCTCGCAGGATTCCGGCAGTTTGCAGAACTCCTTGGTAAACACCGCCGCCATGGGCAGAGGCACGTGGGCCACGCCCTCGTAATAGGCGTGGGTGTACTTCATCCCCCGGCGGGCCAGGAACTCCCGGTCCACCTTCTTCCACACGCCGTTGGAGTCGGTCAGCACACCGTCCATATCAAAGAGAAACATCCGTCGAATCCTCCTTTATACCAGCCGGAAACGCCAGGGGAAATCCCGGGCCTCCTCCGCGTAGTCCACTCCGATCCGGGGACCGGTGAGAATGGTTTCCCGCTCCGGAACGGGGAAGGGGGGCAGGCCCGCGTCCTCCGGCGCGTCGCAGAGAAACAGTGTGTCCCCCGTCAGGTCCAGGCCGTTCTCCGCCCGGGTCAGGGCCATGGCCTGGCAGACCTTGCCGGGGCCGTTGAGCGCGTTCTTCTTCCGGTATGGGGTCAGGGGCTTGTCTCCGTAGCGAAGGCGGGTCATGGTCTCCGCTCCCGCCACGGGCTCGATGGCCCGAAGCAGCACGGCGGCGGGTTCTCCCTCTGGCTCCGTGACGAAGTTCAGGCAGTGATACATGCCGTAGATGAGGTAGATATAGGCCGTCCCCGGCCGGGAGAAGAGGGTTTCCGTCCGGGCGGTCCGGAGGTAGTGATAGGCATGGCAGGCCTTGTCGCAGCGGCCCACATAGGCCTCGGTCTCCACAACGCGCCCCGCCAGCGTTTCGCCGTCCAGGCGGCGGACCAGATATTTGCCCAGAAGCCGCCGGGCGGCCTCCAGCGTATCCTGCGCGTAGAATTCCCGGGAAAGCCTTGCCATTTCCTCACCTCGGTGTTAGAATACTATTTTGCGCGGCCTGAGCCGCGGAACAACGCTACAGCAATCTTCCAAAATACGGACAGCGGTCCGGCGGACACAGGCGGCGCATGGCCGCGTCTTCCTCATTTCTGAAGATTGCTATAGTATAACACAGAAGAGAACATGGAGCAAGGAAAATGAAAATCAACAGAGTTCGTCAAAATGTCCTCCCGCTGGTTACGGCCATGATTTGGGGCACCGCCTTCGTGGCCCAGAGCGTGGCGGCGAAGTATATGGGCCCCTTTACCTTCAACACCGCCCGGGCCGTCATCGCCTTCCTCTTCCTGCTGGGCCTCTGCGGTCTCCGGGCCGCGTGGCGGCGGCGGAAAGGAGGAGCTCCCGTCTCCGCCGGGTCCCGGCGGGACCTTCTTCTGGGCGGCCTCTGCTGCGGCGCGGCGCTGTCGGTGGCCAGCTTTTTCCAGCAGAAGGGCCTGGAGACCACCACCCCCGGCAAGGCGGGGTTCATCACGGCGCTGTACATCGTCCTGGTGCCCCTGGCGGGGCTGGCCTTGGGAAAGAAGGTGCCCCGGGCGCTGTGGCTGGGGGTGGCCCTGGCGGTGGCGGGGCTGTACTGCCTCTGCGTCACCGAGGAACTGACCATTACCAAAGGGGACCTCTACGTGCTGGTCTGCGCCTTCTGCTTCACTGCCCAGATTTTGGTGGTGGACCACTTTACCAACAAGGTGGACGGCGTGGCGCTGTCCTGCGTCCAATTCCTGGTTATGACCGTCCTCTCCGCCGCCGGCATGCTGGCGGAGACCCTGCCGCCCCTGGCGCTGCTGCCGGAGTATCTGGGACCGGTGCTGTACGTGGGCGTGTTTTCCAGCGGCGTGGCCTATACCCTCCAAATTCTGGCGCAGAAAGATTCCAACCCGGCGGTAGTGTCCCTGCTGATGAGCATGGAGTCCCTCTTTGCCGCCGTGG
This sequence comes from uncultured Oscillibacter sp., assembly GCA_910588175.1. GTDB lineage: Bacteria > Bacillota > Clostridia > Oscillospirales > Oscillospiraceae > Oscillibacter. The sequence continues at coordinate 33,985 of CAJUQQ010000007.1, forward strand.
CCGGGGCGCTGATTCTGGGGACCCGGATGACAGGCCGGGAGTATCTGGGCTGCGCCCTGATGCTGGCGGCGGTGGTGCTGGCCCAATTGCCCCGCCCCTTGGGCCGGAAGACGGCCGAAGGGACATTTGGCAATGGACAAGAGGTCTGAACTATGCTATAATGCTTTTAAAATGGCAATAATATGCCGGTATGGAAGCTTGTACAAATGAGGTGAGCGTGTGCGGATCAATGTGCTGGGCGTCGGCTTTGACAATGTGACCATGGACGAGGCGGTGGACCGGGGGATGGAGCTGCTCCACAGTCCCGGGACCCACTGTGTGGTGACCCCCAACCCGGAGATTGTGGAGGTCTGCCGGGAGAATCTGGCCGCCCGGCAGGCGGTGAACGGGGCGGACCTGGTTCTGCCCGACGGCATCGGCGTGGTGAAGGGGGCCAAGATGCTAGGCACGCCGCTGAAGGAGAAGGTCCCCGGCATTGAGTTCGCCGCCGGTCTGATGGAGCGCATGGCGGCGGAGGGACGGTCCCTCTACCTGCTGGGGGCCAAGCCCGGCGTGGCGGAGACCGCCGGAGAGAAGCTGGCGGCCAAGTATCCCGGGCTGAAAATTGCCGGGACCCAGGACGGCTATTTCCAGGAGGACGGCCCCGTTGTGGAGGCCATCCGGCAGAGCGGGGCGGACTGCGTCTTCGTCTGCCTGGGGGCCCCCAAGCAGGAGCTCTGGATGAGCAGGCACGGTCAGGCCACCGGAGCCCGTCTCCTCTGCGGCCTGGGGGGAAGCCTGGACGTGTTTGCCGGCGTGGTGGAGCGGGCTCCGAAATTCTGGTCCGACCACGGTCTGGAGTGGTTTTACCGCCTGTGCAAAAACCCCTGGAGGGCAAAGCGGATGATGAAGCTGCCCCTGTTCCTGGTCCATGTGCGGAAGGAGAAGGGGCGGAAATGAGAGGAACGCTGATTGTTCTGGAGGGTACCGACGGCTCGGGAAAGGCCACCCAGGCCAAATTGCTGCTGCGGGAGTTGGCCGCCCGGGGCGTCAACTGCCGGGAGATCGACTTTCCCCGGTACGGCAACCCGTTTGCCGAGCCCGCCAACTTGTATCTCCACGGGGCCCTGGGGGGCAGGCCGGGGGACGTGAACGCCTGCGCCGCCTCCGTCATGTTCGCCGTGGACCGCTTCGCCTCCTACAAGGAAGACTGGGGCGGATTTTACGAAGCCGGAGGCGTGGTGGTGGCCAACCGCTACACCACCTCCAACGCCGTCCACCAGGCGTCCAAGCTCCGGCCGGAGGAGCGGCGGTCTTTCCTGGACTGGCTGTTTGACTTGGAGTACCGCCGCTTAGGGCTTCCGGAGCCGGACCGGGTGCTGTATCTGGATATGCCCACCGAGGCGGCGAACCGCCTCATGCGCCGCCGGGAGGCGGAGACCAACACCGCCGCCGATATCCACGAGCAGGACGGAGACTATCTCCGCCGCTGCCGGGAGTGCGCCGGGGAAATCGCCCGGACCCAGGGCTGGGCCGTGGTGAACTGCGCCGGGGACGGCGTCCCCAGGACGCCGGAGGACATCCACCGGGAGGTCCTGGCCATCGTTCTGGACTGCCTGTCCCGCTGAGGCGCGGCAAAAGCGGGACGCGAAGCGTCCCGCCCTGCCGGAGAACTCAGCAGCAGGAGTCGTTGCATCCGCAGTTGCAATTGCAATTGCAGTTGCACCCGCATCCGCCGCTGCATCCACCGCAGCCACAGCCGCATCCGCTGTTGTTGCAGCCGCCGCAGCCGCCCCAGTTTCCGCCGCCCCAGCCCCAGCTGTTCCCGCCGCCGCAGCCGCAGCAGCAGAACAGGATGATGATCAGAACGATCCACAGGCAGCCATTGTCGTTTCCATTGTTAAAGCACATAGTCAGTCACCTTTCTTTGGACCCGGGGCCGCGTTTGGCGGCGTCAGGACCAGGATTTGAGATATTCTATGCTTCCGGTCTTCGCCGGGAGCCTGACCCCCTGAAATTTGAGTTGTCCTTTTTCAAAAAAGAGGAACGGGGGACGCGCGCGAGGAGGTTTTCAACATGGACGAATTCAACAACCGCGAAACCGCCAGCTGGGACGCCGGACAGGTCCGGCGGGAGGGAACCCCGCCTCCCCAGCGGAAGCGCCGCCGGAGACGGCGGCGGATGAACCCCTTTCTGTTCCTCCTGCTGCACATGATTTTTGTGGCCTTGACCTCGGCGCTGCTGGGCTGCGCGGGCTGGCTTCTGTTCAGCGACTTTTGCTCCTTCAACCGCTCCGGCACGCCGCCGGTGGAGATCATGGTGGAGGTGGTGGCCGACGACACGGTGGACACCGTGGCCGGCAAGCTCAAGGAGGCCGGCCTCATTGAGTACTCCTGGTTCTTCAAGCTCTACGCCAACATCACCGGCGCGGAGGAAAAGATCGGCATGGGGACCCATACCCTGAACACCGACATGGACTACCACGCCCTGGTGCTGGGGATGCGGAGCTCCGCCGGAAACATGACGGCGGAGACGGTGGAGGTTACCATCCCCGAAGGCTACACCGTGGCCCAGACCATCGCCGTGCTGGCGAAAAACGGGGTCAACACCGAGGCAGCCCTTACCGCAGCGGCCCAGACCGCCGACTTCGACTATGATTTCATCGACAATGAGTCCGAGGACATCAGCCGCCTGGAGGGCTACCTCTTCCCGGACACCTACGAGTTCTATGTGAATGAAAAGCCGGAGAACGCCCTGAACCGCCTGATCAAGAACTTCAACAGCAAGATGGACGACGGGCTGCTGGCGGCGGCGGCGGACCGGGGCTACGACCTGCGGAAGATCGTCACCATCGCGTCCCTCATCGAAAAGGAGACGGACAGCACGGACCAGGCCCGCATTGCCTCGGTCATCTACAACCGCCTGGACGGCCCCGGCGACAAGGGCGGCACCAACGGCCTGCTGCAGGTGGACGCCTCCCTGCTCTACGGCCTGCCGGGCCACGAGGGGGCCATCACTCAGGCGGACCTGGAGACGGACACTCCTTACAATCTCTATAAGTACGCGGGCCTGCCCCCCACGCCCATCGCCAATCCCGGCCTGACCGCCATTGAGGCCGCCCTGGAGCCGGAGGAGACCGGATACTATTACTACGCCTTGGGCAAGGACGGCAAGCACCACTACTCCACCACGTATAATGAACACCTGAACTTCGTGAACAGCGCCGAATACTATGGAAATTAAAAAACCGGAACTGCTGGCCCCGGCGGGGGACCTAGAGCGCCTCCGCATGGCGGTGCTCTACGGGGCGGACGCCGTGTATCTGGCGGGAACGGACTTCGGCATGCGGGCCTTCGCGGGGAATTTCTCCCCCGAGGGCCTGACCGGGGCCGTGGCCTTTGCCCACGCCCACGGCGTCCGGGTCCACTGCACCGTCAACACCATGCCCCGGAATGAGGAGATGGACCGGCTTCCCGCCCACCTGGAGGTCCTGGAGGCCGCGGGGGTGGACGCCGTGATTTTGGCGGACCTGGGGGCCTTCCAGCTGGCGGGGCGGTACGCCCCTCACGCGGCCCGGCATGTCTCCACCCAGGCCGGAGTCACCAATTACGAGGCCGCCCGGGCCTGGCACGACCTCGGGGCCAGCCGGGTCATTCTGGCCCGGGAGCTGAGTCTGGAGGAAATCCGCGTCATCCGGGACAAGGCGCCGCCGGACCTGGAGCTGGAGGCCTTCGCCCACGGGGCTATGTGCGTCAGCTACTCCGGGCGGTGCCTCCTCAGCAATTATATGACGGGCCGGGACTCCAGCCGGGGGGCCTGCGCCCAGCCCTGCCGGTACAAGTACGCCTTGATGGAGGAGAAGCGCCCCGGCGAGTTCTTCCCCATTGAGGAGGACAGCCAGGGGGCCTACATCCTGAATTCCCGGGACATGTGCATGATCGATCACCTGGAGGATCTCCAATTTCTGGACAGCCTGAAAATCGAGGGCCGGGCAAAGTCCGCCTATTACGCCGCCGTGGTGACCGCCGCCTACCGTCATGGCCTGGACGCCCTGGCGGCGGGGGAGCCCCTGGACCCTGTCTGGCGGGACGAGGTGGAGCGCGTCAGCCACCGGCCTTACTCCACCGGCTTTTTCTACGGCCCGCCGGGGCAGTATTACGACGATGCCCGGTACATCCGGCAGTGGCAGATCGCCGCCCTGGTCATGGACTGCGGACCGGACGGAGACGCCGTGCTGTCCCTGCGCAACAAGTTCCGCACCGGAGACCAGGTGGAGCTGGTGGGCCCGGGCCTCCGGCCCTTCTCCATGACCGTGCCGGAGATGACGGACGGGGACGGCCTGCCCCTCTTTGAGCCTCGGACGCCTCAGAGCGTCTTCCGCATGAAGCTGCCCCGGCAGGTGCCTCCCTGGACCATCGTCCGGCGGGAGGCGGACCTGTCAGCGAAGTGAAGTAAAGAAACGACTTTCTAAAAGAACATACAAAAGGAGAAGCCGCTATGAACGCAGACGTTGTCATCGTGGGGGCCGGCCCCGCCGGTATTTTCACCGCCCTGGAGATGCTGAAAAAGGGCAGCAAACAGAAAATCGTCATGGTGGAGAAAGGGCAGAGCATTGAGAATCGCCGCTGCCCCAAAAGCCAGACCAACAAGTGCGTCAACTGCAAACCCTACTGCCACATCACCACCGGCTTCTCCGGCGCGGGGGCCTTCTCCGACGGGAAGCTGTCGCTGAGCTATGAGGTGGGCGGCGACCTGCCCACCCTCATCGGCACGGATCTGGCCCAGGAGACGATTCACTACGCCGACAAAATCTACCTGGACTTCGGCGCGGACTCCCACATCGAGGGTTTGGAGTATCCGGAGGACCGGAAGGAGATTCGCAAGCGGGCCATCCAGGCGGGCTTGAAGCTGGTGGATTGCCCCATCCGCCACATGGGCACGGAAAAGGCCCATGACATCTACCTGGGCATTGAGCGGTATTTGCAGGAGAACGGGGTGGAGATCCTCTTCGGCTGGGAGTGCCAGAACCTCATCCTGGAAAACGATATCTGCAAGGGGGTCACCGTCTCCGACCGGCGTCAGGATATGGAAATCACCGCCAAGCACACCGTGGTGGCCACCGGCCGCCGGGGGGCGGACTGGCTGGAGCGGCTCTGCGCGGAGCACAACATCGCCCACGCCCCCGGCACCGTGGACATCGGCGTCCGGGTGGAGGTGCGGAACGAGGTCATGGAGATGGTAAACCGGGTCCTCTATGAGTCCAAGCTGGTGGGCTGGCCCCGGCCCTTTAAAAACAAGGTCCGGACTTTCTGCCAGAATCCCGGCGGCTTTGTCAGCCAGGAGAACTACGACAACGATCTGGCCGTGGTCAACGGACATTCGTATAAAGAATATAAAAGTGACAATACAAACCTCTCCATCCTCTGCTCCCACAATTTCAGCGTTCCCTTCAACCAGCCCATCGCCTACGCGCAGAAGGTGGGCGAGCTGACCAACATGCTGGGCAACGGCCAGATTTTGGTCCAGCGCTTCGGCGACATTTTGGACGGCAAGCGGACCTGGCAGAAGGAGCTGGCTCAGTCCAACATCCGGCCTACCCTGCCGGACGTGGTGGCGGGGGACATCACCGCCGCCATGCCCTACCGGGCCATGGTGAACATCATCAACTTCATCCAGGCTATGGACTACGTGGTTCCGGGCTTCGCCTCCTATGAGACGCTGCTCTACTCCCCGGAGCTGAAATTCTACTCCAACCGGGTGAAGATGGACACGGACTTCAACACCAGCTTGCAGGGACTTCACTGCCTGGGGGATTCCTCCGGCTGGACGAGAGGGCTGATGATGTCCTCCGCCATGGGTGTCCTCATGGGGCGGAAGCTGGCCTCCTTTTCTTGAAAGAAAAGGAGCAAAAGAACTTTAAGTCCGCTCTGGCTGTCTGGTGTAGAACCAAGTCAAAGCGACGGCAAGGCAGAATCCGACCAACAAAAAACCAGGGCCGTCAAGGCCCTGATTTTTTCTGCCCAGTCTTATCCAGCCTTACGGGATTCATACGTCGGGGGAGCGGGTACACTCTTTGCAATCCCCCCCGGCTCGCCCTCCGGCAGGTCCGTGTTTCCCTCCGTGCCCACGATTGTGGCTTTGGGAAGCACATGGACCAAACACTCCGCCGTCTGGTCCTTCCAGCTGGCGGTGATGACGGCCTCCCCCTCTCCCTCAATGAACACGGTCCCGGTGTTGGCCACCCGGGCCACCTCGGGGTCGGAGGTGCTCCACTCCACCTCGGCCATGGGGGCCCCCAGGGCCTCCAGCAGGTAGTGGCCGGTGTCTCCCTCTGTGGCGGTGATTTCTTTGGCGCTCAGGCTGAGGATTCCGGGAATCCCCTGGTCCTCCATGTAGGAGGAGGGCGCCATGACATTCAGCGTCTCCGTAGCCTGGAGGCCGCCGCCGCACTCCAGCGCCACCTCCAGGTGCCCCATCAGGTCCGCCGGGATGTCCCAGGCGAAGAGGGCGAAGTCCCGGCCCTCTCCCGCCGCCTGGACGGCGACCTGCCGCCGCTGGTCCAGGGTCTCCGTCCCCGTGGGGGTCAGGAACAGCGAGACGGCGTTGACGGAGTTCTCAGCGCCGTCCTCAAATGTCACCAGCATCAGCACCCGCTCTCCGGCGGTGAAGCGGTTCCACCCGTCCCCCAGGTCTGGCCGGAGGGGCGCGGCGTCTTCATCGAAGAAATAGACGCCGGTGACATGGGGCTCTGTCCGGAGGGGCGCGTCCACGTTCGTCTCCGCCCTGAGGGCGGTAAACAGGGCGGCCGAGAACAGGGCCGACACGACCAGCACCCCCAAAACCAGGAGCACGACCCGCTTCCAGTTCCAGAAGGGCGGCTTGGGCGGGGCCTGGGGGACCGCCTCCTGAGGGACCGCCGCCTCCGGCGCGGGAAGCTCGACCCCCAGGAGCTCCTCCAGCAGCCGCAGATTCTCCGGGCTTGGGACCGAGGCCCCCAGCTCCCACTTGCTGACGGCCTGGCGGCTGACCTCCAGCCGTTCCGCCAGGTCCTCCTGGGTCATGCCCAGTTCCTCCCTGGCCTGTTTGATGATGTCGGAAATATTCATGGGTATATCCTCCTTCCAGTGTTTCCGAAACATGTTTCATGGCCTCAGTATAGCAGGTTGCGCCGGTTGCGTCCACCAACCGGCCCCGCAACCGGGGCGGTTGCGGAGAAAAGTTTCCCCATCCTGACAGATAGGATACCCCTGATTCGTTTTATCAGCAGAACGGGCCGTTCAAAAGGAGATGATACTACGGAACAGATCACCTATACCCGCCAGGAGGCGGAGGCGCTGGTGAACCAGTGGTCGGATACCGTCCTACGGGTGGCCTATACCTGGACCGGCAATCCCCAGGACGCCCAGGACGTGTGCCAGACGGTGCTTTTAAAGCTGCTGACCTGCCCGGAGCGCTTCCCGGACCTGGAGCGCCAGCGCGCCTGGGTCCTGCGTGTGACCATCAACTGCTGCAAGGATTTGAAAAAGTCCGCCTGGGCCCGGAAAAGGGTCTCTCTCGAGGCGGCGGCGGACGCGGCGGTCACCATGCCGGAAGCGGGGGAGAGCCCGGTGCTGGAGGCGGTGCTGGCCCTGCCGGAGAAGTACCGGCAAGCCGTTTACCTGCGCTATTATGAGGAATACGGAGTTGACGAAATCGCCGCCCTGCTGGGCTGCCGGCCCGCCCAGGTCAGCACATGGCTTTACCGGGGCAAGGCGAAGCTGAGAACCATGTTAGGAGGCAGCTATGGACAAGAATGCTTTTCAGACTGAACTGAACCGGGTGGCCTTCACCCCCGCGGGCCGGGAGGCCCTGACAGACGCCCTGACGCGGGAGGCTCCCGCCCGCCGTCCCATGCGCTGGGCCAGGCGGGGCCTGGCGGCGGCACTGGCAGCGGTGGTGCTGGCGGGCTCCGCCCTGGCGGCGGGGACGCTGTGGGAGCGCTATTTCGGGCGGCTGGATGAAACCCAGCAGGAGATCATCGGGACCCTGAGCCGGGAGCTCCCGGCGGCGGAGTCCAACGGGACCACCATGACCCCCTTGGCGGCCTTCGGGGACCAGGACTTCTACTATTTGATGCTGGAAATCCGGGCCCCGGAGGGCACGGTCCTGCCGGACTACGGCGAGGACGAGGGCTATTACCAGCTCTTCGGCGACACCCTTGAGGAGCGCCTCACCCTGACGGACAGCGCCGGGCAGGATGTGCTCTGCACCCTGGATTACACATGGCTGAACGACGACCCAACGGACAATGTTCTCACCGCCGCCATCCGCCTCTGGTCCCTGGAGGGTACGGACCTTTGCGACGGGGCGGACAAGATTCTCCATATTCCCGGCCTCTGGGTCCAGAGCCCGGACAAAATCTACACGCCCGTTCTCACCGGCGGCTGGGACTTCAACATCGGGGCTCACTCCGGCGGCGTCGAGAGCCTGACGCCGGACGTGGCCGGAGTGACGGTGGAGGACGCGGACTGCGGGACCATGACCATGGAGTATCTGCGGCTGTCCCCCCTGGGGATGCGGATTCGCCATAGCTGGTCGGAACCCAAGGAAGGGATTTACCCCGGCGCGGCCCTCTCCGTGGTAATGGAGGATGGGAGCGAGGTCTTTCTGAAGGATACCGTGGGGAGCGGCGGCGAGAACTGGAACGAGGAATTCGGCCCCTTCGAGGTTCCCGTCGACCTCGGCAAGGCCGTGGCCGTCCGCTGGGGCACGGCGGAGATTCCCTTGCGTTGAATCACGGAGCAGACGTGAAAAAGAGACACGGCGTAAAGCCGTGTCTCTTTTATGCCCTGAAAGGAAATCAGATATGAATGCCGCCCACGAAGTATGTATTGTAATAACCGTCGGTCAAGTCGGAGTAGATGACGCCGCCGCTCCGGGAGGAGGAGGAGTGAATCATCTGGCCGCCGCCGATGTAGATGCCCGCGTGAGAGCAGGCCTTTCCGGCGTTCCGGGCGGGGTCGTTGAAGAACACCAGATCGCCGGGCTGGAGCTCGCCCAGGCTGTAGACCTGGGTGCCCAGGCCGCTCTGCCACTGACCGGTGGCCGTGTGGGGCAGGGAAACGCCGAACTGCTTGTACACATACATGGTGAAGCCGGAGCAGTCAAAGCCGCCGGGGGCCGCGCCGCCGTAAGCGTACCGGGTGCCCAGGAATTGACGGGCAAAGTCCACGATACTGCTGTCGCCCACGCTGGCGCCGGGGGTGATGGGGGTCTGGTTGGTCAGGCTGATGTAGTCGCTCCGGACATAGCCTTCGCCGTATGTACCGGTGATGTGGTACCAGCCGTTTTCAATTCCGACGACAGTGACGCCGCTGTTCAGGCCCAGGTTGTTTACAATTTCGCTGTCGATGCTGGCCTCGGCCCGGACATTGACGCCCCGGGCGTTGATCCGGCCGTAGTATTCAAATTCGGTTTCCTCGCTCATGGTGAAGAAGTCGGCGGAGACGTAGCCGTCGTCACCGTTGTGGGCCACATGGTACCAGCCGTCTTCCTCGCCCAGCACGGCGATGATCCAGTCCTTGTCCAGCATGGTGAGGACGGAGGCGTCCAGAGAGGGGGCGGACCGGAGACGGAGGGAGGACCCGGTGGTTTTGCCGATTCCCACCACCAGGGGGTCGCCGTCGGCGGCGAAGGCCGCGACCGTCAGCAGCGTCATGGAAATCAGGGTGAGAGCCAGAACCTTGGCGGCTTTTCCTGCAAGTCGATTCATAAAGGGTAGCTTCCTTTCTCGTGTCTTTTGTAAAACGGTTGGGGTAAGCGGCCGGCTTTACTTTTCCTTGCCCGCCAGAGCCCGGTTCAGCCAGACAGTGGCGATGTCCATCGCCGCGTAGAGGCTGTCCTTTTCGCTCTTCTTCACCACCCGGTCCCGGGATTTCAGGTCCGGGTCGGTGAGCTGGAGCTGGATGGAAACCTTGGAGGCCAGGTCCAAATCCTGTTCCTTCCTGGTATCTAGCACCTGCATCATGATGATATATTTTTCGGCCATCGTGCCGTAATAGATCAGATTGCCCGTCCGGCGAAGCGGGTGTCCCTTATACATCAGGCCCTCGGTTTTGCCGCTCTTGCTTCCAGCCATAAAAACCTCCCTCAAAAATTTTGTAACCAAATTGTAACATCTTTTTCCCGTTTTGTCAACATTCGATTCTGGTCAAACTGCCCAAAAATGCAAGGGAATTTCTGGGTTAACTGTCAAAAAACGCAAAAATCCCGTGGCACATAGCCTCCGCCTGCGGGGGCGGCAAGCCACATGCCACGGGATGCGCGTCGAAATTGGTGACAAATTGTAACTATTTTTGTTACTGACCCAAATACCTCCGCACCAACACCTGCAAGAGCTCATCCCGGTCAATCTTACGGATCAGGGTACGGGCGTTGTTGTGATTGGTGATATAGGTGGGGTCCTCGGACAGGATATAGCCCACGATCTGGTTGATGGGATTATAGCCCTTCTCTTCCAGGGCCTTGTAGACGGTGGAGAGAATCTGGTGGATCTCCGCGTCCTTTTCCAAAGCAAGACTGAACTTTCTGGTGAAATCGTCCATAGGTACACCACCTTCCTTTCTGATTCTTCTCTAGTATACTCGTTTTTTCCCGGACTGTAAAGGGTTTCAGCGGGATTTTTACGAAAGATTTTTACTGGAAAGCCTTCCAGCCTCACCGCAGGACGGAATCCAGCTCCTTGGCAAGCAGCTCCAGGATGCCTTTCACGTCCTCGTCGGCCTCCTGAGAGGTGAGGCTGCGGTCGTCCGCCCGGAGCTCCAGGTTGAACGCCACGCTCTTCTTTCCCTCGGGCACGCCCTTGCCGGTGTACACGTCGAAGAGGCTGACGGACTTCAAAAGGCCCTTGGCTCCCCGGCGGATGCAGTCCTCCAGCTTCCCGACGGGCAGGGCCTTGTCGCAGACCAGGGCGATGTCCCGGGTGACGGCGGGGAAGCGGGGCAGGGGTTGGTAGACAGGGGCGCCGCCCATATTTTCAAAGAGGGCGCTGAAGTTCAGCTCCGCGGCGTACAGCTCGCAGTCCACATCGTAGTTCTCCGCCACGGCGGGGTGAATCTGCCCCAGCACGCCCAGGAGATGCCCGCCCCGGAAGACCCGGGCGCAGCGGCCCGGATGATAGGAGGGATTCCCGGTTTCCGCCTCAAAGCGGACATCCGGAATGCGCAGGCCCTCCAGCACGGCCTCCACGGCGCCCTTGAGCTGGAAGAAATCCATGCCGCCGCCATAGCCGCCCAGGGACAGCACCTTGGGCTCGCCGGCCATGCCGGAGCCGTCGTTCTTGGCGAAGTAGGTCCGCCCCAGCTCGTAGAGCCGGACGGCCTTGTTCCGGTAGTGGCAGTTCCGGGCCAGGATCTCCAGCATGGAGGGCAGGGTGGTGGTCCGCATGATGGAGGTATCCTCTCCCAGGGGGTTCAGAATCTTCATGGAGTTCCGGAGGGGGGAGTCCGCCGGGAGGTTGATCTTATCATAGTACGCGGGACTGATGAAGGAGTAGGTGATGATCTCGCTGTATCCGGCCGCCCGGCAGAGAGCCCCGGCGGTGTTCTCCGCCTGCTGGACAGGCGTCCAGCCCCGGCGCTGGTTGAGCCCGGTGGAAAGGGTGTTGGGAATGCTGTTGTAGCCGTAGAACCGGGCCACCTCCTCGGCCAGATCCGCGATGCCCTCCACGTCGGCCCGCCAGGAGGGAATCACCACCTCGGCGGGGGCGCTGGGGAAGTCCCCCGCCTCCGTCCGGATGTCCACCCGCTCCAGGTATTGGTACATATCCACCGGGTCAATCCCGGTGCCCAGCAGGGCGTTGACCCGCGCCGGGTCCATGAGGATGGTCCGGGGCTGGGGAACATAGTTCAGGATGTCAATCACGCCGTCCACAACGTCTCCGGCTCCCAGCAGCTCCACCAGCTCACAGGCCCGGTTGACGGCGGGGAGGGTGTTCAGGATGTCCAGGCCCTTTTCAAACTTGGCGCTGGCCTCCGTCCGCATCCCCAGGGCCAGGGCGGTCTTGCGGATGCAGCTCCCCTCGAAGTTGGCGGACTCAAAGACCACATCCACGGTATCCCCCACAATTTCGCTGTTCAGTCCGCCCATGACGCCCGCAAGGCCCACAGCCCGGGTGTCGTCGGCGATCACCAGCATGTCGGGGGTCAGCTTGCGGACGTTGTTGTCCAGGGTGGTCAGCTCCTCGCCGGTCCGGGCCCGGCGGACCACGATTTTCCCGCCCTTTACGTAGCGGTAGTCAAAGGCGTGCATGGGCTGGCCGTATTCCAGCATCACGTAGTTTGTGATGTCCACGATGTTGTTGATGGGCCGGACGCCGCTGGAGCGGAGCCGCTCCCGCATCCACTTGGGAGAGGGGGCGATCTTCACGTTCCGCACCATCCGGGCGGTGTACCGGGGACAGAGGTCGCCGTCCGGGGTTTCCACGTCCAGAAGCTCCATGAGGCTGCCGTCCGCGCCGCCCTTCACCTCCGGGTCATGGAGCCGCAGGGGCAGGTCGAAGGTGGCGGAGACCTCCCGGGCCAGACCGATGACGCTGAGGCAGTCCGGCCGGTTGGGGGTGATTTCGAACTCCACCACGTGGTCGTCCGCGCCGATGACGGGGCGGATGTCGTCCCCGGGCTGGATGCCCTCCTCGTGGAGGATGAAGATGCCGTCGGGAATGCAGTGGGGGAACTCCTTCTGCTCCGCGTGGAGGTCCGCCAGGGTGCAGATGTGCTCCGTTTTCGTGTCCAGAGCCAGAGTGTCATGCTCGTGGATGTTGGCCAGCCCGGTGGTGATGGTGTGATAGGTTCCGCCGCTGTCGCAGCTGACGGCAAACTGTCCGCCGCCCAGGGATTCCACCTTGGTGACGAAAGCGGCCCTGACGGAGCCAAAAATCTTGTGGCCGGGGACAACACCCGCCGGGATGGAGGGCTTTTCCGGGTCTATGGGCTTGTAGTCGTTCAGCAGGGCGGCGGCTTCAATGACGGCGTAGGGAAAGTCCCGCTCGTCCAGGCTCAGCTCCTTGAGGGAGCAGAGCATGCCCTTGGATTTCACGCCCCGGAGGTTGCCCCGGGTGATGTGCTTGCCGCCGGGAAGCCAGGAATTGTCCTTGGCCACGGGGACCCAATCCCCCTCGTGAATATTCCAGGCGCCGGTGACAATCTGAACAGGCTCCGCCTGTCCGATGTCGATCTGACAGACCCACATGTGGTCGCTGTCGGGGTGGCGCTCCATTTTTTGAATACGGCCCACGACGACGTTTTTGATTTCCGCGCCCAGGTCCTCCGTGACCTCCACCTTGGAGCCGGAGATGGTCATGGCCTCGGCAAAATCCCGGTCGTTCACCGGGCCCACGTCCACAAATTCTTGCAGCCATTTACGGGATAGTTTCATATAATTCTACTCCTTAAAGATTAAAGAAGGACTCCGTTATGAAGATGACTGGTACCTTGCACCAGCCATCGCTGGTCGCCAATCCTCCCCCGAGGGGTCAGAATTGCTCCAAAAACCGAGTGTCGTTCTCAAAAATCAGCCGCATGTCGCTGATCTTGTACCGCCCCAGGGCCAGCCGTTCCAGGCCCATGCCGAAGGCGAAGCCGGAATACTCCTCCGGGTCGATGCCGCAGTTTCGCAGCACCTTGGGGTGGACCATGCCCGCGCCCAGAATCTCAATCCAGCCCTCGCCCTTGCAGGTGGGGCAGCCCTGGCCGCCGCACTTGTAGCACTGGATGTCTACCTCGCAGCTGGGCTCCGTAAAGGGGAAGTGGTGGGGCCGGAAGCGGGTTACGGTTTCCGGGCCGTAAATTTCCCGGATAACGGCGTTCAGCGTTCCCTTCAGGTCCGCCATGGTGATGCCCTTGTCCACCACCAGTCCCTCAATCTGGTGGAACATGGGGGAGTGGGTGGCGTCCACCTCGTCCTTGCGGTACACCCGCCCGGCGGAAATCATGCGGATGGGCACGCCGCAGCCCTCCATGGCCCGAATCTGCATGGGGGAGGTCTGGGAGCGGAGAAGGATGGAGGAATCCTCCTTTAAATAGAAGGTGTCGGTCCAGTCCCGGGAGGGGTGGTTTTCCGGGGCGTTGAGCTTGGTGAAGTTGTAGTCCGCCTGCTCGATCTCCGGGCCGTCCATGATCTCAAAGCCCATGTTCAAAAAGATTTCCTTCATCTCGTCCAGCACGGAGTACATGGGGTGCTTGTGGCCCATGGGGGGCTGTTTGCCGGGAATGGTCACGTCCACGGCCTCCGCCGCCAGCCGGGCCTCCAGGGCCTTCTGGGAGAGGATGCCGGACCGGGCCTCGATGGCCGTCTCCAGGCTGGAGCGCACCTCGTTGGCCAGCTGGCCCATGACGGGCCGGAGCTCGGCGGAGAGGCCGCCCATCTGCTTCAAAACGGCAGTAAGCTCGCCCTTTTTGCCCAGGTACTTGACCCGAAGGGCCTCCAGCCCGGCGGTTTCCTGGGCGGACTCAATGGCCTCCAGCGCGCCTTTGCGGATGGCTTCTAACTGTTCTTTCATATGGCAGCTCCTTTTTCTTGGATGGTTAGGCTTTATTGGAAATACGGCAAAAGGCCGTCTCAGGGTATCTTTTCCGCCGGGACCGCGTTGATTGGACTGGAAATCCGTCAGGATTCCCGCGGCCAATCGCCTTGCCTGGCAGAAAACTCTGCCCCAATCCGGCATTCCGCCAATTTTCAAACCAGGCCTAGGTGTTTTTCAGCAGCTCCGCCGGGGATTTCTCCATGGTGACGGTAAAGCGGGGTAGCTGCTGTAAACCCGCGGAGAGGTTCGCGGCCCGTTTTCCTGGGCCCGTCACCACCGTCACCGGGAAGAGGGTCTTCAAAAAGGCGTCGGCGTCCGGATCCGTTTTGCCGAAGGGGTAGGCAAAGTAGGTGGGCGGCACGCCCAGCTCCACGGTAATTCGCTCGTGGCTGCAGCGCAGGTCCTCCAGAACCCGGCATTGGAAGTCTATGTCGGACTCGCCCTGCTTCCGCTGGACGCCATTGGCTTGTCCGGCCACAAAGTTCCCCATGCGGCTGTCCAGATTGTGGATGACGTAGCCGTGGGAGCCGATTTCCACCAGCCCGGAGCCGGTCATCTCCCGGCACATGTCCCAGGTGAGGAAATTTCCGCCGGGATAGTCCTGCATGTAGACCATGATGGCGATGGCGGCCTTGGCCCGGTACTTCTGGAGGAGGGGAAAAGCCAGGTCGTAGTTGCTGCGGTAGCCGTCGTCAAAGGTAATGAGGACGGGCTTTTCCGGAAGGGGCTGTCCCGCCGCCAGCTCCCGGGGGAGGACGGTCTGATAGCCGTTTTCCGCCAACCACTGGAGATCCCGCTCCAGCCGCCCCACCGTGACGGTCATTTCGTTACAGCTCTCCCAGTTCTGGACGACGTGATGGTACATCAGCACCGGCAGGCGGGCTTCGTAGGTCACCGGCGCGCCCTCCGGCGAGGAGGGCTGGATGGAGGCGTCCCGCTGGGGGGCCGCCGGGGCGGGAGCGGGTTCCGGAGCCGTAACGGCCGGACGCTCAGCCGCGGACCGGGCGGCAGTGGCGGGAATCGCCGGGGAAAAGGGGGCGGAGACGGAGAGGGTGAGGGTCAGCGCCAGCGCCAAGGGAAGGGAATTCATGGCGGTCAGGTCCTTTCTCTGTCAATCTGTCTTTAAGTTTCTCTTTGCTCATCTGCCTGTTTAAGAACCTGTGTTCCCGACGGTTGAACGCCGTCTGGCGGCCTTTTTCCGTCATACCGCGCCGCTTTCCCTTGCAATCCACCCGAATTGCCGGGGAAAAGCGCCGTGTCCGGCGGGAAAAATCCTCGCCCCTCCGGCATTCCACGGTTATGAATACAGGCTCTAAGGACCACGGAGGGAAAAAGAAAAACCCCCGTCCCGGAAATGGGACGAAAGGCTGCTTCCTTCCGCGGTACCACCCAAATTCGCGCCCTGGGGCGCGCCCTCGAGGCCCCGGTAACGGAGGGCGGACCGGCCGTGTCTCCACGGCGGCTCCCGGGCGAACCAAACGGCGCCGCGCGGATGGGCTTTCAGCCGGCGGCCCATCCTCTCTTGGCGAGGCGTGATCGTTATTTTCCCGTTCATCGCGAATTCGAATACTACCTATTCTTTATAGCACAGCGGCGGGAAAAATGCAAGAGAAAAAATTGAATAGGCGCTGCCGCCCGGCCCCGGCGTGGAATATTTTTTAGAACGGACCGGCTGTCCGGCCCCGTGTCCCCGAAAGGACCGGAGGCCGTTCCCGCAACGAAAAAAGAGAGGCCATCGCCTCTCTTTTGTTCTTTCGGAGCTTACAGCTTCTCCTTGATCTTGGCGGCCTTGCCCACCCGGCCGCGCAGATAGTACAGCTTGGCCCGGCGCACGGCGCCGTTGCGGACGACCTGAATGGTGTCGATGGAGGGAGAGTGAACGGGGAATACCTTCTCCACGCCCACGCCGTAAGAGATGCGGCGAACCGTAATGGTCTCCTCGATGCCGCCGTGCTTTTTGGCGATGACGGTGCCCTCGAAGACCTGGATACGCTCCCGGGAGCCTTCCTTGACCTTTACGTGGACACGGACGGTGTCGCCGATCTGCACCTTGGGCGTCTCCTTGCCCAGCGCCTCTTTGTTCAGTTCCTTGATGAGATCCATGGATTGTTCCTCCTGTTATAATAGGCGTTCTTGCCCGCTTTTTCCGCGAATTTCCGCCTGCGGCAGAGGACCGCCCTTTGTAAGCCTGACTAGGATATCACAGTCCTTCCAAAATTGCAAGGACTTTTTCTCAGAATCCGACAATTTTAAAACAGACGCTATGGTGAAGAAAAAGTGATTATGACAAGTTTACCAGAGAAAAAAAGGAAAACAGAATCATTTTAATAGATGATATCCATTTAATTAGTCCCAAACATATCAGTCGATTTCTTGAAGGAATTGAGGAGGAATTCGGCTATATAGTTTATACAACGAATAATCTACTTAAACTTGACATTCAAGAAAGGATAGAAGCTGCAATAGCTAAAGACTCGTATTCATGCTTTCGGCTTCTTCCGCTATATCGCAAAAAGCGGAAGCAATTAGTTGAAAAAATTATACCTCTTAAATATCCAACTTATACCCCCAAAGAAACGACGGCTCTAGTTGAAAGAATATGTCACATACTTGATTTGCAAAGACGATATATTCCTCTAACACCGGAAATTAATTTACAATTTCTTGAACATTACGCAAACTACCAAATGGAGTCCGCTCAAAATGATGGCAATATTTTTAGTAAGGTCTTTGAATCGTCCTTAACCAACGCTCTTAGTCCTCACGTGACAGCCCCACTCACAGTTGACAAAACCATGTTGGTACTGGGTAAAATCGCATATTACATTCATGCTCATAAAGAATATCCAGTATTTGATAAAAAAAATAATAGATATCATTAATTCTTATTGTGAAGAATACGGGACTAAGGTCAACTCAGTAAACTTTATCGCAACAGTTGTTCACGCCAGAATACTATCTGAATATGGTGAGGATGGGCAGTATAAATTGACAAATAATAACTACTTAGCATATTTTATTGCAAGCGAAATTTGTGCGAGCAAAAATATTGATGCCGTTGAACAATGCTTACAATATGCTTGCTTTGGCTTGAATGCAACGATTTTAATGTTTGTAACTTATTTAACGAACGATACAACGCTAATTGACCTAATTCTTGAGGCAGCGAAAAAAACATCTGATGAATGGGATGAGTTTATCTTTGGGATGCCTGGCTTTAAACATCTTGAGGTACAAGCGCCCCCCAAAAATGCCATCATGCCTACCAAAGAAGATATGACATGGAATCCAGCAGGTTGATGATGAAACTGATCATTCCGAGGTTGATAAAGCCCATATAGATGTTGTTAGTATTTATGACTATAACGAGGAAGAAATTACAAAATTGGAAAACCAATTAGTCCGTGCAATATCTTTGTTGATGCTGATTTCTAGATGCTTGCCAAACTTTGACATCGATTAAAAAAGAATCAAAAAGAGGCAATCATAAAAACTATTTATCAACTACCTAATAAGATTTTTTATGCATGGGCTCAGGAAATCGAAAAATGTAGCGAATCCCTTGTTGCTATGATTTTAAGTATAGAAACAAATGATTTTACAAGAAAAATTCAGACTGAGACAGATGCCAAACGATATTTGCAGTTGAATTCAATATCCCTTCTCTTAGAATTATATAATGGCTCGATTAATAATGCTTATCGTGAAAATACCTATGATTATTTTTAACAGGGACAGCCGAGACAATTGTCGATTTCCAGTATGAAACACATCAAATAGAAAGACTACTTGTTTTTAGCCAGAGTAAAAGAATCGAAGATTTCTGTACTCAGAGTAAATTCCTTATGGAAGAGTCCAAATCTCCAGCCGCAAAACTTGCTCTCGCATGCATTGTGCGACAAATATTAGTAAAAGGGTCCCTTTCCACCCAACAGATCAGGCGCCTTGAATCAACGTTCTCAATGGAGAAAAGTCATTCAGCTACAGTTTACCGACGTTATCTTGAAAAGAAAAAAGAAAATTAATGCACGTTTTCATGCAATTTTGCTGTTCCTACATTCTATAATTGTAGGAACAGCAAAATTGTTTATATTGGGTGATGCTATGAGTATACAAAAGTTACTTTTAACTTATTTATTGATGGCTAATATTTCAGAGTATGCCGGTTCAATAGAAAACTTATCTAAAATGATATATTGGGTTACAGGAGAAGTGCCGAACAAGACAAATCTTTATAGCTTCATGTCTCATTCAAAAAAAATTGGCCAATATTGCATAGAGCGGGACACAAAAAAATGCCAAGCGAATAACAGAGATTTTCCAGACTTATTTTAAGTCCATAAAAAAGTAGAATGACAAAATTGATGTTATATCGTTTTATCAAACTTCGACTATCCTATAACACACCTTGAACCCCAAAACTTATCATATATGTGGAATTATTTGTTTTTTACCAAAATATATGCGAATCCACTAAATTGTGCTTCAATTTATGTGCACATATCACAGCAGCAATCCTCGGTAATTCCACGTATTACTATAAATTAAATTTCCAAATTCTTTTTAATTCCACAATATATCAGAATTTGAGTTGACCTCCAGCAAAACTCCCTTTATAATAGCTTCCATGAAAACCATAAAGGGGGAGCTACATGTGGATGTCAGCAAAACAACGAGCAATCATGTTTCATATATTTTTTCCAAAGAAGTCATATTGAAATCCCTTCTGGAAAAAGGCATCATCACCGATGATGCCTTTTCGCGATATGATCAAATACTGTATGACCGTTACCACATTGACGCTTCCCTTGGAGTCCCTCGCCCTATCATCAAAGAAATTTCGGAAATACCAGCCCCGGCTACACGTTCACAAGATAGCCCGTATCTTTCACTGACCTCACTTGCCAAAGAGAAAGACAGTTCCTCATCAGGCTATCTCATTCAATGTTGGCTGCGGGAAACTCGGACAATCGAATTTTTGCGTACATGGGAGTTGCAGAACAACCCACATTTCAATGACACTGGGTATCATGATTTAATGGAAGATTTACGCATATCTCCCACCACCTTTACTGCAAAGAAATGGGTCGAAGCCACTGGCGCTGTCGGAATCCAATCGAAAGCCGGCAAAACCGGAGGCACCTATGCTCATCCAGAAATATTTTACCATTTTAAAGCGTGGCTGTTTCCGGAATACCAGTATGCACTGATTCAAAATTATATGCAGTCCTCCACCAGCAGGGAGGGCGCTCTGTCATGAAACGAGAAGTAATCGAACTGCCCGCTAAAGATCCGGTGGAAAAGCAAAACGGACATAGAAAGCTGCGGGTCGCTGCCTATTGCCGGGTCTCAACCAGTTTGGAGGCACAGCAAAATAGCTACGAGGCACAGAAGGAGTACTATACAAATAAAATCCTTTCTAATTCGGATTGGATCTTAGCAGGCATTTTTGCGGACAAAGGCGTCACAGGCACTTCGGTCGAAAAGCGCAATGGATTTCAGCGCATGATTCGCAAGTGTAAGCAAGGTAAAATCGATTTGATTCTTACAAAGTCCATTTCTCGCTTTATGAGAAATACGTTGGATTGCCTGTATTACGTCCGCCTTCTTCAACGGTTGAATATTCCCATTATTTTCGAAACAGAGGGAATTGACACCTCCCAGATGATGAATGAACTGATCTTGACGTTGATGGAAGCAACCTCCCAAGCCGAGAGCGAAGCCATCAGCAGCCGGGTAAAATGGGGCGTTCGGGCGTCGTTCAAAGAAGGAAATGTGAGATACAGCTATAAAAACTGGCTTGGATATCAAAAAGGTGAAGACGGTGAGCCGGAAATCATACCGGAAGAGGCGGAAATCGTTCGGGAGATATATGCTACTTATTTGAGCGGATACAGTCTGCGCGACATCAAAACACTGCTGGAGAGCCGAAAGAACCTTACTAAAGCGGGAAAAGAAAAGTGGAATATATCCACCATTGACAGCATTCTGCGGAATGAAAAATATACAGGAGACGCAATTCTGCAAAAAACTTATACGACAGACTCTATATCCAAAAAGAGGTGTAAGAATGTTGGTGAGCTCCCCAAATATTTGGTAAAGCACTGCCATCCTGCTATCATATCTCATGAAATGTTCGATTTGGTGCAAAGGGAGTTTGAACGCCGCGGCGAGGCTGTCGGCGCGATTGAAAGTTCCTCTTCTGAACGGCCCAAAACATATTCCAGCAAGCACGCCTTGAGAGGAATTCTCATTTGTGGAGAATGCGGTACACCCTACCGCCGCTGTGTGTGGCACATGCGCAATAGCGGTAAGATTCGTACCGTCTGGCGCTGCTGCAACCGGCTTAACCATGGCAAGAAATTTTGCAAGCACTCTCCAACATTAGTCGAAGCGCCTTTGCAGCAAGCCCTGATAGCCGCAATCAACCACCAGCTCTATCGTCCGGAATATCTGCTCGCCCCATTCAACAGGACTTTACTTGAATCGTCCTCTGCCGACTCTATTCCGCCCGCAAAGAGTTGACCCGAACTATATGCGAATCTTTTGGAATTTCAAAGAAGAATCGACTATTCATTTGTGGAATTGCTGATGCAATGCGCTGAGCAAAAAGATTGGGAAACTCATGAAGCTCAATTCCGGGAACTGGTAAAGCAGCGTGCGGAGTACGATGAATATATTGGCGCATTTGATATGCAGCAATATGAAGAGGAGCGCCGGAAGAATACGTATCATTTGCCATTCCAACTGACGGAGTATAACGAGACGATTATCCGTCAAGTCTTGGATACCGTGAGGGTTTTGGATGCGCGGCGCTTATTGATCATATTCAAGGGCGGCGCTGAGGTGGAGCAGGAAATCGAATTATGAATATAAGCGCAATGCTGGTCAGATTTTCTGGCCAGCATTTACCTTGCCCAGTAATTATGCTCTCTTAATCCTTGCATATTCGTACCGAATATACTATAATAGAAATGAGGTGAGGAAATGGAACGGCGCATTGCCAAAATGAATATCAGCTTCGCCGGGGGAACCGCCTCCAGCGGCTCAAAGACCTGCAAGGTCACACTGCCCACATCATGGGTGGAGGCGATGGAGATTGATGAAAGTCATCGGGAATTGGAGCTGGTTTTTGACGGAACCAGCATCACGCTGTCCCGCCGTCTCAGCGGCCCGGAATTTGCGGCACGGCAGCTGGCGACGGGCCATGAGGTCCGTGTCCTGCGGCTCTATGACGGAGATACGCTCTGCTCTACGGTCTACGCGGACTTCACCGGGCAGACATTGGCTGTGGAAAACCAGCCCGTTCCCCTGGTTAAAACCGCCTTTGGAAACAACCCACTTCCTGCTTGGGAAGACTTCCAGCAGTTCCTTGAAGAACGCTGTATCCCCCGGCAGCGGGCCGGACTACGGGAGTATTTGGAGGCCCTGGGGCTGGAGGAGTACGATCCCCTTGCTATTATCGAGAAGACCGGCGGACGCATGGCGGAGGACCAGCAATGGCTGACCATGGAGGTGCTGAAATGACAATCCGACTGGTGACGGATGAAAAGATCGCGGAGACCTCCTCAAAGGGAAATCAGGAAAAGTGGTACGACCAGGCGTCAAACCGCTGGTACAAGCTGGACCAGTTTGGATATGAGGCGTTAGCGGAAGCCGCCGTCTCTTTATTCCTGGAGCAGAGTAATATTGAAACCGGCACACCCTTCACATTTGTTCGCTATCGCATGGAACGCCTGCAAGTCCATGGGCGGGAGCGCACAGGCTGTTCCAGCGAGAACTTTTTACGACCCGGACAGGCCCTCATCACAGTCAATCGTCTGCTGTCCAGCCACCTGGGCAACCCTTTGCGGGAAAAGCTGACGCGGCTTCCCAGCGACAAAAAGCGCATCGCTTATCTGGCGGAGGCGACGGCGGATATCACGGGCCTGAAGCTCTTCCCCCAATACCTGACCCTGCTCTTTGAGATCGACGCCCTGTTTTGCAACGATGACCGCCACTTGAACAACATCGCGGTCCTTGAGCGGGACGGCCAATACGATTATTGCCCAATCTTCGATAACGGAGCGGGACTCCTCTCCAACACGCAACTCTCCCCCATGGACATCGCGCCGCCAGCTCTAATCTTCGCTTTGCGGGCCAGGCCCTTCAACACCACCTTCACCCGGCAGATGAACACAGCCCGCAGCCTGTACGGACCACAACTGGTGATACCGAAGATGACAGCAGATCAGGTCCAGGAGGTCCTGCGGCCGGCCCTGGACTATTATCCTCAGCGGGACCAAGGTATCATAGCGGACCGGGTTGAAGCGTGTATTCTCACAAGACAAAAAAAGCTGTAAAAATGGAGGAACGGACATGAACAAACGGCACAAGATACTTTTCGGGCTTCTGCTCCTGTCGCTGGTCCTGCTCTGTGGCTGCGGCGGGGATAGCGGTAAGCTGCCGGCCGGGACCGCGCCGGAAACGGAACCGACTGACGAGTCTCAGGAAACTCCCGCCCCGGAGGATTCATCCCCAGAGGGGGAAAGCGAGCCCATCTATGGGGCGTTCTAGCTGGGGCGGTCTTTCTGGTCATCGGAATTGTTCAGGGGCAGTTTGCCGTGATCTGGCAAAAGGCGGTGATGATCTGCCTGGAGTGCATCGGGATTGGGTGAGCAATGAGGAATAAATTACGACTGACCGTACAGCTGCTGTTCACCATCGTGACCAACGGATACCTGTACGGCTTCCTGAACGGGAAAATCTACCAGGGTGGCCTGAAATACGCCTGCGTTCCGGGGCTGAACTGCTATTCCTGCCCCGGGGCCGTGGCCTCGTGCCCCATCGGGGCCTTACAGGCCCTGCTGAACCAGCGGGGCTTTCAGGTACCCTTCGCCGCCCTGGGCTTTTTCTTTGTGTTCGGAAGCCTGCTGGGGCGCTTCGTCTGCGGCTGGCTGTGCCCCTTCGGGCTGGTGCAGGACCTTTTGCATAAGATTCCCCTCTTCAAAAAGAAAAAGCGTCTGCCCGGCCACCGCGTCCTGAAATACGGAAAGTATGTGACGCTGGTCCTGCTGGTGTGCGTTGGCTCCATGTTCCTGTTCGGGGGCTTTGCCAGGGTCCCGGCCTTCTGCAAATACCTCTGCCCCTCCGGCACCCTGCTGGGGGCGCTTCCCCTGCTGGGCGCCAACGAGGCGCTACGGAGCCAGGCCGGCGGGCTGTTCCTCTGGAAGCTGGGGATTCTGCTTGCAATTTTGCTGCTCTCCGTGAAGGTGTTCCGCCCCTTCTGCCAGTACCTGTGCCCCCTGGGGGCCATTTACGGCTGGTTCAACCGCTTCAGCCTCGTGCAGATTCACTGGGAGCAGGAGCGGTGCGTCTCCTGCGGGGCCTGTGAGCGGGTCTGCCCGGTGGCGCTTTCCGTACAGGAGATTTCCCGCTCCCCGGAGTGCATCCGCTGCGGGAAGTGCGCGGACGCCTGCCCGCGGGGATGCCTGCATTTCACAGGCCGTCCCGGGTATAATTCCACGGAATCACAGTCATCCTAAGGGCAAAAAGGATGTGAACCTGTGTCCAACCATTTGCAATACGAAACCAGCCCCTACCTCCTCCAGCACGCGGAGAATCCGGTGGACTGGTATCCCTGGTGTGAGGAGGCGTTCCTCCGGGCCCGCGAGGAGGACAAGCCCGTCTTCCTCAGTATCGGCTATAGCACCTGCCACTGGTGCCACGTCATGGCCCATGAGAGCTTCGAGGACCCCGAGACCGCGGCACTGCTGAACCGCTGGTTTATCTCGATTAAAGTGGACCGGGAGGAGCGGCCCGACCTGGACAGCGTCTATATGGCGGTCTGTCAGGCGTTCACCGGAAACGGCGGGTGGCCTGCCAGCATCTTCCTGACGCTGGAGAAGCGGCCTTTTTTTGCCGGGACCTACTTCCCCAAACGCCGCCAAGGCGGCATGGTAAGCTTTGAGGAGCTTTTGACGCTGATCCATGAGAAATGGGAGCGGGAGCGCTCTACCCTGCTGGGTCCGGCGGAACAGATCTTGGGCCTGCTGAACCGCCCAAGCACGGCGGAAGGCAGGGCAGAACCGGAATTACTGGAGAACGCCGTCCATCTCTACAAGCGGCTGTTTGACCGGGAAAACGGCGGCTTTGGCGGTGCGCCCAAATTCCCCTCTCTCCACAATCTTCTGTTTCTTCTGGCGTACCATCGGAGGCGGGGAAGCCGGGAGTGCCTGGAGATGGCGGAATGGACGCTGGCACAAATGGTCCGGGGCGGGCTGTTCGACCACATCGGCGGGGGCTTCTACCGCTACTCTACCGACGAGCGGTTTCTGGTCCCCCATTTTGAAAAAATGCTGTATGACAACGCCCTGCTGATGTTGGCCTACTGCGAAGCATACAGCGTTACCCAAAAGAGACTGTATCTGTTGGTGGCGGAGCGGACCGCGGACTTTGTCCTGCGGGAGATCACCGCAGCCGAGGGCGGCTTTTACAGCGCTCAAGACGCCGACAGCGACGGTGTGGAGGGAAAGTATTACCTGTTCACGCCGGAAGAACTGGTCCGCCTCCTCGGCCCGGAACGGGGCGAGGCCTTCAACCGGCACTTTGATATCACAGACGCCGGGAACTTCGAGGGGAAAAACATCCCCAACCTGCTTCACAGCGACCCGGGGGACCGGACCTTGGACAGTCTTCTGGAAACAGTTTATCAGTACCGCAAAAGCCGCTGTGCCCTTCGCCTGGACGATAAAATTCTGACCGCCTGGAACGGCCTCATGATTGCGGCGCTGTGCCGGCTGTATCAGGCCGTCAGGGAGCGAAAATACTTGGAGGCCGCGAAACGGGCGGACCGCTTTCTATGGAAACATCTCTGGGACGGCAAAACCCTCCATGTCAGCTTCCGGGTCGGGCGGCGGGGTGAAAAGGGGTTTCTGGACGACTACGCCGCCTGTATCTTCGCCCAGCTGGCGCTGTACGGGGCCACCCTGGACAGCGCGTATCTGGAGCGGGCGGAGGAGCTTTGCCGGGATGCCTGTGAGCAATTCCAGGACCGGGAACATGGTGGCTTCTATCTCTACGGCCAGGGGCACGAAGCCCTGATCCTCCGGCCCAAGGAGACCTACGACGGGGCAATGCCCAGCGGGAACTCCCTGATGGCCTGGAATCTGGTGCGGCTGAGCCAGCTGGTTCCCGAGGAAACCTATGGACCCCTGGCGGAGCGGCAGCTGGACTTTCTGGCGGCGGACGCGAAACAGTACCCCGTCGGATACGCCATGTTCCTGCTGGCGCTTCTGGATGACCGCGATCCGCCGCCCAAGGTGACCGTGGTGCTGTCGGAAGAATCGGAGGCGGCCCGTCTGCCCCTGGAACTCCCGGCGGAGGCGGCTGTGGTTCTCCGGGAGCCCGGGGCGGAGTACCCGCTGAAAAACGGAAAGACCACCTTCTATGTCTGCCGGGGGCACAGCTGCCGGCCGCCGGTCAACGAACGGCCTGTTCTATAATCTCTCAGCAACTGCCGGACGGAGGAAATCCGCCCGGCAGTTTTTGTTCTCCAAGCATATCCGCAAACCGGTGTAATGCCATTTGGAAATTGCAAGAAGTTACAAAGTGTCGCAGGAATGCGACCAAACGTCGCTATTTTGCTGATATAATCTCTCTTATTCAGCAGGGTGGTGTAAATGGTGATATATTGTCTTTCCGAACGGCTCAAAAGGCTCCGGCAGTCCATGCACCTTTCACAGGAACAGCTGGCCCGTCTGTTGGGAGTAGACAGAAGCACAATTTCCTCATATGAGAGCAACGTACGCCAGCCTCCGCTGGATACGCTTTCCCGAATCGCCGACGTATTTGGTGTAAGCACGGACTACCTTTTGGGGAGGACAAGCGCACTTACCTTTGACACATTTGATCTCACCGGAGAGGATACGGCCCTGCTTTACAACATGGCTTCCGAGCTGTCAGAGAAAAACCGAAGAATTCGTCAATTGCAGGCACATTAAAATCAATAGCCAGAGAATTTGAAAATGGAGGTACTCTTATGCCCCTCAACGACAGAGAAGCGCAAGGAAAGCCGTATCAAAGCGAGGGCAACGACGGCAAAGTGTTCATCCCCGCCAAACCGAAAGTCCATTTTGACGACCCGGTTCAAATCTTCAGAGTGTGTGCCTACTGCCGTGTCTCAACAGACAGCGAGGAACAGCTTTCCTCCTTTGAACTCCAGCAGGCCCATTACCGGCAGCTGGCAAAGGAGCGGCCCAACTGGGATTTAAAGCGCGTCTACGCGGACGAGGGCATCTCCGGCACGTCGTTGAAAAACCGCACGGAATTCAACGCCATGATCGCCGCCTGCGAGAACGGCGAATACGACCTGATCGTGACAAAAAGCGTCTCCCGTTTCGCGAGGAACCTGGTGGACTGTATTTCCCTGATTCGGAAACTCAAAAATCTCTCTCCGCCGGTGGGCGTGTTTTTTGAGACAGATCACCTGAACACTCTGGAGAAGGATTCGGAATTGATGCTGACCTTTCTCGCCTCGATTGCCCAGGAGGAATCCATTAAAAAGCGGGAGGCCATGGTCTGGTCGCTGGCCCAGCGGTTTCAGGACCGCAAGCTGCTGACTCCTCCTTTGCTGGGCTATGACAGGCAGAGGGATGCCGCCGGCGGCTATATCAAATACGCTCCGCTTGTCGTCAACGAAGAAGAGGCTAAGGTGGTCCGCTTCATTTTCGACGCATATCTCCATGGATGGTCCCAGTCGCATATCGCGGATTTCCTGACGGATATCGGCTGCCGGACAAAAACCGGAAATACCGATTGGAACAGCGGCTCTATCGGCTATATCCTCACAAATGAGCGGTACTGCGGCGATGTCTTGACCTGGAAAACCTTTACATCAGATTTGTTTGAGCATAAGCGCAGGAAGAACCGGCAGGACCTGGATCAATACCACTACATGGGACAGCATAAAGCCATTATTCCAAGGGAGACGTTCGAGATGGCGCAGACGCTTCTTCAAAATCGAAAGCACCACATGCGGGGCGGTCTGCCCGTTCTTCAAGTGATAGACGGCGGAGTTTTTCGCGGGTTTGTTCCCATTAACCATCACTGGGTCAATGATGATCCCGGGCTTTACTACGATACATCCAACAGCGTGAAAGGGTCGGACCGAAAAGCCAAAATTCAAAGAAGCACATTCTCCGCGTTTAATCTGGAGGGATATCAGGTTGTCAGAAGCCAGTTTCTACAGACCCGGTATGAAGGTCCAGTAATCACAATCTCCAGGGACAGGATTACGTTCAATCTTTTTTGCGTGAGAAGATTCGCGGACATCGGTCATATTCAATTGCTTCTTCATCCTTCTGAACGTAAAATCGCCATCAGGCCCTGTGAGGAAAACGCGACGCACAGTATCAAATGGCGTTCTGACGCCGCCAAGCCGCTGTACGCGAAGGCGCTGTGCTGCCGGCACTTTTGCGCCGCGCTCTTTCGCATTATGGAGTGGAATCCGGATTTTATCTACAGAGTCAGAGGAACCTGGGTGCGGTGTAACGACGGCCAAATCATCATGTTCAACCTGGAACAAGCCGTATCTGTGCTGCTGACCCCGGCAGATGAAAACACTTTAAAAAAGAAGCGCGTGGAACTGTTTCAGGAACAATGGGAGGATCGTTTTGGCGAGGAGTTTTACGAACACATCGTGGAAAACGAGATTTTCTACATGGCGGGGAGCGCGGCCTGGCAGACCCGCAGGCCCAGTATCCCGGCTCCCGGCATGGCGCAGTACAGAGCGCCAACGGAAGAAGAACTCCAAATCATGATGGAAACACTTACAAGAGAGGCGGCCGCCGGTCATGTTGGATCATAGTCAATTGGATGATATTTTTTTGAATGCAAGGCCGCTCGATGATGAGGACCCGGAAGCCGTGGCGGATTTAGCGGGATATCAGGTCACCAGGGCGGAGCTTTTCTCACACACCTACGAACCGGCCATTACCATCTGGCCGACCCGAATCAAGTTCAACATGGCCTGCCTGCGGAGGTTCCCGGGCGTGACGCACATTCAGATTCTGATTCACCCGGAGCAGCGGCGTCTGATTATTCGCCCCTGCCTTCCCGACGCGCCGGACTCTCTGCGGTGGGCGAAGGGCGGAGGAGAAAAGGAGCTCTCCAACCGGGATATGCTGTGCAGGATTTTCGCGGGGAAGGTCTTTGACTTGATGAAATGGGACTCGGAATACCGCTACAAAATGATGGGCAGGCCCGCCGTCTATCAGGAGGAAATGCTGTTTCTGTTTAAGCTGACGGATTTCGAGCTGTTTATGGGCGGGAGAAAGCGGCGGTCCTACCTTCCGGGAGAATGGAGGGACTATTTCGGAACGCCGGTGGAATCTCACGAGGAGCAGTACAAAATTGATCTTGCGGACGGTTATATTACAACTGACAGAGTATAGGAGGGCTACAAATGGCGGCGATTCCTTTCAGCAGTGAGATTGAGGAAATTTCCATGGACGGTTTTCAGGTAGTCAGCGGAGACCTCTTTACACGCAGATCCGGCTACTATTCCCCGACATGCACGATTTGGAGCGGCGGGATCACCTTTAATAAGGTAGCTTTGACGGCCCTGAACAACTGTGAACGGGTGAGGATTGAAATTCATCCTCAGAAAAAGAGCGTCTTGCTTGTTCCGGTAACCATGAAAGACAAGGACGGCATTCCCTGGAGAAAAAACATCAAAGATTACGCCCCCCGGCGCATGGAATGCGTCAGATTTTCTTCGAAGCTTTACGAAATGTGGAACTGGGATACCGGCTGTGTTTGCAGGGCGGAGGGGCGCGTTGTGACAGTAGACAACAAGGTCATGCTCCTTTTCGATTTCAGCTCTCCGGAGCAGTGGAAAGGCAAAGAGAGAACATCGGAGAAATGAATGACATTCACATTTCCTTTTACTTAAGGGTTGGACGGATTCACATTTTTACAGAAACGCTTCGGCTCATCGGCCAGCCAAAGCGGATATGCTTTTTGATTTCCTCGGATGGGCAGTCGCTGCTGATGCGCGCGTATGAAACCAGAGACCTCAAGTCCCACAGGGCCCCGCCGAATGTGTATAACGGCAAGCGCTCGTTTGAAGTATCCAGCTGTAAGCTGTGCGGGATTCTGGCTAATCTCCACGGTTGGAATCCGGAATACTCTTACCGTGTTCCCGGCGTACTGATGCAGGATCAGCGCTCAGTACGGTTTTCTTTGGCAGAGGCAGAGGTGATTGGTAAGGAATCATTTTGAGAACACGCTATATTGCCGGACGGAGTAAATCCGTCCGGCATTTTTTTGTTCCCGCAGCATATCCATGAACCGAGGTGATGCAATTTGGAAAGCGCGCAAAAAGAGCTGGTCAAGGTCCTGCTGGATCATATCCGCGCCCTTGGCCTGATATCGGATTTCACCTATTCTAGGGCCGTGGATTTGGTACATTCTGTGATAGACTTCCCGGAGCTTTTCCAGTATCCTGTGTGCTTGACAAAGGAGGCGGAGATTCATGAATGTACTTAGGATACGAAATGAAATGCGGAACGGGGAAACCATCTTCGACCTGCCCCTGCGGGTAACCTTCTACGCCAGAGTTTCCACAGACAAGGATGAACAGCTCAACAGTTTGGAAAACCAGGTACAGTATTACACACAATTCATTCAGGAAAAACGGAATTGGACCTATGTTCAGGGCTATGTGGACGAGGGTATTTCCGGCACCAGCACCAAAAAGCGGGACAGCTTCTTACGGATGATAGCGGACGCCAAAGCAGGGCGGTTTGACTTCATCATCACGAAGGAGATCTCCCGCTTTTCCCGTTCTACGCTGGACAGCATCCAGTACACTCAGGAGCTGCTGGAACACGACGTGGGGGTACTGTTCCAAAACGACAACATCAACACCCTGGACAGCGACAGTGAGTTCCGGCTGGTGGTCATGGCCGGGGTGGCTCAGGACGAGGTGCGCAAGCTGT
>CAJUQQ010000008.1 GCA_910588175.1 uncultured Oscillibacter sp.
GCCGCTCCGCCTGGTGGTTTATGTTCATGGTATCAACTCCTTTGGAGCGCTCTCGGTATGGATACGATTCAGCGGGGCGGATCCTTTCAGCCGCCGGAAATTTTTTTCAAAAAAATTCCGCCCCGGAGACCCGGGGCGGAGACGGACCGCTGCTCAGCGCTCTATGTAAGGGAAGGAACCCACGAACCGCGCCGGTGCGCCGGGGACGTAGCGGCTGCCCTCAAACTGATAGTCGTAAACCGCGAGGATCGCGTTATAGGGCTGGTCAAAACCTTTGGAGTACAGCTCCGCCACGGCGGCGGCCAGGGTCTCGCCCAGGGGCGCCGCCACCACGGCGGGGTCCTGGGAGGGCGCGGCGTTCAGCTCGTAGTCAAAAACGTCCGGCTCAAAGGGCCAGAGGTCGCCGTTGAAAAAGTCCTGGGTGAAGGACGGGACCTTCTCGCCGTTTTCGTTCCGCTTAAAGCGGTTCTCGGCGTAAAACGCCAGAGCTTCCTGGCTGTCAAAATTGCCGAGCCAGATGGAGACAATGCCTTCTTCTTCCATGGTAGTGTTCCTCCATTGATGTAGTGTGGCGGCGGGCGGGGACGCGGCAGACGGAAAGGCACGCCCGCTCTCCCCATTAATATACCAAAAGCCTGGCGGCTTGTCCACAAAAAACCGGCGATTTTTCAAGGGATTTGCCGCCGGAGGGCCCCCGCCGGCGGGAGGCCCTCCGGAAAGGACGGGCGAGGGGTCAGGCCTTGAGAATATTCCCGCCGTAGGGGGCCATTTCCAGACGGATGAAGAAGCCCTGGTCGTGGGAGCAGACGGGGCAGGACTTGGGGGCCTGGACGCCCTCCTGAATGTGTCCGCAGTTCAGGCAGAGCCAGCCGCACTTGGCGTCGGAGACGAAGAGCTTGCCGGATTCCATAAGCTCCGCGAAGTGGGCGAAGCGGTTGCCGTGGGCCTTCTCGATTTTGGAAATCTGCTGGAAGGAGGAGGCGACCTCGGGGAAGCCCTCCTGCCGGGCGGTTTCGGCGAAGCTGGGGTAGACGGGGTCGAACTCCTCGAACTCGTTATGCTGGGCCATCCGAAGGAGCTTGGCCACGTCGTTGGTCAGGTCCACGGGGTAGCCGCCGTCGATATGGACGGTCTCCCCGGCCACCTCCTTCATGTGGTTGTAGAAGATTTCGGCGTGCTCCTTCTCCTGGTTGGCGGTGAAGGTGAAAATGGCCTCCAGGACGTGGAGCTGCTGCTGTTTGCACAGGCCCGCGGCGAAGGTATAGCGGTTCCGGGCCTGGCTCTCCCCGGCGAAGGCCCGCATCAGGTTTTTCAGGGTCTCGCTCTCTTTCAGGTTTTTGGACATAAAATACTGCCTCCCTACTTTTGAAGTATGGAGGCAGTATTTCCCACATTCAGGGGATTATACGCTTAACAGAGCTTCGCCCCGGCGGGGATGGCGTCGTCCACCATCAGAAGGTGCAGGACCTCCTCCCCCTTCTCCTTGTGGACGGCGGAGATCAGCATGCCGCAGCTCTCCTGACCCATCATCTTCCGGGGGGGCAGGTTCACGATGGCCACCAGGGTTTTCCCCACCAGCGTCTCCGGCTCGTACCACTTGTGGATGCCGGAGAGAATCTGCCGGTCCACGCCGGTTCCGTCGTCCAGGATGAATTTCAGCAGCTTTTCGCTCTTCTTCACCGCCTCGCAGGCCTTGACCTTCACTACCCGGAAGTCGGACTTGCAGAAGGTGTCGAAGTCCACCTGCTCCGTGAGCTGAGGCTCCAGCTCCACGCCGGACTCCGCCTGCCTGGCGGCCTCCACGGCGGTCTCCAGCTCTTGGAGGGCCTTGTCCATGTCCACCCGGGGGAACAGGTTCTCCCCCTTGGAGACGGAGACGCCCGCGGGCAGGGCGCCCCACCGGGCGGCGGACTCCCAGGTCCGGACCGAGGCGTCCGCGCCGGTCTGGGCAAAGAGCTTGTCCATGGCGTCCGGCATGAAGGGGGTCAGCAGAACGCCGCAGATCCGGGTGGCCTCCAGCAGATTGTAGAGCACCCGGGCCAGACGGGGGCCGTTTTGCTCCATGTCCTTGGCCAGGGTCCAGGGGGCGTTTTCGTCGATATACTTGTTGGCCCGCTGGACGGTCTTAAAGACCTCCGCCAGGGCGTTGTGGGGGGCGAAGGCGTCCATGGCGGCGGCGTAGCGGTCCCGGAGTCCCCCGGCCAGGGCGGTCAGCTCGCCGTCTAGGGCCTCGTCGGGGCGCTGGTCCGCCGGGAGGGTCCCGCCGAAATACTTGCCCGCCATGGCGGTGGTGCGGCTGACCAGGTTGCCCAGGTCGTTGGCCAGGTCGGTGTTGATGGTCTGAATCAAAAGCTCGTTGGAGAAGTTGCCGTCAGAGCCGAAGGGGAAGGTCCGCATCAGGAAGAAGCGCAGGGCGTCCACGCCGAACTGCTCCGCCAGGATATAGGGGTCCACCACATTGCCCTTGGACTTGGACATCTTGCCGCCGTCCAGAAGCAGCCAGCCGTGGCCGAAGCACTTCCTGGGCAGGGGCTCGCCCAGGCTCATGAGCATGGCGGGCCAGATGATGGAGTGGAAGCGGACGATCTCCTTGCCCACGATGTTCACGCCGGGCCACCAGCCCTTTTCGTAATCGCTGTAGCGGTCGTTGCCGTAGCCCAGGGCGGTGATATAGTTGGAGAGGGCGTCGATCCAGACATAGACCACATGGCCGGGGTCGAAGTCCACGGGCACTCCCCAGCTGAAGCTGGTACGGGAGACGCACAGGTCCTCAAGACCCGGGTCAATGAAGTTGCGCACCATCTCGTGGACCCGGGAGCGGGGCTCCAGGAAGTCCGTGTTTTCCAGCAGGTCCCGGATTTTGTCCGCGTACTTGCTCAGGCGGAAGAAATAGGCCTCCTCCTCCGCGTCCTTGACGGGGCGGCCGCAGTCGGGGCAGCAGCCGTCCTTAAGCTGGCTCTCCGTCCAGAAGGACTCGCAGGGGGTGCAGTATTTGCCCTTGTAGGTCCCCTTGTAGATATCGCCGTTGTCGTGCATTTTGCGGAAGATATATTGAATGGATTTCACATGGTAATCGTCGGTGGTGCGGATGAAGCGGTCGTTGGAGATGTTCATCAGTTTCCACAGGTCCCGCACGCCCCGGGGACCGTCCACAATGCGGTCCACAAATTCCTGGGGGGTGATGCCGGCCTCCCGGGCCTTGTCCTCGATTTTCTGGCCGTGCTCGTCGGTGCCGGTGAGGAACATCACGTCCTCGCCGAGAAGGCGGTGGTAGCGGGCCAGCACGTCGGTGGCCACGGTGCAGTAGGTGTGGCCGATGTGGAGCTTGTCCGAGGGGTAGTAAATCGGCGTGGTGATATAGAATTTTTTCTTTTCCATGCTCTTTCTCCTTTAAAGCGGCGGCCCCGAATGGAAGGGCGCCGGTAGTGACGGGCTCAATTGGTCTATTATACTGACTTTTCCGGAAAATTACAAGCGGTATTCACCGTTCCGGGCCGGAAATTTCGGGTCCCTCCCGGTCCGCCAAGCTCCCGTGCCGTTTCCACCGGCCGGAGAAATACCAGCCCACGGACAGGGCCAGTCCCACGGTCCAGCCCACGGCACAGCCGTAATACATATAGTCGGGGCCGTAGTGGTCCGCCAGATAGTACACCGCCGGGACCCGCACCAGAATCAGGGACAAGATCACGTCCACCATGGGGAACACGCTGTCCCCCGCGCCCCGCATGGCGTTGTTCAGGCAGAACATGACGGCGAACATGAAGTAAAAGGGCATGATGCACTGGAGGTATACCGCTCCGGCGTGAATCACCGCCGGGGTGGGGGAGAAGAAGGCCACCAGGGACTCCCGGAAGGGCAGTATGGCCGCCGTCATCAGCACCGCCCAGGCGGCGGCGAGGATCACCGTCACCCGGATGCCCCGCCGGGCCCGGTCCGGCTTCTTCGCGCCGGTGTTCTGCCCCACGAAAGAGACGACGGCGCTGGAAAGGCTCTGAATGGGCAGGAAGGCCAGCTGGTCCAGCCGGAAGCCCACGTTGTACCCGGCGGTGAACTCCTTGCCGTAGGAGTTGATTTTCCCCATCACCACCATCGCCCCCAGGGCGACCAGGGACATCTGTACCCCCGCCGGAAGGCCGATGCCCATGATCTGCCGGAAAAGGGCGCGGTCAAACTTCCGGGGCAGAAGGCGGAGGGAAATCTCCGGGTAATGCCGGTTGATGTAGGCCACGCCGAAAAGCCAGGAGAAGGCCTGGGCAATGACGGTCCCCAGGGCCACCCCCAGCACCCCCAGGCCGAAGGCCAGCACCAGCACCAGATCCAGGACAATGTTCATCACCGAGGCCACCGCCAGAAAGAGCAGGGTGCTCCGGCTGTTGCCCAGGCCTCCTAAAATCCCGGCGTTGAGGTTGTAGCCGATGCTGCCCATGAGCCCGGCGCAGACCACCATTAAATAGAGGTACGCCTCGCCGTAGGCCGCGTCCTCCACCTGGAGCAGGCGGAGGATGGGCCCCACCGCCAGCAGGGCCAGGGCCGTCAGGGGGAGGATGGAGGTGAGGAAGGCGGCGTAGATGGTGTCCACCGCGTCCCGGACCCGGTCCGTTTTCCCCGCGCCGAAGAACTGGGCGATGACCACCGTGCCGCCGCTGGAAAGGCCGATGAACAGGGAGGAGAACATGGTCAGAACCGGGAAGCCCACCCCCACGGCGGCCAGGGCGCCGTCCCCCACGTAGCGCCCCACCACCCAGCTGTCCACCATGTTGTAGAGCTGCTGGAGCAGGCTCCCCGCCAGGAGGGGCAGGGCGAAATAGAGAATGTGCCCGGCGGGAGAGCCCGCCGTCATGTCCCGGGTACCGCTGCCGTGTTTCATCGCTCAGCCCTCCAGCAGGACCCCCAGGTCCCGCAGAACGTCCCGCACCCGGCGGAAAGCGTCCTCGTCCGGGCAGGAAAGGGTGTGAAGATGGATGCCGCCGGTGAGGTCCGACAAGGGCCGGGCCCCGGCGCAGCGGGAGAGAAACTGGCCCACATCGTACCGGCTGGAAAGCTGGAGGGGGCCGGTGAGCTGGCCGTAGACGGGGTGCTCCACAATCACGTCCAGCACGGAGCAGCCCTGGTCCACCACGGCGCAGAGCTCCGCCTCCATGCCCCGCCCGTCGTGGCGGCAGGCCACCCGGCGGATAAGACCCCGGTCGGCCTTTAAAATCACATAGCCCCGGGGGGTGGCGGAGATGTCCGCCCCGGAGGCCCGGAGCAGCGCCACGTCCCCCACCACCACCTGGCGGCTGACGGAAAAGCGCTCCGCCAAGAGCCCCGCGCTGACGGGGCGGCTGGACTGCCGTAAATGCTCCAAAATGGCCTGCCGCCGTTCCTCGGCCCGCATAGCGGTCCCTCCTTGCAACTGTAGAATTGGCTTTTGAAACAGTATACCACATTATGGGGAAAAAGAAAAGGACGGGAATTGGGTGGGCGTGACCGCTCACGAAATTTATTGAGGAGGAGATGCAGGGGACACTCCTAAATTTGACAAACCGCCCGGACTGTGCTATACTGCCGGACCAGCTGGAATTTGCGCCGCGACTTTTGACAAGGAGGAAATTTTATGAACATCGAATACATCAAAGTGAATGGAACGGATATCGCGGTCGTTTCCGGCGATCAGGCGGAGATCACGACCCCCCAGGCCGCCTTGGACCTGGCGGCAACCGCGCGGTATGAGGCGGGCGCGGAGCGCATCGCCATCGACAAGCGGGTGCTGGGAGAGGACTTCTTCGTCCTCAGCACCGGCATCGCGGGAGAGATTCTCCAGAAATTCATCAATTACCATGTGAAAGCCGCCATGTTCGGCGACTATTCCCGTTATACCAGCAAGCCCCTCCGGGACTTTATCTATGAGTCCAACAACGGAAAGGACTTCTTTTTCACCGCGTCGAAGGAGGAGGCCGTGGAGCGGCTGGCCTAGGCGCGGTGACCAATGCGGACAGATTCCAGTGAGCGGCGGCTCTCCCTTCCGGGAGGGCCGCTGTTCTTTTCGGCGGTCCAACAAAAATTCCCTTGCAAATTTAGGGAACTTCGCCTATACTGTATCCTAAGAATGCCAGCGCGTTTCCGCCGGGCGGCGGGCGCGCGGCGCATGGAGAGAAGGTGAGAACGAATGTCCCTGGAAGCGATCGAAAAGGTGACGCGGGCGGAGACCGAGGCCCGGGAACGGCAGGCCGCCGCCGAGGCGGAGGCCAAGCAGCTCGTCGCCGACGCGGAGAAGGAAGGTCAGGCGCTCTTGCAAAGGCAGCGGAGCGCCGGTGCGGAGGCCGGCCGGGAGCTGCTGCGCCAGGCGGAGGAACGGGCAGCCGCCGCAGCCAAAAAGACCGCCCAAGCCGCGGAGGCGGACGCCGCCAAGCTGCGGGAGGCGGCGGAAAAGCGCCTGGAAGCCGCCGCGGAGTTTATTGTCGGAAGGGTTGTGAAGCACTGAGATGGCCATTGTAAAAATGAAAAAGCTCCGCGTGATGGCCATGGCCGACAGCCGGGACGCCCTCCTGCGGGAGCTGCTGCGTCTGGGCTGTGTGGAGATCAGCGAGCCCGCCGGGAAGCTCTCGGACCCCGCTTGGGCGGCGCTGCTGCGGCGGGACGGCTCCACGCTGGCGGAGACCAAGAACGAGCAGGGAGAGGCCGCCGCCGCCCTGGACGCGCTGAAGCGTTACGGCGGGACCAAGGACGGCCTGTTCATCCAGCGCCGGACGGTGTCCGAGGCGGAATTCCTCAGCGGCGAGACCCTGGAGAAATCCCGGGCCGTCAGCAGGAAAATCAACGGGTACCTGCAGGACATCTCCCGCCTCCAGGGTGAGGAGGGCCGCCTTCTCAGCCGCAGGGCGGGGCTGGAGCCCTGGGTCCCCCTGGACATGCCCCTGGAGCGGAGCGGAACCGCCAACGCGGTGTTTCGCCTGGGTGTTCTCCCCGGAGCGGCGGACCCCGCCGCCATTCGCGGCGAACTGGCGGACGCGGCGGCGGAGCTCTATGAGATCAGCGCCGACAAGCAGCAGCGCTGCTGTCTCCTGATCGCCCACCGGGCGGAGGAGGAGAAGGCCCTGGAAATTCTGCGGCCTCATGGATTCAGCGTCACCGCCTTCCAGGGCGTGACGGGCACGGCGGCGCAGAACGTCCAGGCGTTGGACGCCTCTCTGGAGGAGAACCGGAGGCGGAGGCAGGAGGCCGAGGCCGCCATCGCCGCCCTGGCCCCGGAACGGGACGGCCTGCGGCTCTACGCCGACCGGCTTGCCGCCGAGGCGGCGGAGGACCTGAATACCGAGCGCCTCCTCACCGACGGCACCATCGTCTTTTTCGAGGGATGGGCCCCGGCGGAGAATCTGAGCGAGGTCCAGGCCTTGCTGGACGGCGCGGGCTGCGCCTGGGAGGCGGAGGACCCGGCGGAGGAGGACATCCCCGACGTGCCGGTGCGCCTGAAGAACAACTGGCTGACCAAGCCGCTGAACATGGTGACGGAGATGTACTCGCTCCCCGCCTACAACAACGTGGACCCCAACCCGCTGATGGCGCCGTTCTTCATTTTGTTCTACGGCATCATGATGGCGGATATGGGCTATGGCATTTTGATGTTCCTGGCGGGTACGATCATCGCGAAGAAGTACCGGCCCAAGGGCACCATGGGCCACATGATGGGCCTGATGCAGCTGTGCGGCGTGTCCACCTTTATCATGGGCGCGATTACCGGCGGCTTCTTCGGCGATTTCCTGACCCAGGTGGTGAAGATTACCACCGGCGGCGACTTCGCCCTGCCGGCCCTCTTCACCCCGCTGAACGATACGCTGATGATCCTCGTGGGGGCCATGGCCCTGGGACTGGTCCAGATCATCACCGGCATGGCCGTCAGCTTCATCCGCAAGCTGAAAGCCGGGCAGGTGATGGACGCGGTTTTCGAGGAGGTCACCTGGTGGATCGTCTTCATCGGCATCGGGCTGATGGCGGCGGGCATTACGAACCTGGCGCTTTACGTGGGCCTGGCCCTGATCGTCATCGGGCCCCTGGTCACCGGCCAGGGCTTCGGCAAGATTATGGGCATCTTCGGCTCCCTCTACAACCATGTCACGGGCTACTTCGGCGACATTCTCTCGTATGCCCGTCTTATGGCACTGATGCTGGCGGGCAGCGTCATTGCCCAGGTGTTCAACACCCTGGGCGCGATTCCCGGCAACATCGTCATTTTCCTTGTGATCTCCCTGGCGGGCAACGCGCTGAACTTCGCGCTGAACCTGCTGGGCTGCTACGTCCACGACCTCCGTCTCCAATGCCTGGAGTATTTCGGAAAGTTCTATGAGGACGGCGGCAAGCCCTTCCGGCCCCTGGCCATGGAGACCAAATACGTGGACATTACAAAGTAAATTTATTTTAGGAGGAACAACATTATGGTGGATATGGAACTCATTCAGGCGATCGAGCAGAACGCGGCGGCACAATCCTTCCTGGGCGCTTTCGGCGGTCTGGCCCTGGCTCTTCTGGGCGCGGGCCTGGCGGCGGTTCTCCCCGGCATCGGCTCCGCCAAGGGCACCGGCATCGCCGGCGAGGCGGGCACCGGCCTCCTCTGCCAGGACCCCAGCAAGTTCGGTAAGGTCATGATTCTCCAGGTCATCCCCGGCACCCAGGGCCTTTATGGCCTGGTGGTCTGGTTCTTCGCCATCTTCTCCATGGGCCTGCTTGGCGGCGACGCCAGCGGCATGACGGTGGCCCAGGGCCTCCAGTACTTCTGCGCCTGCCTGCCCATGGCTCTCGGCGGCCTGTTCTCCGCCATCGCCCAGGGCCGCGTGGCCGCCGGCTCCATCAACATCCTGGCCAAGAAGCCCGACGACTGGTCCAAGGGCATGGTGCTCTGCATCACCGTGGAGTTCTACGCCATCCTGTCTCTGCTGGCTTCCATGCTGATGATCATCAACATTTCTTGATCGCCCCGCAGAAAGGGGATTGAACCATGAACGGAATTGAAAGAATCACCCAGCGCATCGGCGCCGAGTCCCAGGCGGAGATTGACCGCGTCCTGGGCGAGGCCCGGGCCGAGGCGGAGAAGATCGCCGCCAGGTATCAGGCCCAGGCGGACGCCGAGGCGGCGGACTTGGACGCCAAAAACAAAAAGGCCGCCGCGGAGCGGGAAGAGCGCCTGGCGGGCACCGCCCAGATGGAGGCCCGGAAGGCCGCTCTCGCCGCCAAGCAGGAGATGGTGGAGCGGGCCTATGAGCTGGCATTGAAAAAGCTCTGCTCCCTGCCGGAGGAGAAGTACACCGCCGTGCTGGCGGAGCTGCTGATCCAGGCGTCCTCCACCGGAAAGGAGGAGGTCATCTTCTCCGACAAGGACCGCCGCAAGGTAGGCAAGGCCGCCGTGGAAAAGGCCAACAAGGACGGCGGAAAAAAGCTGACCCTCTCCGGCGAGACCCGTTCCATTCCCGGCGGCTTCATCCTCCGCTCTGAGAACGTGGAGGTCAACTGCGCGTTTGACACCCTGGTGCGCCTGCAAAAGGCGGAGACCGCGGGGGAAGTGGTGAAGAAGCTGTTCTCATAATGAAGGAGGAAGTGTCTTGGCGAATCGAATCAAAGACACCGATTACCTGGCGATCTCGGCCCGCATTAAGGCCATGGAGACCGGGCTCCTGACACGGGAACGGATGGAACAGGTGTTAGAGGCCCGCACGGACGAGGAGGCGGTGAAAATCCTCCAGGAGTGCGGGTATCCCGAGCTGGACGCCCGCAGCCCCGAGGCGATGGACGCCGCGCTGTCGGCGGCCCGGGAGGCCACCCTCTCCGACGTGCTGGACGGCGCGCCGGACCCCAGGTATATCGACATTTTCAAGCTGAAATACGACTATCACAACATCAAGGCCGTGCTGAAGGCCGCAGCGATGAACGTAAGCCCCGACTCCATGCTGATGGATATGGGCCGGGTCCCGGCGGCGGCGCTGAAAGAGGCCGTCCTGACCGGACGGCTGGACGAACTGCCGGAGGGCCTGGCCGCCGCTGCGGCGGAAGCCAAGGAGGTTTTGGATACCACCCGGGACCCCCAGCTCTCCGACATCGCCCTGGACCGCCGGTGCTATCAGGAGATGGCGGCGGTGGCGGAGGAGACGGGCAGCGCCTTTCTGGCGGGCTACGTCAAAATCCAGATCGACGCGGCGAATCTCCGCAGCCTGGTCCGCACCCTGCGGATGGGCAAGGGCGGGGAGTTCCTGAAAACGGTCCTGCTGGAGGGCGGCGACATCGGCACGGACGCCGTGGCCGCCGCCGGGAACTCCGGCGCGCTCCAGGAGCTCTACGGCCCCACGGCCCTCCAGGCCGCGGCGGAGGCGGGAGCGGAGGCCCTCCGGGGCGGGCCGCTGACAGCCTTTGAGAAGCTCTGCGACGACGCGGTGGGGGAGTATCTGGCCGGGGCGCAGTTCGTGCCCTTCGGCGAGGCCCCGCTGCTGGGGTATCTGGCGGCCCGGGAGACGGAGTATACGAATATCCGCATCCTGCTGATGGGCCGCGGGGCGGGCCTGCCCGCCGAGGTCATCCGTTCCCGGCTGCGGAACGGGTATGTGTAAGGCGGTGAGAATATGGCAATGACCTATCAGATCGCCGCCGTCGGCGATTGGGAGTCCGTGATGGGCTTTCGGGCCCTGGGACTGGACACCTACCCCGTCGTGGACGCGGCGGAGGCCAAGGAGAAGATCAAAGAGCTGGCCAAGGGGAACTGCGCCGTGATTTACCTCACGGAGCAGCTGGCCAAGGACATGGAGGACGTGATCTCCCGGTATAAGGACGAGCTGCGGCCCGCCATCATCCTCATCCCCGGCCGCCAGGGGTCCCTGGGCATCGGCAAGAACAATATTCAAAGAGCCATCGAGCGCGCGGTCGGCGCAGATATCCTGTAGCCTCTTAAAGAGGGGACTTCGTCCCCCCTTTAAATTCC
The DNA here is from genome assembly GCA_910588175.1 of uncultured Oscillibacter sp. Lineage (GTDB taxonomy): Bacteria > Bacillota > Clostridia > Oscillospirales > Oscillospiraceae > Oscillibacter. The sequence continues at coordinate 10,940 of CAJUQQ010000008.1, forward strand.
CCCCACCAGTCTGCGGACTGGTGAGCGCGCCCAAGGCGCGCGAGTCGAGGAATTTTTGTGACGCGCATGTCGTCGCAAAAATGATTCAATTTCCCGCAAATCTATCCTGAAAGAAGGTTTTAGAGTTTGAGCGGCAAAGTTGTTAAAGTTTCCGGGCCGCTGGTGGTCGCTACGGGCCTGTCCAACGCCAACATGAGCGACGTGGTCCGCGTCGGCCCCCAGCGCCTAATCGGCGAGATCCTGACCATGAAGGGCGACGCCGCCTCCATCCAGGTCTATGAGGAAACCTCCGGCCTGGGCCCCGGCGCCGTCGTTGAAACCACCGGCGCGCCCATGAGCGTGGAGCTTGGCCCCGGCATGATCGAGGGCATCTATGACGGTATCCAGCGCCCCCTGGAGAAGATCGTGGAAAAGGTGGGCGCCAACATCACGAGAGGCGTGGAGGTCTCCGCCCTGGACCACGAGAAAAAGTGGGACTTCACCGCCACGGCGAAAGCCGGGGACAAGGTGACCGGCGGCGACGTGATCGGCACTGTGCCCGAGACCCCCGTGGTGCTCCACAAGATCATGGTGCCCCCCAACCTGAAGGGCACCATCAAATCCATCCAGAGCGGCAGCTACAAGGTCACAGACACCGTGGCCACCCTCACCACCGAGGACGGCAGGGACGTGCCCCTGACCATGGTCCAGAAGTGGCCCGTCCGTATCGGCCGCCCCTATGAGAAGAAGTATTCTCCCGAGCGTCCCCTGTGCTCCGGCCAGCGGATCATCGACACCATGTTCCCCATCGCCAAGGGCGGCACCGCCGCCGTCCCCGGCCCCTTCGGCTCCGGCAAGACCGTGGTCCAGCACCAGCTGGCCAAGTGGTCCGACGTGGACATCGTGGTCTACATCGGCTGCGGCGAGCGCGGCAACGAGATGACCGACGTTCTGCGGGAATTCCCCGAGCTGAAGGACCCCCGCACCGGCGAGTCCCTGATGAAGCGGACGGTGCTGATTGCCAACACCTCCGATATGCCCGTGGCGGCCCGTGAGGCTTCCGTCTACACCGGCATTACCATCGCGGAGTACTTCCGGGACATGGGCTATGACGTGGCCGTCATCGCCGACTCCACCTCCCGCTGGGCCGAGGCCCTCCGCGAGATGTCCGGCCGTCTGGAGGAGATGCCCGGCGAAGAGGGCTACCCCGCCTACCTCTCCTCCCGTCTGGCTCAGTTCTACGAGCGGGCCGGCAGTGTGGAGTGCATCGGCTCCGACGAGCGCCGGGGCAGTCTGACCGCCGTGGGCGCGGTCTCCCCCCCGGGCGGAGACCTCTCCGAGCCCGTCTCCCAGGCCACCATGCGCATTGTCAAGGTCTTCTGGGCCCTGGACGCGTCCCTGGCCTATAAGCGGCACTTCCCCGCCATCAACTGGCTGAACTCCTACTCCCTGTATCTGGATACCCTCAAGCCCTGGTTCGACGAGAACTTCGGCGAGGACTTCATGAAGGACCGGGGCAAAGCCATGAGCATTCTCCAGCAGGAGGCCAGCCTGAACGAAATCGTCCAGCTGGTCGGTAAGGACGCCCTGTCCCCCGCCGACCAGCTGACCCTGGAAGTGGCCCGGATGGTCCGGGAGGACTTCCTCCAGCAAAACGCCTTCACCGACATCGACGGCTATTCCAGCTACGACCGCCAGGGCAAGCTCTTGGCGCTGATCCTCCGCTATGAGGCTCTGTGCCGGGACGCCATCGCCAAGGGGGCGGACGTGATGAAGCTCTTTGACATTCCCGTCCGGGAGAAGATCGGCCGCGCCAAGAGCGTTCCCGCCGACGAGTATGTCAAGGTCTATGAGGAAATCGGGACCGAGATGGAGGCGCAGATCGCCGAGATCGCCGCCCAGGGAGGTGACAACTGATGATTCGTGAATACAAAACCGTAGAGGAAATCGTCAGCCCGCTGATGATGGTCCGGATGGTGGAGAACGTCACCTACAACGAGCTGGTGGAGGTGGAGCTCCACGACGGCACCACCCGCCGGGGCCAAGTGCTGGAGGTCAACGGCGACACCGCCGTGGTCCAGCTCTTCGAGTCCGCCGCGGGCATCAACATGGCCGACGCCAAGGTCCGTTTCCTGGGCCATCCCCTCCAGCTGGGGGTGTCCGGCGACATGCTGGGCCGGGTCTTCAACGGCATGGGCCGCCCCATTGACGGCGGCCCCGACATTCTGGCGGAGGAGTACCGGGACATCGACGGCCTGCCCATGAACCCCGCCGCCCGGGACTACCCCAACGAGTTTATCCAGACGGGCATCTCCACCATCGACGGCCTGAACACCCTGGTCCGCGGCCAGAAGCTGCCCATCTTCTCCGGCTCCGGCCTGCCCCACGCCAACCTGGCGGCTCAGATCGCCCGGCAGGCCAAGGTGCTGGGAGACGAGAGCGCCAACTTCGCCGTGGTCTTCGCCGCCATCGGCATCACCTTCGAGGAGTCGGAGTTCTTCGTCAACGAGTTTAAGCGCACCGGCGCCATTGACCGGACCGTGCTGTTCTCGAACCTTGCCAACGACCCCGCCGTCGAGCGTATCGCCACCCCCCGTATGGCGCTGACCGCCGCGGAGTACCTGGCCTTTGAGAAGGATATGCACGTCCTGGTCATCATGACCGACATCACCAACTACGCCGAGGCCCTCCGTGAGGTCTCCGCCGCCAAGAAGGAGGTTCCGGGCCGCCGCGGCTTCCCCGGCTACCTGTACACCAACCTGGCGACACTGTACGAGCGGGCGGGCCGCCAGCTGGGCAAGAAGGGCTCCATCACCCTGATTCCCATTCTGACCATGCCCGAGGACGACAAGACTCACCCCATCCCCGACCTGACGGGCTATATCACCGAGGGCCAGATCATCCTCGCCCGGTCCCTGTACCGCCAGGGCATCCATCCCCCCGTGGACGTGCTGCCCAGCCTGAGCCGCTTGAAGGACAAGGGCGTGGGCAAGGGCAAGACCCGGGAGGACCACGCCGACACCATGAACCAGCTCTTCGCGGCCTACTCCACCGGCAAGGACAACAAGGAATTGATGTCCATTCTGGGCGAGGCGGCCCTGACCCCCACGGACCTGCTGTACGCCAAGTTCGCCGACGAGTTCGAGCGGCGCTACGTGAACCAGGGCTATGAGGAGAACCGCTCCATTTTCGAGACCCTGGACCTGGGCTGGGAACTCCTGAGCATCCTGCCCAAGGCGGAGCTGAAGCGTATCAAGCCGGAGCTGATCGAGAGGTACTGGCCGAAAAAAGACGAGCAGTAAGGAGGGGTGAGCCATGGCGAATATCACGGTAAGCCCCACCCGCATGGAGCTCACCCGCCTGAAAGGCAAGCTGCGCACCGCCCAGCGGGGCCACAAGCTGCTGAAAGACAAGCGGGATGAGCTGATGAAACAATTCCTGGAGACGGTCCGGGAGGTCCGGGCCCTCCGGGCGGAGGTGGAGGAAGAGCTGATGACGGTCCACGGGGCCTTCACGGTGGCCTCCGCCCTGATGAGCTCCGAGGCCATGGAACAGGCCTTGCTGTACCCGAAGCAGAGCGTGGAGCTGACCATGACCTTCCAGAACATCATGTCCGTCAACGTGCCGGTGTATGACTTCCAGACCCAGACCCGGTCGGATTCCGACATCTATCCCTACGGCTTCGCGGCCACGTCCGGCGAGCTGGACACGGCGGTGGACGCACTGGGGAAGGTGTTCCGCAAGCTCTTGAAGCTGGCGGAGATTGAGAAGTCCGCCCAGCTGATGGCGGAGGAGATTGAGAAGACCCGGCGGCGCGTCAACGCCCTGGAGTACGTCATGATCCCCAACACCCAAGAGGCGATCCGGTATATCAACATGAAGCTGGATGAGAACGACCGCGCGACGACCATCCGGCTGATGAAGGTCAAGGATATGATTCTCAAGGAATCCCTGGAGGAGAAGCGGGAGGCCACCGCCAAGGCGGTCAAGGCCTTCAGCGGCCAGGGGGAAGCCCCGGCGGAAGTGTAAGGGGCGGAAAACGAAGACGATGCCGCTGTCCGGGAGGGATTCCGGACAGCGGCATCTGTGAAAAGAGAAAAAATTTTTAGCGTAGGCGCCTACGCTATGTTTTGTGCCAGCACAAAACATAATAAATCCTGACGAACAGCAGGGAAAAGCGAAGCGCCGGACTGAGGGAAGGCGGAAGAATGAAACTCGTAATCATCGGTTACAGCGGCGCGGGAAAGACAACGCTGGCAAACGCCCTTTCAGAGGCGCTGGGCTGCCAGGTTTTCCATGTCGACGAGGCAATGTATGATAACATCAGGCAGCGCGAGGCTCCGGCAGCCATGGCGATTGCGGAGGCACGAATGGAGGCCCTTTGGAACGGCGGATGGATCATCGACGGATACCGAGAGCAGTGCGTCAAGGAGGCATGGCTCAGAGAAGCGGATCGAATTATATTTCTCAATTTTGGAAAATGGACCTGTTTAGGGCGCATTGCAAAACGCCAGATAAAGGAATATATCGCGAGGGGCATCAGATATGTGCTGAAACTTATAAGGCTGGCCCGGCAGGCTAAAGGGCCGAAGACAGTGGATAGAGGGGAAATTTCCGTTTCCGCTGCGGCCTATGTATTCAAAAACATACGGCATCTTCGCTACAGCTTCCGCATTGAACACAGCGCAAAATTCGAGTCTTATTACATGGGAATCGGCGGGCGCTACGCCGAGAAATTTACAGTGCTGCGAACGCAGAGAGAAGTGAGTCAATTTCAAGCGGCCCTGCTGAAAAACACAGGAAACTAAAAAGAGGAAAACCGCTGATTGCGGTCTTCCTCTTCTGGAGGTGACACCCGGATTTGAATCGCCTCGGAGCAATTTCAGACGGAGTTTTTATAGGCTGAAACACTTGCAAATTCTAGGAAAGTTTGCCGAAGAATCAATTTTTTTGTTATCTGCGATATGCTTCAAACCAGCGTCTAAAGGGAAACTAAAGGGAAAACTTTTGGTCTAGAATGAGAACGCCAAATCGTCCTGACGCCCATCCAGAACACGGAGAACTTTCATGCGGCGGTCCCTCAGCAGCCTGGTAGGGAAAGTCCCCAGTGTTCAAGGACTACTGGAAAACACATTGATGATGTTGGTGAGCATGGGGCCATTCTTTGCATAGACCGCCTCCAGTTCCTTTCGGATGGTGGAATTGACCTGGAGACGAAAAACGTGAATTTTGGGAAGTGAAATCATAGGCTACATAGGTCCTGCATCCTGTGTGGATAGTATAACAGTTTGGGCGGGAAAATGCAATGGCGCAGCAACATTATTGCTACGCCATTTTTGGTTGCTTAAAATCATAGAGGTATAAGGTTAGAATGATATTTTGCGATTGATTGTCCAGGTATGAGGCTTCATCTTCCCGTCCCTGCTTTTTGGCTTTCTGGGGCAGTACCCTGGTTCTGGACGGCCCTCCCCTTTTGCGCGTTTGACTTTTTTACCACACCATGTACAGATGTATTCGGTAATACCATTAAATCCGTTGGCTGGCATATTGTTGAATCAACTCCTATCGTCCTTAATCAGCTTTAGGCCTATATCCCCGAGCTTTTAATAGTCTTCCACACGCAATTTTCCTTGAACCAGAAGAACTTCGAAACTTCCTCAAAAGCTCTTCATCGCTAAGTGATTCAAACTTCTGCTGATAGAAATCAACGTCGCTTTTCATTTTTTGCATTTTTGTAAAGTCAGATTGAATTTGTTCTCCGACAGCCTGACCCACTATTACAGCACCTTTTTTTAAACTATCAAAGAATGACATAATCGAACTACCTTCCTTATTCAATGTCAGTTAATAAATAAAGCGCATTTTACGACAAATCAGCACGTACAATTTCCTTTATTCTTGAAAAAATACTTGTATCATTGTATGCGCTTTGGATTTCATCTGCAAGTTCTTGGTAAGATTGTTTGTGTACTTGGCCCCTCTTGACCCAGTAGATGCCTGTCGGCGTAATTGCAAAGCCTTCCTTACCAGAACAAAAAAGAGTAGTATCTTCTCGTAAGTAAATATTTTCATTTCCTAAACCTAGGATTGCTAACAACTTGCGATCTTTTCCTTGCCATAAGTATACATAATCAGGCTCATTTTTATAATTAAGACATTCAAGTCTTATTTTTTCCAGACATTCTGCAGAAATAGGTTTAGTGGTATTCCATGGGTGCCAGTTCACATCGAATTTGAGGATATACCCAATAAGACCTTCCTGATGCTTTTCCCAACGAGTAGGTTCAAGTTCTTCGTATATTGTTCGATAGACTTCCTCGTAATCAAAAGAGCAGCGAAGCCCATCATTAGAAAAGATTTCCTTAAGTTGTCTCGCGATAATATCGCACTCTTCTTTGCTGAATACTTTATACGGCGTAATGGTGTCATAGTATAAAACGCTTAGACTTCGACGAGCCCTTCGATGCTCTCGACCGGTGTTTTCATTTCGCTCATAAGCCAAATCATAATAATATTCAATTTTTTTTTCAAGCAGCTCGTCATAATGAGCCATTTTTGCGGAAAATTCTTTGGGAAGATAAACAAACTCGCCTTTTTGGTGTTTGGATTCATCAGATGTTCTCTGACCCGCCAATTCCATCAACTCCAGTTTGAAACCGGCATAAAAAGCAGATATAGCTTCTCCAGAACAGATAGCGGTATTTCTTGTTATGAAGAATTCCTTCTTTTTATTTTCCTCCGCTACTTGTGCATCTAGCTTGGCTTGTTTGGCTTGTGCTCTTTTTAAAAGTTCTTCATTGGCTTGCTGGCGAAGGTTGTCCGCAAAACTCATAATACTTTTTCCTCCAAAGCCTATTGAAATTTGCCTTTTGATTGTATAAAGATCAATCGTCACAATGACAAAGATAATCGTGAATTACCAGCAAACTTTCGTGGCGCAATATAAGCTGACCAGATTGTTTATCCGTCAAGTTCCAGGCATCTTTGTTGCGAACCTTCGATAAGTTAAAGCCTTTTTCATGTGCAAATTTACGTAGCAATCCAATGTTTTTTTCATTTGGCGGCAATGAAAGTTTATCCATCGGGCTAAACACCTCCTTGTAATGCTTTTTTATTTTAGCACACCTCCACATGAAATACAAGTCTATAGATATCAAAATAATATCTATATCAATTTGAATCTCGCCTAAAACTCCCATATCCTGTCTATAACACTTTATAGGCGGTGATGGATATAGAAGGACAAAAGCGAGAGCTCACCCTGGCAGTATCGGCCCGGATCAAATACCTGCGCCTCACAAAATCCATGAGTCAGGAGGACCTGGCCCTCCGGGCCGAGATCAACCCGGCCTACTTTGGGCAAGTGGAGCGCGGCCTGAAATGCCCTACCATCGACACCTTATATAAAATCGCAACGGCTCTGGATGTTTCTCTTTCAGAACTGCTTCGGACGGATGCCCTCCCCATGAGTGCCATCGGCCAGGACCGCCGCCTCCAGGAGCTCATGTCCAGAATCCCCGAAAACAAGCGGGAGCAGGTCCTGAAAATCCTGGAGGACCTGATTCCTCTGCTTTAATCCGTCAAAGCTGTGCATTTCAATGATATATTATCCCTATGAACCAGCCTGGAGCATCTGCTCCAGGCAATTTTGCTGTATGGAGGTATATCATGAAAGCCCACGAAACCTGTGAATCCTGCGGCCAGCCGTTCCTTCTCGCTCAGCTGACCGACTTCGACGGCTCCCAGCTTTGCCCGGACTGCCTGGAAACCGGGACCCTCTTCTGTGCCCGCTGCGGTACTCGTATCTGGAGAGAGGACAACGCCGGAAACCCGGAGGCACCTCTTTGCCAGTCCTGCTATGACCGCTTTTACGTCAGTTGCTCGAACTGCGGCCGAATCATTCACCAGGACGAAGCCTGTTTTGACAGGAGCGACAACGCCTATTGCAGCTCCTGTTATCATCGGGTTCAAAGACGCCACAGCATCAACGATTACTATTACAAACCCATCCCCATTTTCTGCGGCAAGGGTACCCGCTTCTTCGGCGTAGAGCTGGAGATCGATGAGGGCGGAGAGGACAGCGAAAATGCCTCAGAGCTGATGGAAATTGCAAACCGGGATGCCGAGCTTGCCTATTGCAAGCACGACGGCTCCCTCCACGACGGCTTTGAGATTGTTACGCATCCCATGACCTTAGACTTCCACCGGAGCGAAATGCCCTGGGAAGCCCTGCTCCAAAGGGCGGTTTCCTTGGGTTATCTAAGCCATCAGGCCGGGACCTGCGGGCTTCATGTCCATGTGAACCGGACCGCCTTTGGCTCGACAGAGGCCCGGCAGGATGCCGCGATTGCCCGCATCCTGTATTTCTTCGAGAAGCAATGGGACGAGCTGCTGAAATTCAGCCGAAGGACCTCCCAGCAATTGAATGAATGGGCAATGCGGTACGGGTATAAAGAGCAGCCCTGTGAAATCCTGGACCATGCCAAGAAGGGCTGCCACAACGGGCGCTACTCCTGTGTGAACCTGCAAAACCGGGACACCATTGAGTTCCGCATCTTCCGGGGGACCCTGAAATGGAATACGCTGATTGCCACCTTGCAGCTGGTCAATTGGATATGCGACGTGGCAATTTCCTTTTCTGACGAGGAGATCAAGGCCATGCCGTGGACGACCTTCGTCACAGGCTGTCAGTCTCCGGAGCTGGTGCAGTATCTAAAGGAGCGGCGGCTTTATGTCAATGACCCGGTGACAAGAGAAGAGGAGGTGTAAGGATGTGCTGCCTCTTTGGTTTGATGGATACCCGGAACCGCTTGACCGTCCGGCAGAAGAACCGGCTCTTGTTGGCTTTGGCGATTGCCAGCGAGGAGCGGGGAACCGACGCTACAGGCATTGCGTACAACTTCCGTGGAAAGCTCCTCATTTACAAACGTCCCTGGCCTGGGCGCTGTATGCGTTTCCGCGTCCCGGAGAATGTGCGAACGGTGATGGGACATACGAGAATGGCGACCCAGGGCAATTGCCGTAAAAACTACAATAATCACCCGTTCCCCGGAAGAGCCGGAGAGCGGCCCTTTGCCCTGGCCCATAACGGCGTACTGTACAACGATGGACTGCTGCGGCGGAAACTGGCGTTACCGGAAACCAGGATTGAGACGGACAGCTATATTGCTGTTCAGCTGATCGAGCAGAAGAAAACCCTCACACTGGACAGCCTCCAATTCATGGCTGAACAAGTGCGAGGGTCTTTTACGTTTACCGTCCTGGATGAAGCCGGCAGTTTGTATATCGTCAAGGGAGACAGCCCCTTTTGCCTGTACCGCTATCCTGGGCGGGGACTGTATCTCTACTGCTCCACGGAGGAGATTTTGCAGACGGCTTTGGCCGCTGCCGGACTGAGGCTGGAGCGGCCTGAGAGGATTCCTCTGCGCTATGGCGACATTTTGGAGATTGACCCGGCTGGGGGCTTGCAGTGGGGGGAGTTCCAACATTTCGGAAAACCCTACGATTGGCAGGGGAGCATATTTCCGCCCTTTGAGGAGACGCCCTATCTGGAGGCGCTGAGGTCCGTGGCCGGGGCCTTTGGCGTATTTCCCGAAGAGATTGACCAGCTTCACAGAAGCGGGTTCACACCGGAGGAGATCGAGGACGCCTTGTACAATCGGGAGCTTTGAATCGGTTCAACGGCCTGGAAGGGCTTTTGAAAAATCAGAGGAAGGGAGGCGGAGCGTATGGGCTGGGAAACCCTTGGGTTTGTGGTGACGCTGGCGGTTTTGTGTCTGACGGAAGAGCGGGACTTTGCGTAAGAAGGGAGGGAGCGCGTATGTCGGTTTTGCTGACAGCGGCGGTGTCGGCTCCGCTGATGAAGTTTGCCGAGGGGGCTGTGCTGGCGGCCTCGGTTTACTTGGTCAGCAGAGGGGTAAAGAAGTGACACAGTGATCGTGTCACTGTGTCAAAGAATCTAGGGAGCCATTGTTCCGAGGTTTCGTGGGGGACAGGGCTTGCGAAATGGGAACAGACCTGCTTTGCAAGCAGGTCTGTTCCCATTTGCCCTATCCCCCACACCCCCAACCTTCGCTGTATAGCGGAAGATTTATATAGGTTTTTCGGGAAATTCAAGGATGAAGTTTTGTTGACACAATGGCACAAAGAAATTGACAGAAAATTGACATACAAATTTCTCGAAATTGTGCTCGCTCGAAGCAATTTTTATTCAAAATGCCGGTGTACACAGCGGCGGATAGCAGAGTTTAGCGATAATTCAAAACTCTGCAAAAGCTCTTCTTTTAACGCTCTTGTTGCCACTTCAGAGGATTTGACTGTCAAAAAATTTGAGATATATTCTGCTGATTCAAGTTTGGAAGAATGTGCAAATTCTACTTTCTGAATATGATCTTTGCTGTCGGCTTTTGCCTTGTTTATGGAAGATAAAATGAAGTTATCTAGGGCATCATCATTTGAAAATTTTTTTTGAAGTGCTCTAGTGAACTCGTCCCGTATTTGTACAATCAGCGTCGTCAAAGGACTGTCTCTATAAGAAAAAAACTGAGGAATAAAGTTATAAAGTGCGTAACGCAAACGATCTAAATCATCCTCTGATGCTTTACAAATGTAGTTCAGCATCTTTTTCGTAAAGAGAGAATCGCGCTCTAACGCTTCCTGAAAGGAAGCTTTGATAATTTGGGACTCGTCAAAAACCATCGGACCACGTTCTTCACTTAATCCATTTTCTTTTGTAAGGTTTAGTAAAAGATTGAGTTTTTCCATTTGATCTTTGGAGATATCAAGCCCGTGCCACGTTCCATTTTCAAGTTGCCGTTCTTTACTGCTCCACCAAGCACGACCCTTTTTTCCAAAAATTTCTGAGATTTCCTCCTGGGGAATTTTCAATTCCTTCCGACGTTTTATAAGTTCTTTCATTTGGTCGCTTTGAATTATCATATTGCCTCCTGCTGTGTCAAATTGTTGTCAAATTGTGTGAAATGCAAAAAAATCGAATTTGCCAAAATGTGGGAGCTGGTGCTAGTATTGAGCCACCAACTGAGAGGAGTGATGACAATGCCCGATGACAAGAAAACGAAATCTGCTGGCGCCAATAGAGCGCCGCCTCGTAGTCTAGTTTCTCCTATGGTCTTTTACCCAATGGAGTTCAACCCGATGGTGTTTAATGACGATACCCCTCAGAACATACCTTCCATTGGAGAAGATCAGATAACGAAAGAGGAAGGGGACATTACAAGGGTAAAACCGTTTTCGATAGCGGCGGACAGTCAATTCATCCCCCAAAGGCCGGACATTAAACACTGGGCACTGGCTTCTCCTGTTATCAAATGCGAGCAGGCCGAGACTCAGAGCAAACCTTCGCGCGCTACCCCTTATCAGGTTGCCCGGTCGCTGATCGGGAGGGGAATGGTGGTCAGCGCCTGCAAACTCCTCTACTTTTACGACGGCAAGTCCTTCCAGCCCTGTCGTAAGGAGGAGGCTGAAAAGAAGATTGTCGAGAATTGCCGGGATGCAGTTGCGGCAGAGGGCAGGCCGTCTTTTGCTCGTCAGGTCTATCAATCCCTGCTCCAAGAGCCGGAGATTTGCCGTGACGAACAGCTCCACCTGAACGTGGTAGCCTTTGACGATTGTCTGCTGAACCTGGACACGTTCCAGACTCAGCCCCATACTTATGGCCTTTTTGTAACCACTCGACTTCGCGCGTCGTATCAACGAGGCCGTCAGATGGGTTGTCCGGCGTTTCAACATTTTTTGGAGGTGATTAGCGGGAACGATGTCACGTTGCAGAGACGAGTTTGGCAAATGATTGGATATCTGCTGGCTCCAGACCAGACCGGAAAATCCTTCTTTCTGCTCCAGGGAGTTCCGAACTCGGGCAAGACGGTTTTGGGGAATTTCATCCGGGATTGCTTCATGGGAGACGTGGTGTCTGCCCTTGATGTCAACGAGCTGGGAGGGGAGTTTGCCCTGTCGGACTTGGTCGGAAAGAAGCTCTGCGTCGACTTCGACCTTCCGGCGGACCCGTTCAACAAGCGGGCGATCAGTAAGTTGAAGAAGCTGACCGGAGGCGATCCTACGTCGAGCAACGTCAAATTTTCAGACCGGGTTCGATTCGTGAACACCGCCAAGCTGTTGTTCGCAACGAACCACGCTGCATTAATTCCCAACCAGGACGAGGCGTTTTTCGACCGGATGGTCGTGATTCCTTTCACGTTATCAATTCCTAGGGAAAACCAGGACCGCCAGCTCCCCCAAAAGCTGGAGCAAGAACGCGATGCCATCATAGTACGGGCGCTGGATGCCTATCGGGAACTGAGGGCCAACGGATACATTTTCGTCGGGGAGTATTTGGCAAACGAAGCAATTGGCGGTAAGTTGAATCCCGTTGATACCGTTGCGCAATTTCTCACCAACACCTGTGAACCTTTGGAGGGGAATTGGGAGCCGACAGAAAAGCTGTACACGACCCTTGTTAAGCAATATGGCCCGCTTTGTGGAAAGAACGAATTTTCTGGGTTGCTGCTTCACCTCTGTGCGACATTATATCCAGGGGTCGACCGGAAACGTGGACGAGTAACACCATCCAGCAACCCGACCTGGGGATTTGTCAACTTAAAATTGAAGGAGGACGTTTTGTGAAATTCTATGCAGTGATTGGACGAAACGGCGTGGCAGTCATGGATAGCTGGGAAAAGGCTCAGGCTATCCAACGTTACATCAAAAAGGCAACTGTTCGCTCGTTTGAGACTTTTGAAGAAGCAGAGGATTGGACGTTGACCATGTTTGCCGATCGATTTCCCCGTGTAGACACACCGCTGTCTTTGAAATTGAATTGGGCGGAATATGTCAAAAAAGCAAACTTCTTCTGAGGGAGATATAGAAAATGAAGAAAAACTTTAATGAACTGCCCCTTGCCCTAAAGGTAAAGGAAGTGTCTGAGGAACTTCAAGTTGGCAAAGGGCTTGTGTATAGACTGATTCGGTCGAAAAAGTTGAGGAGTATTCGTGTGGGGAACAAATACCTTGTGCCCCGCGATGCCCTTGTCGATTTTCTAAACCGTTCGACTTGAACCGTCAACTAAACTGGAGGGGTGTACACCCCTCCAGGGGGCTCTATGCAATATAACACATCAAGGAGGAAAATCATGTCGAAAAAAAGCGGCAGCCGCGCAGCTCAGGGATCGGGGACAATTCGCAAAAAGACCATTATGAAAAAGGGTCGGCCCTACACCTATTGGGAGGCTCGCATCACCACCGGCTATGACCAAGGCACCGGCAAGCAGATTCAGCGTTCTTTTTCCGGCAAGACCCAGAAGGAGGTCCGGGAGAAGATGCAAGCGGTTGCGGTTGAGTTAAATAACGGCACCTATAAGGAACCGTCTAAAATGACCGTGGGGGAGTGGCTGGATATTTGGCACGATACCTATTTAAATAATATCAAGCCCCGAACGGTCAAAATTTACGAGAACGATATCCGGCTCCACATTAAACCGGCCTTGGGAGCGATCCGGTTGGAGAGCTTGAAAACGCACACGATCCAGAAGTTTTACAACGAATTGACGCACGGGACAAAGGGGAAACATCCCCTCTCGCCTAAAACTGTGAAGAACATCCATGGCGTTTTACATCATGCCTTAAATCAGGCGGTGGCGAATGAGATGCTGCGCTTCAATCCTGCCAATGCCTGTACACTCCCGCGCATTGAGAAAAAGGATCTGAAACCCTTGGACGAGGAGAACATCAAGGAATTTCTGAAAGTCATTCAAGGGACCCGCTACGAGGACATTTTTCTGGTCACGCTGTTTACAGGTATGAGAGAAGGGGAGGTCCTGGGCCTCACCTGGGACTGTGTGGACTTTGAGAAGGGAATCCTTCTCATCAACAAGCAGATTCAGCTCCACCAGGAAAAGGAACTCAAAGGTGCCTATACGCTGACCTCTCCGAAGAACGGCAAGAGCCGCACGATTGCCGCCGCTCCGTTTGTCATGAAGTGCCTGAAGCGGCAGAAGGTGAAACAGACGGAATGGCGCTTGAAGGCTGGGGAGGCCTGGGGAAATCCTGACGGCTTGGTATTCACAGACGAGATTGGCGGCCACCTGACAAAATCCTCAGTCTACCGTGAATATAAGGCCATGGTCAAACGTGTTGGCCGTCCAGATGCCCGGTTCCATGATCTGAGACATTCCTACGCCGTAGCCGCGATCAGCTCCGGGGATGACATCAAGACCGTACAGGGGAACCTGGGCCATGCCACCGCCGCCTTTACCCTGGATGTCTACGGCCATGTGACGAACAAAATGAAGCGGGAAAGCGCCTCCCGTATGGAGAAATTTATTCAAGGTGTTTCTAGTGTATAAGGAGGTCAAAACCGGCAAAATACGGGACCCAAAGGGAAACTTAAAGGGAAAACACCCCTCCAAAGGGCAAAGCAAAACCCTGTAGCCATTGCGGCTACAGGGTTTCTTTCTGGAGGTGACACCCGGATTTGAACCGGGGAATCAGGGTTTTGCAGACCCTTGCCTTACCACTTGGCTATGTCACCATCTACAACCTATTATATGCGAACTCTCCGAAAAAGTCCACACTTTTTTGAAAAAAATTCAAAAAATTTTTCCCACTTCCCCATCCCGCCACAAGCGCAAGGACATGGCGTAAGCCCCGGGGCCCCCGCCGGAACCCAGCAAAGCGGTTCCGGTGGGGAAGCGAAGGAATTCCCAACATAGTGCAGTTTTCGCCGAAAGCGGAAACGGAACGGTGTTGGGAATTCCAGAGCTGGAGCGGGCAACGAGGCTCGAACTCGCTACCTCCACCTTGGCAAGGTGGCGCTCTACCAGATGAGCTATGCCCGCATGAGGGGTACCGCAGTACCCTCAAATGGTGCCCAGAGCCGGAATCGAACCAGCGACACGTGGATTTTCAGTCCACTGCTCTACCAACTGAGCTATCTGGGCAAGTGGCGACCCGGAACGGGCTCGAACCGTCGACCTCTAGCGTGACAGGCTAGCGTTCTAACCAACTGAACTACCGGGCCATAAAAGGGAGAGGAAACACCGGGAAAGATAACTTAGGAAAAAGCTGGTGGGAACAACTGGACTCGAACCAGTGACCCCCTGCTTGTAAGGCAGATGCTCTAACCAGCTGAGCTATGCTCCCGAGTCACCGCCCACGTCAAACGGCATTGACTACTATACAAAAGAATTCCGGTTTTGTCAAGGCCTATTTCAAAATTTTCTCCATTTTTCTGAAAAAAGGAAAAGCCCTCCCCGGCAGGCCGCCGGAAACGGTCAAACCTGCCGGGCCAGCTTCCGGAGCTGGGCTTGAAATTCCTCCGGCAGAGGACAGCACAGCTCCACCGCCTCCCCGGTGCGGGGATGAAGAAACCGCAGCCCCACGGCGTGGAGGCACTGCCCCTGGAGGCCGGGGACGGGCTTCTTGGCCCCATAGACCGTGTCGCCCAGGATGGGATGGCCCAAATAGGCCAGGTGAACCCGGATTTGGTGGGTCCGTCCGGTCTCCAGGCGGCAGCGGAGGCGGGTATGCCGGAGGGGGCCGGAGAAGCGCTCCAGCACCTCCCAGTGGGTGACGGCGGGACGGCCTGTGGGAAGCACGGCCATCTTCTTCCGGTCCGCCGGGTGCCGCCCGATGGGGGCGTCCACCGTGCCCGCGTCCTCCCGGAAGGCCCCCACGGCGACACACTCGTAGGTCCGGGCCAGGCTGTGGTCCTGGAGCTGGGCCGCTAGGCGAAGGTGGGCGAAGTCGTTTTTGGCGGCGATGATCAGGCCGGAGGTGTCCCGGTCGATGCGGTGGACAATGCCGGGGCGGAGGGCCCCGCCTACGCCGGAGAGGCTCCCCCCGCAGTGATACAGCAGGGCGTTGACCAGCGTCCCGTCCGGGTGGCCGGGGGCGGGGTGGACGACCAAGCCCTTGGGCTTGTTCACCACAATCACGTCGCCGTCCTCATAGACCACGTCCAGGGGGATGCGCTGAGGCCGGGCGTCGATGGGTTCCGGATCCGGCAGGGAGACCGTCAGGGTTTCCGCGCCGGTGAGCTTGTAATTCTTCGCCAGGGGCTTTCCGCCCAGGGTGACCCGGCCCTCCTCCAGGAGGCGCTGGGCGGCGGAACGGGTGAGCTCCTCCAGCTGTCCGGCCAGCCAGGCGTCCACCCGCTTCCCGGCGTCAGTCTCCGCCGGACGGAGCGTCCGCGTTTCCATCGGCTTTCCCCCTCTTGTCGTATTTCTCGTAGAACCACTGGAAATAGACCAGCCCCAGGACGCAGCCGGAGACGACGCAGATGTCCGCCACATTAAAGACCGGGTAGTCCATAAACTGGAAGTTGAACATGTCCACCACATAGCCCAGCCGGACCCGGTCCAGAATGTTTCCCAGGCCGCCGGAGACGATGAGACAGCCCGCCAGCACTCCCAGGGGATGCCGGACAATCCGCCGGACCAGAAGGGCCAGGATGGCCAGGACAATGCAGCTGGTGGTGATGACCAGCAGCCAGCGGGCGCCGGAAAAGCTGGACCAGGCCGCGCCGTAATTGTGGATGGTTTTCAGCTCCACAAAGCCCGGCAGGAGGGGACGGACCTCCCCCAGGGGCAGGGTGAGGGAGATATAGCGCTTGACCCACTGGTCCAGGGCCAGCAGGGCCAGGGACAGCAGGACGGAAAGGACGGTGAAGGGCATGGCGGGTCCTCCTTTGGGGATGTAAAGATATTCCCTGACAGTGTACACGCTTTTACCGGAAAAGGCAAGGGCGGCGTTTTGGGGATTCCTCTTGAAAGCCCGGGGGGCTTATGCTATAATAGACAAAAAAAGACAGAAGCCCGCTCCGGGCGAGGAGAGGAGAACCTGATCATGGCAGAGGAAATGACCACCTCCCCGCAAACCGTTCCCGCGGAAGCGGATTCCGCACCGGCGGCCCCGGAGGCGGCAGTTCCAGCGGCGGCTCCGGCGGCAGCCCCGGCTTCCGCGGCCCCCAGGAAGCCGAAAAAGGACAGCCCCCTGCTGCCGGTCCTGACCATCCTGCTGATTCTGGTGGGCATTGCCGACGCGGTTTTATGGGGCGTGGTGGGATATTACCTCTACCAGAACGCCCAGCGGGGGGACAGCAGTGCGCCGCCGCAAACCGCCTTGACAGACGGGACTCCGGCGCAGAGCGGCTCTGGTGATGACGCCTCCTCGGACGATGATGCGAAGCGGGAGGCGCTGGAGGAGTATATTCGACAAGTGCGCGAATTCGCGGAAGTGGAGCAGGACATGCTGAATAGCCGTAAGAGCGTTACCGGAACAAATTATACGGATGACGCTACCGCGTACACCGAAATTACTGAGCGCACGACTCCGCTTTGTCAGCAGTTGTATGATATGGTTATGGAAATAAATCCAGCTGATCCGGAGATTTCAGCGCTTCATGAAAACTATCAGGATTGTGCCCAAAAATATTTGGATACCGTAGCCTTGATGAGCTCCGCGCTAAGCAATCAGGACATGACTCAAGTGTCCGAAGCCAATGATCTGATGAATGAGACAGAAAATTTGGTGCAGAGCTACAAGCGGGAGCTGAAGAGATTGGCAGAGGAATGGAATGTCAAGATGAATTTCTGAGGAATACGAAGTAGCCGCGGAGGAGAGTCAACCCATTCACCGCCAAACAGAAAGGATGGATGCATATGGCAAAGACGGCGTGGATATTTTCCTACAAGCTCAAAAAGACCGTAACCCCGGAGGAGTTCATGGAGCGGACCCAAGCGCTCCACGACGCGGTGATTTCCAAGGCCAAGGGCTTCCTCTCCTGGGAGCACTATGTGCAGGACGAAACCTGGACGGACTTCGTCCTCTGGGAGACGGAGGAGGATGCCCAGAACGCCACCACCGTGGGCCAGGGCACGGCGGAAGCGGAGGCCTTTTACGCCTGCATCCGCATGGTGACCTGCCGGGCGCTGATTTCCCGGTTTGTGAAAAAATACTGAGGACCGAAAAAGGCCCCGCCGGAACGGCGGGGCCTTCGTGTTTTCTCAGGCGGGAAGCTCTTCCTTGGTCACCAGCAGCTTGCTGTCCTCCACGGTGAGGGCGGCGGTGTCCCCCTCCTTTAAGGTGCCGTCCAGCATCCGCTCCGCCACGGCGTCCTCCACCTTGCTCTGGATGCAGCGGCGCAGGGGCCGAGCGCCGTATTTGGGGTCGTAGCCCTCCCGGACCAGCTCCGCCACCGCCTCGTCGGAGGCACTGAGGTGCAGGCCCATGGATTCCATCCGGGCGGACACGGTTTCCAGCATCCGCCGGGCCACCTCGTGAATGTCCGCCTCCGTCAGAGCCCGGAAGACGATGATGTCGTCGATGCGGTTCAAAAACTCCGGCCGGAAGGTCTGGCGGAGCTCCGCCATGACGGTCTCCTTGGCCTGGAGGAATTGTTTCTCCGCGTCGTCCGCCGGTTCCTCCGAGCTGAAGCCCAGGCGGGTCCCGGAGGTGGTGAGGCTCTTGGCCCCGATGTTGCTGGTCATGACGATGACCGTGTTTTTGAAGTCCACCGTCCGGCCCTGGGAATCCGTGATCCGGCCGTCGTCCAGGATTTGCAGGAGGATGTTCCACACGTCCTCGTGGGCCTTTTCAATCTCGTCGAAGAGGACCACGGAATAGGGCTTGCGCCGGACCCGCTCGGTGAGCTGGCCGCCCTCCTCGTGGCCCACATAGCCCGGGGGGGAGCCGATGAGCCGGGAGACGGTGTGGCGCTCCATATACTCCGACATGTCGATGCGGATGATGGCGCTCTCGTCGCCGAACATGGCCTCCGCCAGGGATTTGCACAGCTCCGTCTTCCCCACGCCCGTGGGGCCCAGGAACAGGAAGGAGCCCGTGGGGCGCTTGGGGTCCTTCAGCCCCACCCGGCCCCGGCGGATGGCCCGGGCCACGGCCTTCACGGCCTCGTCCTGGCCCACCACCCGCTGGTGGAGAATCTCCTCCATCCGAAGAAGGCGGCTGCCCTCGTCCTCCGTCAGGCGGGTGACGGGGATGCCCGTCCAGCCCGCCACCACGGCGGCGATGTCCTCCGCCGTGACGGGGCGGTGCTGCCGGGGGCTGGAACGGCGCTTCTCCCGCTCCTGCTCCACCTGGTCCTGGTAGTTGCTCTCAATGTCCCGGAGCTGGGCGGCGGTCTCATAGTCCTGACGCTGGATGGCGGCGTCCTTGTCCTTGGCCAGGGCGGCGATTTTCTCCTCCAGGGATTTCAGCTCCGGGGAAATTTCCTCCTCCTCCATGCGGACCCTGGACGCGGCCTCGTCCATCAGGTCGATGGCCTTGTCGGGGAGAAAGCGGTCGGAGATATACCGGGCGGAGAGGGAGACGGCGGCCTCCAGGGCCTCGTCGGTGAGCTGGAGCTTGTGGTGCTGCTCGTACTTCTCCCGGAGGCCCTTCAAAATCTCCAGGCTGGCCTCCTGGCTGGGCTCGCCCACCTGGACGGGCTGGAAGCGGCGCTCCAGGGCGGCGTCCTTTTCGATATATTTC
Source organism: uncultured Oscillibacter sp. (assembly GCA_910588175.1). Lineage (GTDB taxonomy): Bacteria > Bacillota > Clostridia > Oscillospirales > Oscillospiraceae > Oscillibacter. The sequence continues at coordinate 30,418 of CAJUQQ010000008.1, forward strand.
CGGTACTCGTTCAGGGTGGTGGCCCCGAGACAGCGGATTTCTCCCCGGCCCAGGGCGGGCTTGATGATGTTGGCCGCGTCCACGGCCCCCTCGGCAGACCCCGCCCCCACGATGGTGTGGAGCTCGTCGATGAAGAGAATCACGTCTCCGGACTTCTTCACCTCGTCCAGGGCCTTTTTGATGCGCTCCTCAAACTCGCCCCGGTACTTGGTCCCCGCCACCATGCCGGAGAGGTCCAGGGAGAGGATGCGCTTGTCCAGCAGGTCGTCGGGCACGTCTCCCAGAACGATCTTCCGGGCCAGGCCCTCGGCGATGGCGGTTTTGCCCACGCCGGGCTCGCCGATGAGGCAGGGATTGTTTTTGGTCCGGCGGGAGAGAATCTGAATCACCCGCTGAATCTCGTCGTCCCGCCCGACAACCGGGTCCAGCTTGCCGTTCCGCGCGTCGGCGGTCAGATCCCGGGTGAACTCCCGGAGGGTCTTTCCTCCGCTCCCGCCGGCTCCGCCGCCGGAGGAGGGGCCCCGGTCGTCCCGGGGGGCGGCGGGCTGACGGCTCTGGGGCCGCTGGTTTAGCTTCTGCATCAGGGCGGCGTAGAGGGGCCGGGCGTCCACGCCGGCGGTGCGGAGGATGCGGACGGCCATGTTGTTCCCCTCCCGGAGAAGGCCCGCCAGCAGGTGTTCGGTACCCACATAGGGGCTGCCGCCCCGGACGGCGTCCTCCACGGCGATTTCCACCACCCGGCGGGCCCGGGGGGTCAAGCCCTGGGCGGGATTGCTGCCGGGGAGGCCCGCCCCCACGCTGCGTTTGATGATCTGCACAATCATATCGTCGGTGAGCCCGGCTTCCAGGAGAACGTCGTGGGCGGTGCCCTGGTCCTCCCGGATGAGGCCCAGCAGAAGGTGCTCGGTGCCCACGTAGCCGTGGCCCAGTTCTCCTGCGGCCTCCTGGCTGAGGCGGAGGGATTCCTCCGCGCCGGGGCTGAATTTTTTCTCGTTCATGTGGTTGACACTTCCTTTCGTGAAGTACGGTTTTTAAAGTATGGTTTTTTCAGTTCCGCTCGATGCCGCGGATTTGGTCCCGGAGCTCCGCCGCCCGCTCGAAGTTCTCCTCCCGGACCGCCTTCTGCATTTCCAGCCGCAGGGCGTTGAGCTGGCGGGTCCTGGAGAGCTGATTCTGCTCCTCTTCCTCCAGCAGGGTGTCCTGGGTCTTCTGGGGTTCCGGCCTCGCCTCCGCCGGGGCGCCCAGGGCGGGCATGTCGGCGAAGATGTCGTCGAAGGGGTCCTCCAGCATCCGGCTCATGCGGCCCAGCAGGGAGGGGACGGGGGTGAAGAAGTCGTCGAACAGCCCGCCGCCGAAGAGCCCCCGCATCATCCGCTGGCTCTGGGCGGCCAAACGCTGGGTGTAGCCCAGCTTCTCGGCGCATTCGGCGCAAAGGTGCTTCTCGGTGACGTTTCCGTTGACGCTGCTCTGGTAAACAAAGGTGACTTCATTCTTGCCACAATTTTCGCATTTCATAATAAAAACCTCCTGTATCTGGAAAATGTTTTGATGGACAATTTAAAAGGTGGGACTATTTCAGTTTATGCCCCGCTAGACCTGGAGAATCAGGACGTTTTTCAAAATGTCCGCCCGGACCTGGTCCCGGAGCTCCCGGGGTACGGCCCCCAAGGCCTTGTCCCCCACGGCGGACAGAAGCGTCCGGGCCAGATCCCCGGTCAGGGCCCCGGACTCCGCCAGATTCCCCAGGATGGCCCGGGCGGAGGGCAGGTCCACCCGCTCCCCCAGGGAATTGATGACGTGCATCAAAAGCGTCTCCCGGTCCACTTGGACCCGGGTGATGCGAATATACCCGTTGCCGCCCCGGCGGCTTTCCACGATGTAGCCCCGCTCGGGGGAGAAACGGGTGGACATGACGTAGTTGATCTGGCTGGGCACGCAGTTGAACCGCTGGGCCAGCTCGCCCCGCTGGACCTCCAGCACGCCGTCTCCCGTCTCGTCCAGACAGTCCTGAAGGAACCCGGCAATCAAATCGGAAATCCCCATGGGCACACCTCTTTTCAAAATCTTTTGAGTTCGATTTGACTTTGACTATCTTTGATGTTTCGGATGATGCCAGTATAACACGCTTGGGGGAAATGTCAAGAGGAAATCTTTGACGTTCTTTGACGTTTGTGAAAACAAATTGTGAACGGAGGAGGGAAGTAAAAAATTTCCGTCAGGGGTTTCACAAAGCACTTGCTTTTTTTTGAGAGTATGCTACAATGGGGATACAATTCGAATGGAGGTGCAACCCATGGCCTATAAGATCACTTCTGCTTGCGTAAGCTGCGGCGCCTGCTCTGACGCCTGCCCCGCCGGCGCTATCAGCCAGGGCGATGATGCCTATGTCATCGACGCGGCCGCCTGCCTGGACTGCGGTTCTTGCAGCGACACCTGCCCCAACGGCGCCATCGTCCCCGAGGAGTAATTCATAAGGGATACATAAAAGTCCCGTGAGCATTGCTCACGGGACTTTTTGTTTTATATTCCCGACAGGTCAAAGTCCGGGGTGTACTCCTCCCTGGCGGAGGTGCGCTCCTGGGTGTAGCCGTCAACAATGCCGCAGTTGGCCATGTATTCCGCCGCCGCCCGGTATTCCGCCTTGGTCACGTGGCGGGCCAGATTTCCGGCGGCTCCGGGCTGGGGGGTGTACTGGCTCATGAGGGAAAAGAGGACCTCCCCGGGGCGAAAGGTTTTCGCCACCCAGTCGATGCAGCGCCGGGTGTTCTCCAGCTCCCCGGGGAGGAGAAGATGGCGGATCAGCACGCCGGATTTCAGCAGGCCGTTCTCCATGCGGCAGGGGCCGGTCTGGCGGAACATCTCCAGAATCGCCGGGGCGGCCCGGTCAAAATAGTCCGGGGCGGCGGAATAGCGCCCGGCGGGGCCGGGGAGGGCGTATTTCAGATCCGGCAGGTAGACTTGAACCCGGCCCTCCAGAAGGCGGAGGGTCTCCGGCTTTTCATAGCCTCCGCAGTTCCAGACCACCGGGACGGGCCAGGGCTCGTCCCCCAGAGCCTCCAGAATGGCGGGGGTGAAGTGGGTGGGGGTCACCAGATCCAGGCAGGCCGCCCCCTGGGCGATGAGCTCCCGAAAGATCTCCCGGAGGCGGGAGACCGTCACCGGCTTCCCCACGCCGCCCTGGGAGATGGGCTGATTCTGGCAGTAGGCGCAGCGGAGATTGCAGCCGGAGAAGAAAACGGTCCCCGCGCCGTGCTTCCCCACCAGGCAGGGCTCCTCCCACTGGTGGAGCATGGCCCGGGCGGCGACGGGGACCGAGGGCTGTCCGCAGACGCCGCCGGGACGGTCCGGCGTCCGCACCCCCCGGCAGTTCCGGGGACAGAGGGTACAGATCATGGGGCCTCCACGTGAAAATCCGGGCCCAGATTGCCCTCCATCCAGTGGCGGCGGCAGAGGCCGATGTATTTGTCATTGGCCCCCAGGACCACCTGCTCCCCTTCCTTGAGCACCTTGCCGTTTTCGTCAAAGCGGGCGTTGAAGGTGGCCTTTTTCCCGCACCAGCAGATGGTCTTGACCTCCTCGATCTTGTCCGCCATAACTAGGAGCTGATAGCTGCCGGGGAACAGGTCCCCCTTGAAGTCCGCCCGGAGGCCGTAGCACATGACGGGGATGTCCAGACGGTCCACCAGGTCCACCAGGTACATGACTTCTTCCTTGGTGAGGAACTGGGCCTCGTCCACGATGATGCAGGCGTTCTGCTGGAGCTCCATGGCGGACATGGACTCCATCTCGTCAAAGTATACACAGGGGTATTTCAGGCCGATGCGTGAGTAGACCATGTGCTCCCCGTCCCGGGCGTCCAGGCGGGGCTTGACCATCAGGGCCTTCTGTCCCCGCTCCTCGTAGTTGAAGCGGGCCATCAGGGCGTTGGCGGACTTGCTGGAGCCCATGGCTCCATACTTAAAGTATAATTGTGCCATAATAATACAAAAAGCGATGGATTTCGACGGGTTATTCCTCGCTTGCTTCCTCCTCTTTCGTTTCTTCCTCGTGCTCCGCGACATGGGCGAAAAAGCTGTCCTCGTATTCCGGAAGGTCTGGCATGCGGAACACCATTTTCTTGCAGTCCCGGCAGAGCCAGGTGGTTTTGTAGGGGACCCACGTCCCCTCCTCCAGTACGTCTATACCGCCTAAACTTTGGAAAAGCTCAAACTTATAGATGCCGGGATGCCAGCGGACGCCGTCCCGCCCGCCGGTGAGAAACCCCTGTTCCATCTCCTTCCCACACCAGGGGCAGGGCTCCGGCGGGAGGCGCTTGGCCTCCTCCCGTTCCTTCGCCTTGGCCTTGCGCTCCTGGTTCCAGGCCTTCAGACTGTCGATGGGGTTTTCCTTGGGCTCTTTGGGCTCCGGACGGGGCTTCTCCGGCTTCCGGTCCCAGGGGTCTTCGCTCTGCTTCCAAAATGGCATAGGCCCTCCTATTTCTCCAGTTCCCGCCGGACCTCCTCCGTGAAGCGGGAGAAGGCCGAGGGGACGGCGTGACGCTCCAGGGTATCTACCCAGGTGAAGTCCTCCGGCCCTTCCCCGGAGACCTCCAGAGCGTAGCCGGTCATGCGCCATTCTACATGGCTGAAAATGTGCTTGGCCGTCAGGCGGCGTTTCCAGGCGAGCGGCTCCAGGCCCCAGGCCCGGACCGCGACTGCGGCGGCGGGCTCGTCCAGGGCGCTTTCCACGTTGGGAAACTCCCACAGCCTCGCCAGCAATCCGGAGGCCGGGCGCTTCCGCAGGGCCGCGCGGCCTTCCCGGAGGAGGAGGAACACCGTCTTGTCCTCCACCCGGCGGGACTTTTTCGGGGCCTTTACCGGCAGGCTCTCCGCCGTGCCCCGCTCCCGGCCCAGGCAGAGGTCCCGGACGGGACAGAACAGGCATTTCGGCGGGCCGTTCGGCACGCAGACGGTGGCCCCCAGTTCCATAAGGGCCTGGTTGAAAATACGGATGTCCTCCGCCTTCTTCGGGAAAATGTCCTGGACCTGGAGGCGGATGCTTTTTTTGGTCTGGGGAGCGGCGATGTCGCTGTGGTCGTCCGTCAGGCGGGTGACCACCCGCAGGACGTTGCCGTCCACCGCCGCCTCCCGCCGGGCAAAGGCCGCCGAGGCGATGGCGGCGGCGGTGTAATCCCCTATGCCGGGGAGCTCCAGAAGGCCCGCGCAGGTGTCGGGGAAGCCGCCCCGGTCCGCCACCAGCCTGGCGGCTTTTTGAAGATTCCGGGCCCGGCTGTAGTAGCCCAGGCCCTCCCAGAGCTTCATCAGCTGGTCCTCCGGCGCGGAGGCCAGAGCCTCCGCCGTGGGGAAGGCCGCGAGAAATCGGGCGTAGTAGCCCAGCACCGCCGCCACCCGGGTCTGCTGGAGCATGATCTCCGAGACCCAGATCCGGTAGGGATCTGTCGTTTTCCGCCAGGGGAGGTCCCGGGCGTTCTCCCGATACCACGCCAGCAGGGGCGGGGGAAGCCGGGATAAGTTCACAGCGTTTTCGTTCATGGGGAGATTATAACATAGATTCCGGGAGTTGGACAGCCTTTTTTCCGGGAGGGGGCGCTTGCGAATTTTAACCGGCCCTTCTTCGGAGAGCCTTGTGTTCCCTTTGGAAGGGCGGACACACAGGTCCGCCCCTGCGGTTTTTTCTCTTGACATACCTAGTGGTTCTATGTATAATGAGCATAGAAACTCTAGGTATAAGGAGGCGGACGCGATGAGGAAACAGGCCATTGAGCACACCCGGCTGCTGGCGCTGTCATTGCTGGCGGCAGAGGACATGTACGGCTACCAGATGATCGTGGAGCTGGCCCGGCGGTCCAACCACACCTTCGACATGAAGGAGGGGACGCTGTACCCGGTGCTCCACGGGCTGGAGCAGGAGGGCTTTGTGGAGGCCTACCGGAAGCAGGCCCCCACGGGGCGGGAACGGAAATACTACCACCTCACCCGGAAGGGCCAGGGGGCCCTCCGGGAGGAGGAGGCCGCCTGGAGGCGGTATTCCGGGGCGGTGAACGACGTGCTGCGGGGCGGCGCGGAGGCCGTATGACCCGGCAGGAGTTTTTGAACCAGGTGCTCTCGCCCCTGGGGCGGCTGACGGCGGAGGAGCGGGAGAATGTCCGCCGGGAGCTGGAGGAACACGTGGAGGACCGGATGGAGGCCCTTTTGGAGATGGGCTGGGACGCGGAACTGGCGGAAGCGCGGTGCCTGGAGGCCATGGGGGACCCGGCGGAGATTGGCCGGGAGATGGCGCGGCAGTACCGGGGAAGGGGCTGGCTGTGGATTGGCCGGATGGCAGTGGCGCTGACCGTGGTGGTGTGTATTCAGGCTTTGCTGGGCCTGGGAATGCTGGGCGCCGCCTGGGACAGCCTGTCGGTACGGTTCTGCCCGTCCACGGCGATCTCCATCGGTGAACTGGAGAATGTGGAAACCGTGGTGGACCTGGACATCCGGGCGGAGATTGGAAACGACATCCTGCGCGTCTACATGGTATTCGTGGGAGAGAAGGACGGCCAGCGGGCGGCCATGGTGCTGGCCTGCATGTATGATCGGCTGCCCTTCGGCATCGTGGCGGATGGGCTGGCCAGCCGGAGTGAGCTGTGGAACGAGCGGGGCGGGACGGGGACCAGCGCCGGGGGCAGTGGAAATTACAGGGCGGAGTACGCCGTCCGGTGGACCCCGGTGGAGCCGGGGGATACCCATGTGGTCTGGGAGTACCGGGCTATCGGGGAGACTGTCCGGCTGGAAATCCCCCTGCCAGGAGGGGAGGAGACGGTATGAAGAAAGAGAAAAAGGGACGGCTGTCCTCCCGGAGAAAAAGAAGCCTCCGCCGGGTCCTCATCGCGGCGGCGGCGGTGCTTCTGGTGAACCGGATTTTCCTCATCGGCCTCCTGTTCCCCATTCAGGCCCTCCGACACATCGAGGAGCGGACAGGCACGGGGCGGACCGCCGTGGTCTGCCGGGAGTGGACCCCGGAGATTTACAAGACCGGCCTGGTCTATCTGACGGAAAACGAGAACGTCACCATGCTCAGCGCGGTCCGCCTGTCGTTTTACGGCTGGACGGAGCTCTATGGCGTGCCGGTGGACTGCGGGGCGGAGGGTCCCATCCACGGCGGCTGGTGGAGCTTTGTACGGATGGAAAAGGCGGGCCGGTTCTATGTGTTCGGCAGGGTGGACGACCCGGAGATCGCCTGGCTGGAGGTCTATTTCATGCGACCGGACGACCCCCGGGGAGAGAAACGGATCGGCCGGGTCCACGGCAATTACGGGATTCATCGGGGCGACAGCGGCTGGATGGAGAAGGACGGACGGCTCTATTTCCTGTTTGAGGCCAACCTGGTGGATTGGAGCGAGTACCCCGCCGGCCTCCGGGTCGTCGCCGTGGGCTATGACGAGGACAGGAATTTGGTCGCGCGGACGGATTTGGAACAGGGAGGCGTCTCCGTCGCCCAGTAAAAACACCGAGCCGGGAGGCGTCGCCTCCCGGCCCGGTGTTTGTTCAGTCCTTCTTCAAATGCGCGTACCAGAGCAGCGCAGCCAGTCCCGCGCCCCCCAGGACGTTTCCCAGGGTGACGGGGGGGAGGTTCCCCAGGAGGAAATTAGGGACGGTCAGGGCGCTGAGGTCCACCCCGGCCTCCTGGGCCAGCTGGAGGTACTGGGGATTCCGCACCGCCAGAAGCCCGGCGGCGATGTAGTACATGTTCGCCACGCAGTGCTCAAAGCCGCAGAGGACGAAGTAGCACACCGGGAGGAAGGCTCCCATAAAGCGGCCCGCCGCGTCTGTTGCAGAGAGGGCCAGCAAGACCCCCAGGCACACCAGGACGTTGCAGAAAATCCCCAGCCCAAAGCCGCTTAAAAACGGCAGGGCGCACTTCCCGGCGGCAAGGCGGATGGTGTAGACCGCCAGCCCTCCGGCGGAGTAGTTCAGCTGCCCAAACCACACACAGCCCGCCGCCGCCAGAAGGGCCCCCAGGAAATTCCCCAGGTAGACCAGGCACCAGTTCCGCAAAAGGCCGGGGAGGGTGCATTTCCCCTCCAGCAGGGAGAGGACCAGCAGGCTGTTCCCGGTGAAGAGCTCCGACCCGGTGACAAGCACCATGCACAGGCCGAAGGGGAACAGGAGACCGGAGACCGTCCGGGCCAGGCCCACGTTTTCCATGCCGTGGACCGCCGTATTCGTGGCGGCGCAGCCCAGGGCGATGAAGGCCCCGGCCAGCAGGGAAAGGGCCAGGAGCTTCCCAGCGCTCTTTTGCGTCTTGGCCGTCCCTCCGGCGGCATAACGCTCCAAAAATTCCTTGGGGGCAAGGTAATGCAAGGTTCTACTCCTTTCAAAGGCCCGCAATGCTTCCGCTCCAAGAGGAGCAGGGACTTGGTTGTGGGGCCTGAGCCCCTGCTCAGGCCATTCTTCTTCTATATGAGCATTTCCAAAGCAACTTAGAACAGGCCCGTAATCTTGCCGTTCTCATCCACGTCGATTTTCTCGGCGGCGGGGACCTTGGGCAGGCCCGGCATGGTCATGATGTCCCCGGTGAGGGCCACCAGGAAGCCCGCCCCGGCGCTTACCTTCAGGTTCCGCACCGTGATGGTGAAACCCTTGGGGGCTCCCAGCAAGGCCGGGTCGTCGGAAAAGCTGTACTGGGTCTTCGCCATGCAGACGGGGAGCTTGCCGAAGCCCAGGGCCTCCAGCTCCGTGAGCTGCTTCTTGGCGGCAGGGGTCAGGACGGCCCCGTCGGCGTGGTAGACCTTTTGGGCGATGTCGTTGATCTTCTTTTCGATGGAGTCCTCGGCGTCATAGGCAAACCGGAAGTCACCCGGCTCCTGGCAGAGGCGGAGCACCTCCTCCGCCAGGGCCGTACCGCCCTCGCCGCCCTTGGCCCAGACCTCGCTGAGGGCCGCGTTCACGCCCAGGGCCCGGCACTTGTCCTCCACCAGCTTCAGCTCGGCGGCGGTATCCGTGGGGAAGGCGTTGATGGCCACGACGCAGGGCAGGCCGTAGACGTTTTTGATGTTGTCCACGTGCTGGAGGAGGTTGGGAAGCCCCTTCTCCAGGGCCTCCAGATTCTCGGCGTTCAGCTCCGCCTTGGGGACGCCGCCGTGGTTTTTCAGCGCCCGGACGGTGGCCACCACCACCACGGCGGAGGGCTTGAGGCCCGCCAGGCGGCACTTGATGTCCAGGAACTTCTCCGCCCCCAGGTCCGCGCCAAAGCCAGCCTCGGTGACGGCGTAGTCCGCCAGGCGCATGGCCAGCCGCGTGGCCATGACGGAGTTGCAGCCGTGGGCGATGTTGGCGAAGGGCCCGCCGTGGATAAAGGCGGGGGTGCCCTCCAGAGTCTGGACCAGGTTGGGCTTGAGGGCGTCCTTCAAGAGGGCCGCCATGGCCCCCTCGGCTTTCAGGTCGTGGGCGGTGACGGGCTTGCCGTCGTAGGTGTAGGCCACCACCATCCGGCCAAGGCGCTCTTTCAGGTCCAGAATGCCGCTGGAAAGGCACAGCACCGCCATAATCTCGCTGGCTACCGTGATGTCAAAGCCGTCCTCCCGGGGGACGCCCTGCATCCGGCCCCCCAGGCCGTCCACAATATTGCGAAGCTGGCGGTCATTCATGTCCACGCAGCGCTTCCAGGTGATTTTCTTCACGTCGATTCCCAGGGCGTTCCCCTGCTGGATGTGGTTGTCCAGCATGGCGGCGCAGAGGTTGTTGGCCGCGCCGATGGCGTGGAAATCCCCGGTGAAGTGGAGGTTGATGTCCTCCATGGGCACCACCTGGGCATAGCCTCCCCCGGCCGCGCCGCCCTTCACGCCGAAGACGGGGCCCAGGGAGGGCTCCCGCAGGGCCACCAGGGCGTTTTTCCCCAGGCGGCGGAGGGCGTCGGCCAGGCCCACGGTGGTGGTGGTTTTGCCCTCCCCGGCGGGGGTGGGGTTGATGGCGGTGACGAGAATCAGCTTTCCGTCGCCCCGCTGGCTCTCCCGGAGGAGGCGGGGGTCCACCTTGGCCTTGTAGTTTCCATAGAGCTCCAGATACCGGGGGTCCACCCCGGCGGCGGCGGCAATCTCCGGGATGGGACGCATTTGACAGGACTGGGCGATTTCGATATCGGACGGAACGTGCATGGCGGGGCCCTCCTTTGTGTGATTTGAAAAATAAAGGTATGACTTATTTTGGACAGAATGATGATATCATACTCGGAGGGGAAAGGGAAGTGGAAGATTCCACAAGGAAAAGGGATTGTTTTTTGCCGGATTCTATGTTATGGTAAACGTAAGGTGCCGAAGGGCGGGGCGGTTGGCCACATCCTCCGAAAGGAGGTGGAGCCGATGCGTGTTACGTTACATATTGGGATCTATACGATCACAATTACTGTAAAACGCAGAAACCGCCACCCCGGCAGGTGACGGTTTCTATTCCTGAATAGAAGCTAGTAAACTCGGGCCAACCGCTCCGCGGCGCCTTTGACAATAGTATATCCCGGATGAGGGGTATTGTCAAGCCTCGGACGGGGCGGATATAAAGGTATAGGAGGGTGAACGATGGAGCTCAGTGTGAATGGGCGGCAGCGGCGGGCCGCGCAGGTGTCAAAAGCAGCGCCCCAGGCGGAGAAAAAGCCCGCCGGAGCGGGCGTGGGTTCGGTGAAACCCAGGACCGATAAGGCCGCTTGGTCCCAGGCGGCGTTGTCCTTCCTCCAGGAGGTCAACCGCCAGGACATGGAAAGGCAGAGGAAGCTGCTGGAGGCCAGGCAGCGGAACAGCGGTGACCTGGAGATGCTGTCCAAGTCCCTGAAAACCATGGAGAAGTGCCGGATCATTGCCTCCCGCATCATGAAGGGCGACAAGGTGCCGCCCCAGGACGAGCAGTTCCTCATGGAGGCCGACCCGGACGGCTATAAGCTGGCCATCGCCTGCCGGGCGCCCAAGGAGAAGCCCAAGGAATGGGAATCCGTTTTGGAGGAAGAGCGGGAGGGCTCCGATTCCGGCGGCGAGACGGCGGAGACCGTGGAATCCGGCGGGGAAGCGGCGGAGTGCTGAAGGATGGAACAAGGCGGCGGGGAATTCCCCGCCGCCTTTTCACGCCGCCTTAACGGTGCTCATGGATGAACTTTTCCAGAAGCCGGGCAATCTCCCGGATGTCAATGGGCTTGGCTACGTGGGCGTTCATGCCCGCGTCCAGGCATTTTTTGATGTCCTCGGAGAAGGCGTCGGCGGTCATGGCGATGATGGGGATGTCCTTGTCGGGCCTGTCCAACCCGCGGATGGCCTCCGTAGCCTCATAGCCCGTCATCACGGGCATTCTCAGGTCCATCAGAATCGCGTCGTAGAAGCCCGCGGGAGACGCCTCAAACTTTTCCACGCAGATGCGGCCGTTTTCCGCCCAGTCCAGTTCCATCCCCAGGTCGGAGAGGAGCTCGTTGGCAATCTCCCAGTTCAGGTCGTTGTCCTCCGCCAGAAGAATGTGACAGCCGGTGAAATCCGCGCATTTCTCCTCTGGCTGAAGTGTTTCGGCAGCGCCGGCGGCGCTGATGAAGGGCTTCAAGCCATAGAAGAGGGTGGAGCGGAACAGGGGTTTGGAGATGAAGCCGGTGATGCCGGCCTCCTTGGCCTCTTTTTCAATCTCGCTCCAGTCATAGGCGGAGATCAGCATGATGGGGGTTTCACTGCCGAAGCGGCGGCGGATCTCCTTGGCGGCAGTGATGCCGTCCATATCCGGCAGCTTCCAGTCCAGGAGGATGATGTGGTAGTGGTCCTGAAGCTTGGCCCGGTGCTCCAGCATTTCCAGGGCCTTTTCCGCGTTCAGGGTCCAGTCGGCCTTGACGCCGATGGATTTCAGAGAGGCGGTGGTGCTCTCGCAGAGCTGCTGGTCGTCGTCCACCACCAGGATGTTCCACTCGGGGAGAATCATCTCCTCCTCGGTGGCTTCGGCCCGCTGGAGGTCCAGAGTGACGTGGAACTCACTGCCCTGGCCCAGCTCGCTTTCCACCTCGATGGTCCCCCCCATGGTGTCCACAATGTACTTGGTAATGGCCATGCCCAGGCCGGAGCCTTCGGTCCGGCGGACCCGGGCGCTGTCCTCCCGGACGAAGGACTCGAAGATTTTCTCCTTGATTTCCGGGGTCATGCCGATGCCGTTGTCTTTGACAATGATGTGGGTGCGGACATAATCCTCTCCCTTGGGGGAGCTCTCCTCATAGAGGGAGACCTGGATCAGGCCGCCGTCGGGGGTGAATTTCAGGGCGTTGCCCAGGATGTTCAGAAGGACCTGGTTCAGCCGCACGCTGTCGCAGCAGACGTTTTCCGTGGAGATGTCGTGAATGAACACGCCAAACTGCTGATGCTTGGACCGGACCTGGGGCTGGGCGATGCTGACGATGCTGTCCATCACCTCCCGGAGGGAGATCTGGTCCATGTTCAGCGTCAGCTTGCCGCTTTCGATTTTGCTCATGTCCAGCACGTCGTTGATGAGTCCCAGGAGGTGGCGGCTGGAGAGGGTAATCTTTTTCAGGCAGTTCTGGACCTGCTGCTTGTCGTCGATGTTTGCCGTGGCGATGGCCGTCATTCCCACAATGGCGTTCATGGGGGTTCGGATATCGTGGGACATGTTGGAGAGGAATTCGCTTTTGGCCTTGTTGGCGTGAACGGCTTCCTTCCGGGCCTTCTCCAGCTCCTCCATCTGCTCCCGGAGGAGCCGGAAGTACTGCCAGAATACCAGCATCAGGGCCGCCAGAACCACGGCGCAGCCCAGGAAGACCAGATACAGCCAGGCGTGACTGAGGTCGCTGACGGCCTGATCCAGCTCGCCGTAGGGCAGCACCGTGACCAGATACCACTCGGAATAGGGCAGCTTGTTGCATTGGAGGTGCCGCCGCTCGCTGCCGAAGACCATGAGGGTGGAGTAATCCTCGCCTTTATCCATGGCGGCCTCCAGCTCCCGGATGTACTGCTCCCCGCTCTCTCCCTGCCCTTCAAAGAGCGCCTGGATGCGCTCGAAATAGTTCTCCCGGAAGGCGTCCCCGCTGCGGATGACAAAAGACCCGTCCCGGCGGATGATGTGGGAATAGACCAGGGAGTTCTCACTGTACAAAGAGAGGGTTTCGGCGATGTAGTCGGCGGGGAGGCTGGCCACCAGGGCGGTGGAGAGCGTCCCGTCCGACATGCGGTACTCGGCGGAGACGCCCAGGAGCACGTCCCTCTGCCCCGTGGCGATGGAGGCCACGGCCACCTTCTTGTCCCCGTTGTTCATGGAGGTCAGGAAGGATTCCGGGTCCGCCAGGACCGGCTCCTCGCCGTAGATCATGTCAAATTCGCCGCTGGGGGAGTAATAGGCCAGAGCCACAAAATCCCGGGCCTTGGCGTTGCGGGCCAGCTCCGCCCGCAGGGAGGAGGGGGAGGCGCTGCCCGGGGGAATGCTCCCCACCAGGGAATCCACCTGGGCCAGACGCAGTTCAATGGTGGTGGCGAAGTGCTGGGTGACCTTCTCCCCCATGCCGGTCATGTAGGTGGTGCCCACGGCGCTGATGGTCTCAGAGCTTTTCCCACTCATAAAGAAGGCCAGAAAGGAGAAGATGCACACCGTCAGCAGGAGAACCAGCGCCAGGCTGACGGTGAGAAAGCGGGTGGCGCTGTTCAGCAGTTTTTTCATCCTGCGCTCTCTTTCTGGAAGGCTTGGATGGCGGATACGGTCAGCTGGTAATCCGCCGCCACCTCCTCCGCCAGGTTGTCGGCCTCCGGGGTATAGCCGTTTCGCAGGGATTCGCAGAGCCGGCTGCTGGAGGACTGGAGCTTGTCAATGCTCAGATTTTGGCAGACGCCCTTGATGGTGTGGGCGGCCCGGAAGGCCTCGGGGTAGTTCTTCTCCTCCAGGGAGCGGCAGAGAAGGTGATAGCTGCCGTCGTCCAGGAATTTCAGGACGAATTTTTGCACCAGCCGCTCGCTTCGCAGACGGCCGATGGCGTCCTCATAGTTTCCGCCCATGGCGGCGTAGCATTCCTGCAGGGTCATATATGCTCCTCCTTATCTTATACGTCTTCAGGCGCGTCCCCGCCGTCCTCAATGGGGGAGATGACGGAAAGGGTTTCCCGCATGGAGTCGTCGTAAAACCGGTAGTGCCCCCGGCCGCCGCGCTTGACGGTGTACAGGGCCGCGTCCGCCGCGTGGAACAAAACGTCATAGCCGCCGGTGACGCGCTCCGTCAGGGCCACACCCATGCTGATGGAGAGGGGGAACTGCTCGAACTGGCCGCCAAGGGACTGGAAGATACGGGAGATTACGGTTTCCACCTCGTCCTTGTACTCCAGGAAGATCAAAAATTCGTCCCCTCCCGCCCGGGCGGCAATGTCTCCGCCCCGGATGCACTGGCGGAGCTTCTCCGCCAGATGGACCAAAACCTGGTCCCCGAAGGAATGGCCGTAGGTGTCGTTGGCGGCCTTGAAGTGATCCAGGTCAAAGATGACCAGGGCGTAGGACGCAGCGGGCCGGGCCTCGATCCGCTCCAGGATGCGCTTTTTGGCGTAGGCGTGGTTCAAAAGCCCGGTGAGGGCGTCGTGGGAGGCCATGCGCTCCAGGGCGTTCAGCTTCATGCGGGAGTCGTGGATGTCCACGGCCTTGCCGATGGCGCCGGTGTAGCGGGGAGGCTCGTCGTTGGACCAGATGGCCCGGGCCACAATCTGGGTCCAGCGCCACTTACCTTTATAATTCAGCTTGCAGTCGTAGGTGACCACCGGCAGGTCCGGACTGGTGCTGCGCAGAACGTCGGTGAAGCTCTTGAGGTCAAAAGGATCGATGACAGCCTTGGCCTCGGGCTGGTGCAGGGGGTCCATGATGATCTCCTCCAGCCCCAGATGGTCCGCGCCCCAGGGGGACAGGGTGATCATGGGCGGAGAGACAGTGTATTCAAACTGGATTTCCTTGCTCATGTCGGCGAAGAAGCTGTACTTTATCCGCTCGTGCTCCAACAGCTGGAGCGTCCGCTCGGAGGCGGTGAGCTCCTCGTGGCGGCGCATCTCCTGGGCCACGTTCCGCATCTCCCGCCGGTCCCGCTGGGCGACGGAGTTGCTGTTGTTCATCTGCGTGGGAATTTCGGGGGCCAGCTCCTCCAGGCACTCGATCAACAGGGGATTGAACGCGCCGCACTGCCCGGCCAGAATCATCTCCACCGCCTTTTCGTGGGAGAAGGAATCCTTGTAGCAGCGCTTGGAGGTCAGCGCGTCGTATACGTCCGCCAGGGCCACGATCTGGGCGGAGATGGGAATCTCGTCTCCCCGGAGCCCGTCGGGATAGCCCCGGCCGTCCCAGCGCTCGTGGTGCCAGCGGCAGATGTGGTAAGCCACCTTCACCAGGGGGTCGTCCTGGTGAATGGGGAGATTTTCCAGCATTTCCGCCCCGGCCAGGGAGTGGGTTTTCATGATGGCGAATTCCTCTTCGGTGAAGCGCCCGGGCTTGTTGAGGATTTTTTCGTCAATGGAGATCTTTCCGATGTCGTGCAGGGCGGAGGCCGTGCAGATCGTGGAGATGTCCGAGGGGGAGAGCTGGTAGCGGTCCGTCTTTTGCATCAGGTGGTTCAGCATCAGTTCCGTCAGCGTGCGGACGTTGAGGACGTGGAGGCCGCTCTCTCCGTTGCGGAACTCCACGATGTGGCTGAGGATGTCAATAAGCAGGCTGCTGCGCTGCTCGTTTTCGTAGATCTGGTCCGCCACCATGTTGGCCAGGCGCTTCTGCTTGGCGTAGAGCATAATGGTGTTGACCACCCGGCGGTGGACGATCAGCGCGTCGAAGGGCCGGGAGATGAAGTCGGTGACGCCCAGCTCATAGGCCCGCTCGATGTGGCTGGAGCCGGACTCGGCGGAAATCATGATGACGGGGACATCCTCAATCCAGTGGTTTTCCCCCATAACCTGCAAAACGCCGAAGCCGTCCATCTCGGGCATGACGATGTCCAGCAGGACCAGGGAGATTTCAGACCCGCGCTGCTGGAGAAGCCCCACACCCTGGAGACCGTTCTCCGCCTCAATGATCTCGTACTCGTCGTCCAGCATGTCGGCCAGGATGGCGCGGTTCAGCTCGGAGTCGTCCACGATCAAAATTTTCTGTTTTTGCTCTGTACTCAAAAAGGCTCACTTCCTTGTTTTGGGTTCATAAAAGGGCGGGCGGCAGGGCCCGCCGGAAGCGCCCCCCAAAGGAGGGGGACAGCAAACGCCAATTTTACATCATGCTGATTTTACCACAGGTGATTGAAAATAGCAAGAACGAACCGAGGAGAAGAGAAGGAAAGAACCGTCATTTTTTCTCTTTTCCAAAACAGGGTGCGATTTGCCCCTTTAGACAAAAATAGATAAAATAGTGACAAAAAAACTGTAACAGGCGTCAAGAGGGCGGATTCGGGGACCAACAGGAACGGCGATTTTTGGATAATGCGGCAAAATCAGCGAAAAAAGTGGGGTATTTCTCAGAAATGGAAGATGTGTCCGGCAAAAAAATACTTGATTTTTCCGGAAGAATAGTTCATAATGGGTTTTACCCGACCAGACGGAGCGGGCAAATGTGTTGCAAAACGCACTTATTGGCCGCAAAAACTGGGGAGAAAAACGGCAGATGGGGTGAATTTTGTCTCCAAGCCGGTCCGGCGGCATGAAACCGTCCGCCGCCGAATAGGATGGAAAGCCGTTTTCATAACCGCAGCAAACGCGCGGCGGGCGAGACAGCCCGGGCGCTTGCCATAGCGGGCGGAGCCTCCCGCGCCGTTTCCCCCGCCGGGGGAGCGCGGGCCTTTGGCCTCCGCCGGGACGCGATTACGATTGGAGAGTGAACGCATGGATTTTCTGTCGAGCAATTCTTTTCTGATGCTGGAAAAATCCCTGGGCTACCTGTGGACCAAGCAGGCCGCCATCGCGGACAATATTACCAACGCCGAGACCCCCGGCTATAAGGAAAAGGTGGTCACCTTCGAGGAGGGCCTGAAGAGCAAGCTGCTGATGGCCTCCCGGGGGTCCTCGCCGGTGAAGGCCATGCGCCAGGTGTTGGAGGGAAGCCCCTTCAGCGTGACGGAGCAGACGGTCCAGACCCGGATGGACGACAACGGCGTCAACGTCACCGCCCAGGCGGCGGAGGCAATCCGCAACGCCTATCAAATGCGCTACGTGATGAGCTCCATCAACACGGAGCTCTCTATCCTGAACTCCGCCATCCGCGGACAGTAAGCCAAAGCGCGCCGGCCGGCGTGGGGCCCGGACGCTTTTTCACTTCACATTATTAATGTCAATGGCACGCAGGTTCCGCCGGAGGGCGGAATAAACGATTACGGGGCCGGTATTGCCGGTCCCGCGCAGAACTGCCGGGAAGATAACCGGCGGGGAATGGGAGAATTTGAACTATGGCGTTTTTGAGCTCGATGAACATTGTCGCCTCCGGCCTGACGGCCCAGCAGTTGCGGCTGGACGTGGTGGGAGAGAACGTGACCAACTCCACCACCACCCGGGTGGAAAACGGCGAGGGCGCTTACCGCCGGAAGATGGTGGTGTTCGAGGCCAGAACCGGTCGGGACGGCTTCCGCCGGGCCATGGCCCGGGCCTCCACCGGCATGGTGCCCGACGGCCAGGTGGCCGGCGGCGTGCAGGTGACCCAGATTGTGGAGGACCCGTCCCCCATGAAGCTGGTCTACGACCCCACCCACCCCGACGCCAACGAGGACGGCTATGTGGAAATGCCCAATGTGGACATGGTGAAGGAAATCGCCGACGCCATGGCCGCCAGCCAGGCCTACGCCGCCAATGTGACCATGCTGAACACCATGAAAACCGTAGTTACCGACGGGCTCCAGATCGGCCGCTGAGGGGCCGCTGAAAATTGATTTTTGACCCAGGCTTGAGAGAACTGAATGGAGAACGGCCTGAGATTTCTGAGAGGAGATGGTTTTGTCATGCTGACTCCCATGGAAAAGCTGACGCCGCTGGCGCCGCTTACCGCTCATAAGGAGACAAAAGCGCAGAGCACGCCTTCCCCCGAGGGGGAGAGCGTGTTTGGCGCCGTTTTCCGCTCCGCCATCGACAGCGTGAAGGAGACGGACGCGGAATATAAGGAATCCCAATATTTGCTGGCCACAGGCCAGCTGGATAACCCCGCCGCGACTATGGTTGCCGCCAGCAAGAGCGCTGCCGCAGTGAACCTGTTGATTCAGCTTCGGAACAAGGCCCAGGACGCCTACTCCGAGCTGACGAGGATCAACCTGTAAGCGAAAACGGCAGACGGGGGAGTCCCCCTGTGCTGCCCGGCCCCGCAGGACCAGGGCAGCACGAATCATGTCTACAGGACGCCGCGCGCGGCGGAGAGAAGGAGGTGACAGCGGTTGAACGACGTGAAGGAAAAGGCGAAGGCGTTCCTTGACAAGACGAAGGAGCGCCTGAAAAAGATTTCTAAAAAAGTATGGCTCGTCATTGCCGCTGTTTTGGTGGTCCTCATCGTGGCCATCGCCATAATGCTGACGCTGAACAAGCAGGATTACGCCGTGCTGGTCACCCAGGTGAGCGA
This sequence comes from uncultured Oscillibacter sp., assembly GCA_910588175.1. Classification (GTDB taxonomy): domain Bacteria; phylum Bacillota; class Clostridia; order Oscillospirales; family Oscillospiraceae; genus Oscillibacter. The sequence continues at coordinate 48,953 of CAJUQQ010000008.1, forward strand.
TACCGAGGCTTCCAATATCCTGAATTTCCTGAGCGAACAGGGCGTCACAAATTATAGAGTAGAGGACGGAAACACCGTCCTGGTTCCCGCCGGACAGGAATCCGCGCTGAAGGCCCGGATTCTGATGGCGAACCTGAACCAGACCGGCAATTACTACATGGAGAATCTGGGCAGCTTCTCCACCAACGAGGAGCGGAGCTACGCCAAGATTCAGGACTTGGAGCAGAAAATGGCCGGGGTGATCCGGAACTTCCCCGACGTGGTGGACGCCACGGTGACCATCGCTCCGGGGGAGAACCGGGCGTACATACTGGACAGCAACAATGTGGTCCAGGCCAGCGCCGGCGTCATGCTGACCATGGTGGAGGGCAAAATCCTCTCCGACGAGCAGGCCTCCGCCATCCAGCAGTTTGTCTCCAACTCCGTCCAAGGGCTGGAGATTGACTCCGTCAGCATCGGCGATACCGCCGGCAACATCTACCTGACGGGAGAGGCTCTGGACGGGGACGCTTCCGCCGTGAAGATTCAGCTCCAGCAGGCCTGGGAGAACCGGATCAACACCAAGGTCAAAAATATCCTGGACCCCATCTTCGGGTCGGACAACGTGAAGGTGGCCGTCACCTGTGAGGTGGAGCTGAACCGCACCACCGAGGAGCGGCAGGAGACCATCCTCCCCGAGTATGCCCAGGACGGTTCTACCGGCGGGCGGGGTCCCATCTCATCCGAGCGGTCGGAGGGGTTTGTGGGCCGTCCCGGCGACAACCCGGCGGGGGGCCTTGTAGGCACCGAGAGCAACGCCGACCTGACGGAGCAGGTGGAGGGCATGCTGACCCCCGAGGATGGGGACAACTCCATCTACGCGAACAAACAAATAGACTACGACAACTCCCACAGTACGATCAATATTGACAACAACGGTGTGGCCCGGGTGATTGACTGCTCCGTGGCCGTGACCATCAACTCCCGGGCGGCGGGGGATGACTTCAATGTGGAGACCATCCGCCAGCATGTGGCCCGGGCCGCCAACATCGAGGGCGAGCGGGACCCGGTCACCGGAGTGGAGATTTTGGACAACAAGGTCTCTGTGATGGCCATGGAGTTCTTCGATCCCAACCAGGGCAACCCGCCTGGAATCGACGACGATGGCCGGACGGTGCCTCTGTGGGTGCTGATCGCGGCTGGCGTGGGTCTGCTGCTGTTTGTGATTCTGCTGGTCGTGATTCTGCTGCTGCGCCAGAAGAAGCGGAAGAAGCAGGAGGAAGAGGAGGCGCGGCAGCGCGAGGAGGCGGAAGCCCTGATGCGCGTGGCCGGACTGGGTCTGGAAGGAACGCCCGAGACCGGCGCCGACGTGATGGACCTGGAGCTGGAGCGGAGCATGGAGCTGCGGAAGGATATCCGCCAGTTCGTCAACGACAATCCGGAAATCGCGGCCCAGATGATCAAGACCTGGCTGAAAGGGGGAGAGGGCAATGGCTGAGACTGCGACGGCAACCGCTGCCGCCCCCCCGGCGGCGGCAAAGCCCGGGAAACCCCTGGCCGACCTCAGCACTACCCAGAAGGCGGCCGCGGTCATCATCGCCCTGGGCGCGGAGAAGGCCTCTCTGATCTATAAGTACATGGAGGATGAGGAGGTCGAGCAGCTGACCCTGGAGGTGGCCCGGCTGGGCTTCCTCAGTCCCCAGCAGACCGAGGATGTCCTCAACGAGTTCTTCCAGCTGTGCATGACCAACAAGGCCGTCACGGAGGGCGGACTGGAGTACGCCCGGGCCGTTCTGGAGAAGGCCTACGGCGCGCAGGCGGCGGCGGAGCTTCTGGGCAAGGTTACCAAGAGCCTCAAAAACCGGGACTTCGCCTTCATGGACAAAGCGGACATCAAATCCCTGTACTCCGCCCTGCGGAGCGAGCGGCCCCAGACCATCGCCCTGGTCCTCAGCTATGTGGACGCGGACAAGGCGGCGGGCGTGGTGGCCCAGCTGGAGGAGAAGAAGCAGATCCAGGTGGTGGAGAGCATCGCCAAGCTGGACAGCGTCTCCCCGGCGGCCATCAAGATTGTGGAGGCGGAGATGCACAACCGGTTCTCCAACATCATGACAGACACCAATATCAAAGTCGGCGGCATAGACTATGTGGCCGACGTGATGAACAACCTGGACCGGACCAGCGAGAAAAACATCTTCGACGGCCTGTCCGATCCGGACCTGGCGGACGAGATCCGCAAGCGGATGTTCGTCTTCGAGGACATTATCACCATGGACGACCGCTCCGTGCAGCGCTTCGTCCGGGACTGCGATCCCAGAGACCTGGTGCTGGCCCTCAAGGCCGCCAACACAGAGGTGGCCAACAAGCTCTTTGCCAACATGTCCTCCCGTATGGCCCAGAGCATCAAGGACGACCTGGAGATCACCTCCAATGTCCGCATGAAGGACGTGGAGGAGGCCCAGCAGCGCATCGTCGGCATCATCCGCGGCCTGGAGGAAAAGGGTGAGATCATCATCCTGAAGGGCGGAAAGGACGATATCATTGCCTAGTATTTGGAAAGCCATTCTGCGCCCCAAAGCGGAGCCCTATCAGTTCCCCAAGGCGGAGGAGCTGGTCCTGGAGGAGGAGGAAGCCTCCCCCGACGGGCCCCCTGTCCCGCTCCCCGGGGAGGATGGAGAGGAAGCGGCGCCGGCGGTGGACATCCGGATTGGAGAAGAGGCTCCGGCTCCCGAGCCGGAGCCGGAACCTGAGCCGGAACTGGACCCGGTGAGCTTCGCCCAGATTCAGGCGGAGCAGATCATCGCGGACGCGCACCGCCGGGCGGAGGCCATTTTGGACCAGGCCCGGCTGGAGGCGGAAATCAAGGCCCAGGAGTTGTTTGAGACCTCCCGCCAGAGCGGACTGGAGGCCGGACGGGCCGAGGGCTTGGCCCAGGGAGCCACTCAGGCTCTTCAGGAGGGGCAGCGGGCCCAGCGGCGGCAGGCCGAGGAGCTGGCCGCGGAATTTGACCGCTTTCTGGAGCGGGCGGGGACCGCCTTGGACCGCCAGATGGAGGAGAACGTGGACGATCTGCGGGATCTGGCCATCGCCATCGCGGAGAAGGTGGTCTGCGTCAGCCTCAAGAGCAGCAGTGAGGTCATCTGCCGGATGATTCAAACTGCCATCGACAAGCGGAAGCGCCGGGAGTGGGCCCACATCTATATCGCGGAATGTGACGCCAAGCATCTTTCCAAGGTCCCGGCCTCTTTGATGACGGCGCTGTCGGCCCTATCGGACCGGGTGCGCATTATCCCTATGGCGGACGACGAGGCGGGCACCTGTATCATAGAGACCCCTGATGAAATCGTGGACGCCAGCGCCGCCACGCAAATGAACCACATCCGGACCCTGCTGTCCGACGCCGGTCCTGTGGAGGAGGGCGTCAGCTTCAGCAATCTGAATTTCAACGGCGGCGTGTAGCGCCAAAGGAGAAGCTATGTTCCGGCAAATGATCCGTCAGGTCTACAACGCGGAGACCTACAGCCTGACCGGGAAAATTGAGAATATTGTCGGAATGTCCATTGAGGCCAGCGGCGGCCGGGCGGCCGTCGGCGACATCTGCCGGATTTACAACGGCGATTCCGGCGGCCAGGTCACCGCCGAGGTGGTGGGCTTCAAAAACGACCACATCCTGCTGATGCCCTATTCCGACATGGCGGGCATCTCGGCGGGAAACTTCGTCCGGAACACCGGGCGGCAACTGACACTGCGGGTGGGCGAGTTCCTCCGGGGCCGCATCATCAACGCCATGGGCCAGCCCATCGACGGCAAGGCCCCCTTTGAGGGCGGAGACGCCTACTGTGTCGGCGGTTCCTATATCAATCCCCTCCGCCGCCCCCCGATTCGGGAGCGGATGGAGTTTGGAGTCAAGGCCATTGATGGTATGATCACCATCGGAAAAGGCCAGCGCATTGGCATTTTCGCGGGCTCCGGCGTGGGAAAATCCACGCTGATGGGTATGATCGCGAAAAACGTCAAGGCGGATATCAACGTCATCGCCCTGGTGGGCGAACGGGGACGAGAGGTTTTGGAGTTCGTCCAGAAGGACCTGGGGGAGGAGGGCATGCGCCGCTCCATATTGGTGGTGGCCACCTCCGACCAGCCCGCCATGCTGCGGATGAAATGCCCCAGCGTGGCCACGGGCATCGCGGAATACTTCCGGGACCAGGGCTATGACGTGCTTCTCATGATGGACTCCCTGACCCGGTTCGCCATGGCTCAGCGGGAGATCGGCCTGGCCATCGGTGAGCCGCCGGTGAGCCGGGGCTATACCCCTTCCATGTATGCGGAGATGCCCAAGCTCCTGGAGCGAAGCGGCAATTTCGATAAAGGTTCCATCACCGGCGTGTACACCGTGCTGGTAGAGGGCGACGACACCAACGAACCCATCGCGGACACCGTCCGGGGCATTCTGGACGGACACATCGTCCTCTCCCGGGCCCTGGCCAACAGCAACCACTACCCGGCCATCGACGTGTCCGCCAGCATCTCCCGTCTGATGGTGGAGATTGTCTCGCCGGAGCACCGGCAGCTGGCCTCCAGGCTACGGGACATCCTCAGCACCTACGAGAAGAACCAGGACTTGGTGGCCATCGGCGCTTACAAGCCGGGGACCAACCGGAATCTGGATTACGCCCTGAGCAAGATCGACGCGGTGAACGGGTTTTTGACCCAGGATATCAACGAGGCCTTCAGCTATGACCAGTGCATCGAGAAGCTGAAGCAGATATTGAATTAACTGAACCAAAGGAGAACCGTCCTGTGAAAAAGTTCAAGTTCGCTTTGGATACCGTTCTTTCCTACAAACAGCAAGTGCTCGGCGTGCTCCAGGGGGAGCATGCCGAGGCCGTGGCCCGGGTACGGGCCCAGGAGGCGCTGCTGGAGGAGCTTTGGCGGGAATACCGGGACTGCGACGGGGAGTATCACCGGCGGGCGGAAGAGGGCCTTGCCATTACCGACGCGCTGATGTATCAGAGCGCCCTCCGGGCCGCCGAGCTGGAAATCCAGCGGGAGACCAAGCGGCTGGAGGAGCTGGAGGCCGAGGCGGAGAAGCGCCGGGAGGCCATGGTGGAGGCGAAAAAAGAGACCTCCTCCATTGAAAAGCTGAAGGAGAAGAAGCTGGAGGCTTATCACAAAGAGGAGGCCAAGAGCGAGGAGCTGTTTATCGAGGAGTTCATCAGCTCCACCAGAGCTCACGCGGCCTCCTGAAAACCGGTCCAATCCGGCGCGTGAGCGCCGTTTGGAAATAGAAGTCCCATTTTTAAGAAGGAGGTGAAACAAGCGTATGGAACAACTGATCAACACCATGCTGGCAAACACGCAGATTCCTCAGATTCCCCAGCCGGGGAAGAAGGGCGATTCCGCCGGGCAGAAGGACGGTTTCCAGAAGTTGCTGGAGCAGAAGGCAGACGCCTCTCCGGCTTCGAAGCCGGAGAAGACCGAGACCACGCAGACGCCCCAGGATGCCCAGGACTCCCAAAAGCCCCAGGAAAACGGGGAGACACAGCAGGTTCAGGACGGTCCCGAAAACGGCAAGGAGCTGGAGGAGCGAATGGTCCTGACGGCGATGGCGATGCTGCAGAATCCGGTGGTGCCTCTGGAGCAGGCGATGACGCCGGAGTTCCAGAACGAGGCCCTTGCGGATGAGGCCGCCCCCCTGGCGGCGGAAGCCCTCTTACCGGCGGAGGACCGGGAGCTTGTCCCGGAGGGAGAGGCGCGGACGCTGGAGAACCTGGCCGGAGACGGCGGGAAGGAAGCCGTGGACCAGACCTTGGCGGAAGAGCTTCCCCAGGCCATTCAGGCCCCGGAGGCTTCCCAGGAAACCGAGGGCCGGACCGTGGAGGTCAAGGTGGAAGCCGGCGGGGACGCTTCCCCGGAGGCGGCGGACGCCGGCGAAACCGCAGAGCCCCAGGGCGGAGAGCTGGAGACCCCCGTGTTTGAGGAGGTCAAGGCCGTCCCCGTGAAGGTGGGCGAGGCCCCCAAGGCCGCGGAGACGGAAGCGCCGGTGGAAAAGCAGATTGCCCCCAAGCTGACGGAAGCCCTGCAAAACGGCGAGACCCGGGTGGAGCTTCAGCTGACCCCGGAGAACCTGGGCAAGGTCACCGTGGAAATGACCTGGAGCAAGGACGGGACGCTGGCCGTGCAGATGCACGCGGAAAACCGCGGCACCCAAGATCTGCTGGCCAAAAGCACCAACGAGCTGGCCCAGCTGCTTGGCCGGGAGGCCCAGCAGGAGGTCCGGGTGGAAGTCCCCCGTCAGGAGGAGAGCCAGCGGCAGGACCTTTACGAGCAGCAGCAGGAGCACCAGCAGCGGCGGCAGCAGGAGCAGCGCCGGAAACAGGAAACCGGCGGAGAGGATTTTCTCCAGCAGCTTCGGCTGGGCCTGATCCCCCTGGACGGGGAGTGATTCCCTTTTAGAAAGGAAGTGAACGAATGAGCGGACTGATGAACGACGTTGGCGGCCTTTACGGAACCCATCAAACTGCGGGCGGCAAGGAAGTCACCATCGCCAAGAAGGGCAGCAACCTGGACCTGGACATGACGGATTTCATCACTCTGATGATCACCCAGCTGACCAGCCAGGGCATTGACGACACCATGGACACCTCCGAGATGCTGAACCAGATGGTGCAGATGCAGATGATTACCTCCATGGTCAACATGACCGACGCCGTGACCATGAACTACTCCGCCTCTCTGGTGGGCAAGTACGTCACCGTGGGCAAAGTCGGCGAGGACGGAAAGCTGGAGGAGCTCTACGGCGAGGTCACCGGCACCGGCACCATTGACGGCCAGCAGGTGATTTTCCTGGACAACAAGGAGTACTATTATCTCAGCGAGATCATGGCCGTCGGCAAACTGCCGCCCAAGGAAGAAGAGGACGACAAGGTGGAAGGCGAAGACGGCGTCGAGGGCGGAGACAAGCCCGACGGAACAACGCCCCCCGAGGGAACAAAGCCCCCGGATGAGACAGAACCTCCCGACGGGACGGTACCCCCCAGCGGCGAGACCGGAAACACGGAGAACGGCGGAGAGAGCGGCCCCACCACAGACAGCGAAGGCTGAGGTGATCTTACGTGATCGAACGCATAGCGGGACAGAGCCAAATCCAGCAGATACCGGACGCAGGGAAGCGAACGGCTGCGGGCGGCTTCGCCATGGCTTTGCAGGCGGAGCTGGCCAGGGCCGGACAGGATGTCCAATTCTCTAAGCACGCCATGACCCGGGCCGAGGAACGGGGCATCGAAATCACCCCGGACTTGATCGACCAGATCAAGGGCAGTATGGTGCGGGCCCAGGCCAAGGGCGCCACCAACATCTTGGCGATGGACACCGAAAAAGCCTTTATCATCAACGTCCCCCATGGGCGGGTTATCACGGCCATTACCCAGGACGAGATGAAAGACAGCGTCTTTACCAACATCGACGGCGCCGTGTTCCTGTAACGAAATGGCAGGACCGGTTTACGGAGGCCATCGGGTCCCGCCCGACTGACGGGACCCGGACGGCGCCACGAATCGAAAGGAGTTCAATTTCCCTATGACCGGATCAATGTACGCATCCGTTGCCGGCTTGAAAGCCCACATGCAAAAGCTTTCTGTCATCGGCAACAACGTGGCCAACGTCAATACCCAGGGCTACAAAAAGCAGAGGACCGTTTTCCGGGACAGCGTGTACAGCCTGTATTCCGCCGGTTCCAACGGCACCAGCAGCGTGGGCGGCATGAACCCCTCCCAGCTGGGCTACGGTTCCAAAATCGGCAGCATCGACCTGAACATGTCCTCCGCCAGCTACAACCCCGGCAACCCCACGGACTGCGCGCTGGTGGGCGACGGGTTCTTCCTGGTGGGCACCAAGGAAAACGCCAATGTCACCAACCCCGCCAACTACGACGACTTCTCCTCGGAGAGCCTGAAGTCCCTGATGCTGACCCGGGTGGGCGACTTTGAGTTCAAGGCCGACAGCTACCTGACGGACAGCCGGGGCAACGTGGTCTACGGCTTCATGTGCGTGGGCGAGGAGACCGACCCCAAGACGGGCAAAACCAAGCCCATCATCAGCGACCAGCTGGTCCCCATCCGCAAGCCCCGGTGGGAGAAGAATGAGGACGGAAGCTATACGATTCATTACCCCCGTACCGATATTGACCCCAACACCGACGCGCCGGTGGGAGGCAACAATGGGGGCGGCGACGCGGACGCCACCACCGCCCAAAAACTGGTGGACGACAAGCCCAAATACCACGCGGAGAACAACGGTGCCGCGGGAGACGCGGATGATACGACCCCTGACGCGGAGTACGAATTCGCCCAGATGGACAGCATTTCCATCGACGCGAAAACCGGATGTATCACGGGCGTCAGCAAAGCGGACGGCAAACTTATTACCATCGGCTATCTGGCCATCGGAAGCGTCGACAACCCCAACGGCGTAACCCACGTCGGAAATTCCTACTACCAGTGCATGGCGGGCGCGGGCGATATGCACGTGTCCATGCTGGGCAACGTCCAGAAGGACCTGGGCATCAGCCAGATCAACGGCTCCATGATGAAGCAGCCCGAGGACGCCGGGGACGACGCCGCGCCGGAGTATAAGTCCGGCACGGACATCCTGAGCACCGACACGGAGATGATGGTGGGCTTCCTGGAGTCCGGAAACGTGGACCTGGCGGAGGAAATCGCCGAGCTCATCACCACCCAGAGAGGCTATCAGGCCAACACCCGTATCATCACCGTCACCGACTCCATGCTGGAAGAGCTGGTCAACATGAAGCGCTGATAGAGCGGAACGCTCCACGAACTGCTAAGAAATAACAGTTGCCCGCCGGGGCCGGGAGCCCCGGCGGGGCATGAAAGGGCGGTCTATTATGATCCTTTTGACGAAGAGAAATCACGACAAGTTTCTGGTCAACCATTTGCAGATCGAGCACATTGAGTGTATCCCCGAGTCCAAGATCACCATGATGAATCACGACTACTACCTGGTCCGTGAGAGCGTGGAGGAGATCATTCATAAAATCGCGGAATACAACGCCAAGGTCCAGGACATCCACCGCGAGATCGTGGTATCGGACAAGCGTTGATCGAATATAGATAAAATTCACAGGCCGGCGCCCGGCGCCCGGCCGAGGGGGGCATTTCTTCATGAATATAAACTATATCATCGGCATTGCCGGCGCGTTTGGCGTGTTCCTGCTTGGCTGTGTTCTGGGCATCAACATCGGCCCCAGCGCGGCGGGGAAGAAGATGTTCGACTTCAACCCGGGGAACCTCTGGAACTTCTTCGACGCGGCGTCCATCTTCATCACCATCGGATGTACGCTGTTCATCGTGGCGGCCAGCTTCCCGGGACCCATGCTCAAGGCCATGCCCAAGCACTTCAAGATCATCCTGAACAACAAGCTGTTCGACCCCAAGGGCTACATCGAGCAATTGGTGGAGCTGGCCCAGATCGCCCGGAAGAACGGCCTGCTGTCCCTGGAAGAGAAGGCCAACGAGCAGTCCGACCCCTTCTTCAAGCAGGCCATTATGCTCATCGTGGACGCCAACGACCAGGATAAGGTCCGGGGCATCCTGGAGAATGATATCGAGTGTATGTCCGCCCGGCATGAGGACGCCGCCGCGCTGTACGACAAGGCATCCAGCGTGGCCCCGGCCTTCGGCATGGTGGGTACGCTGGTGGGCCTGATCAACATGCTGAAGTCCATGAACCTCTCCGGCGACGGCGGGGCCGACTCTCTGGGCACCAGCATGGGCACCGCCCTGATCACCACCCTGTACGGCTGCCTGCTGGCCCACATGGTCTTCGGCCCCGTGGCCCAGCTCCTCCGGGGGCGGGACAGCGAGGAGGTCCTGTGCAAGCAGATCATCGTGGAGGGCGTCATGGCCATCCAGGCCGGCGAGAACCCCAAGTCCCTGCGGGAGCGGCTTTTGACCTACATGTCCCAGAAGCAGCGCGAAATGGGCGGCGAGGGCGCTGCCGGCGGCGAGGCGAAGGGATGAGCCTCTTGTCCCGAAAGGAAAGGTGAGCGTCTATGGCGATCAAGAAAAAGTCCAGCGGAGGCGGAGGCGCCAACTGGATGGATACCTACGGCGACATGGTGACGCTGCTGCTGTGCTTCTTCGTGCTGCTGTATTCCATGTCCACCATCAGCGAGGATAACTGGAAGGCCATCGTCCAGAGCTTCAACCCCTCCGCGGTGGAGGACCCCAGGGCCACCGCCGGCGCGGACGGCCCCAACGCCGACGACTTCGGCAGCTCCGGCCAGATGCCCGTAGAGGACATTGAGCAGATGCAGGAGCAGGTGGAGCAGGATATGCAGGCCCTTCTGGAGGCCATCGAAAGCTTCGTCCGGCAGGAGAACCTCCAGGACGCGGTGACGGTGACCCAGAACGGCGGAAAGATTTTCATCACCTTCAGCCAGTCCGTGTTCTTTGACGGGAACAGCCCCGTCATCCGCAAGGAGGCCTATCCCGTTCTGGACGGGGTCTGCGAGATGCTCAGCGGCGTGGCCGGGTCCTTGGACGAGGTCCGGATTCAGGGCCATACCGCCCGGGCGGGCGCGGGTCCCAACAACGTGGAGACGGACCGGACGCTGTCCAGCGACCGTGCCGCCAACGTGGTGATTTACATTCAAAAGCACAGCTCCGTGCCTCCCAGCTGCCTGGTCAGCGAGGGCTTCGGCGAGTGGCGGCCCATTGAGCGCAACGACACCGCCGAGGGCCGGGCCAAGAACCGCCGGGTGGAAATGATTATCAGCGGCCGGGATATCGAGGCCGAAATGGAAGAGCAGGGCGGCATTCAGCAGTATATCGTCCTGACATCTTAAAAGGGCCACCGGCGGCCGTTGGCCGGAATCCAGGCAGAACAGGGGGGATGACATGGCAGACGTATTATCGCAAGCGCAGATCGACGCTTTGCTGAACGCGGTTCGAAGCGGAGACAAGGACCTGGAGGAATCCAGCGAAAAGCAGGAAAAGAAGTACCAAAAATACGACTTCAGCAGTCCCCGTAAATTTACCAAAGACCGCATAAAAATGCTGAACGGCATTTTCGATAACTATTCCAGGGTGATCGGCTCCCGGCTGAACGCCCGCCTCCGCTCCACCTGCGAAATTACGGTGGAGAGCATTGAGGAGCAGAGGTATTATGAGTTTTCCAACGCCCTGACGGAGGGCGACGTGCTGGGCATGATCGACGTGGAACTGAAAGGGCAGATGCAGGAGACTCCTGCGATGCTCTACATCTCCACCTCGACGGCTCTGAGCATGATGGACCGGATGCTGGGCGGCGAGGGCGCCGTGGACGAGGAGCTGGAGGACGACTACAGCTACACGGACCTGGAGCTGAAGCTCTACGAGGACCTGGCGGAGGACACCGTTAAAATTATGGACCGTAGTTGGGAGAACTACGTGCCCATAAATTTCACCTACAGCCGGACGGAGGTCAACCCCACGCTGAACCAGGTCATCGGCCTGGACGAGACGGTGGTCATCGTGGACCTGAAGCTGGCGTTTCCCAACTTGGCGGGGCGGATGAGCATCTGCCTGCCGGGGGAGGTGCTGACCAACGTCTTCGCGGAGATCAGCCGGGAGAGTCCCCTGCGCCGGACGGCGGCAGAGGACAAATCCGAGGAGATCTTCGACAAGCTGCGGGATTCCAAGCTGGAGATCATCGCGGAGCTGGCCAGCACCCAGCTGTCCCTCAGCGATATCTACCACTTGAACGTGGGAGACGTCATCGACTTGGGGCAGCCCAAGGAATCTCCCATCTATCTGGAAATCGGCGGCTACCACTGGTTCACCGGCAAAATGGGCACCCACAAGAAAAACATGGCTGTGAAAATAGATGAAGTATGCTATCAGCTTGAGCAAAGGAGCGAGTAGACGGAATGGAGAAGCGGTTATTTAGCCCGATGGAGATCGACGCCCTCGGGGAAATGATGAATATCAGCCTTGGCTCCTCTGCCACAGCGGTATCCAACCTTCTGGAGCACAGAGTAGATATCACCACACCCAAGGTTACGGCCATCCAGACGGCGGACTTTGCCCTGGGCAACCTGGAGCCCGCCATGGGCATCGAGATTCGGTACGTAGAGGGTCTGGCGGGCAGCAACATCATGCTGCTCAAACGCAGCGACATCAAGGTCATTGTGGACATCCTCATGGGCGGCGAGACGCCGGAAGAGGAATTCGAGCTCAACGAGCTGACCATCAGCGCCGTGTGCGAGGTCATGAACCAGATGATGGGCGCCGCCGCCACGGCCATGAGCGACTTCCTGGGCTATCAGGTGGACATTTCCACACCCCAGCCCTTCGAGCTGGAGGACCTGGAGGCCTTTAAGGAGCACCACCTTCCCGAGGGGGCGGAGACGATTGTCATTGTCCGCTTTGCCCTGCGGATTGAAGGGGCGCTGGAAAGCGAGTTCATGAACGTCATGAGCGTGGAGCTGGCCAAGGAGCTCTTGAAGGGCCTGGGCCTGGGCGACGAGGACGAGGCGGAAGAGGCCGCTCCCGCGCCTGCCCCTGCTCCTGCCCCCGCGCCGGAGCCCGCTGCCTCCTCCGGCGGCAAGATGAGCCAGGAGGAGAT
>CAJUQQ010000009.1 GCA_910588175.1 uncultured Oscillibacter sp.
AGAGCTGGAGGCCCTTTTCAAACTCCTTGGTGTAGTAGTCGAAGGGCGCGGCCCCAGGGACGAAGAGCAGGGCCTTATAGGTGACGCTGCCCTCCACGGAGACGGGGACGCAGCGCTGGGGGTCGGTGTAGTCGTGGAACTTGTCCCGGTAGAATTTGTGGTACTCCTCCTGGGTGACCTCGCTCTTGGCCCTCTGCCAGATGGGCACCATGGAGTTCAGGGTTTCCACCTCGGAGTAAGTCTCATACTCCGGCTTGTCCTCTGGGGAATCCTCCTTTTTCCGGGTCTTGGAGACCTCCATGCGGATGGGGAAGCGGATATAGTCGGAGTATTTCCGCACCAGCTCTTGAAGCTTCCAGTTCTCCAGGAACTCGCCGTATTTCTCATCCTCCGTGTCGGGCTTGACGTGCATGATGATGTCGGTGCCCGGGGTTTCCTTTTCGCACTCCGTGACGGTGTAGCCGTCGGCCCCGGAGGACTGCCACATATAGGCGCTCTCCGCGCCGTACTTTTTCGTCACCACGGTGATGTGGTCGGCGACCATAAAGGCGGAGTAAAAGCCCACGCCGAACTGGCCGATGACGCTGGTGTCTTTGGCGTCGTCCCCGATTTCCTGCTTGAACTTATAGGAGCCGGAGGAGGCGATGATGCCCAGGTTGTTTTCCAGGTCCTCCCGGTCCATCCCAATGCCGTTGTCGGAGACGGTGAGGATACGCGCGTCCTTGTCCACGGAGATTTCGATTTTGAAATCCCCCCGGTCCATACCCACGGCGCTGTCGGTAAGGGCCTGGTAGCAGAGCTTGTCGCAGGCGTCGCTGGCGTTGGAGATGATTTCCCGGAGGAAAATTTCCTTGTGGGTGTAAATGGAATTGATCATCAGGTCCAGGAGCCGCTTGGATTCCGCTTTGAACTGTTTTTTTGCCATAATTTGGTTGCACATCCTTTTTATATTTTTCAACAACATTAAAATATAGCACAGGCCCGCTGGAAAATAAATGACCATTTTGTAAACTTCCGCGCAAAGCGGTTGTTTGTCCGCCCGGTTCCGAGTAAAATGTAGGGTATCAAAAAACGACAGGACCGGCAAAGGAGATCAAGTATGGGCATCTTCCAGAGGATTGGCGGCGCGCTTGCCCGCTTCATGTACGGACGCAACGGATGGGACCAGCTGAACCAGGCCTTGTTCCGGGGCTACCTGGTTCTGTGGGCCCTGGAGCTGGTGTGCTTCTTCTTCAAAAAGGGGCTGGCCGTCCGGGCGCTGGAGAGCGTGCTGCTCTTTTTGATGATTGTGATCATGTTTCGCTCGTTCTCCAAGAACCTCTCCCGGCGGCGGATGGAGAATCAGAAGTGGGTAAACTGGTACTGCGGCGTCAAGAACCGGAACGCCGGAGCCCGGGCCCGCCACGCCGACAAGGAGCACAAATACTTCACCTGCAAGAGCTGCAAGACCATCTGCCGGGTTCCGGCGGGCAAGGGGAAAATCGTCATCACCTGCCCCAAGTGCGGGGCGGAGATCAAGGCGAAGACCTGAGGCGGAATACGAAGGGAGGTTTCCAATATGAAGAATCACGATCCCTTTACCAGGGATGACCAAACGCGCTTCACCATGCGCATCAATTCCGATTTGTTAGAGAAAATCAAGATCGAAGCTGAAAAGAACAAGCGGTCAACCGCCAAGCAAATCGAATTTATTTTGGAGCAGTATATGACGGCGCTTCCCACAGAACAATGATGAAAAGCGGAAAGTCCTGACCCCATACAATCCAAAGGAATTTACCGCCCCAGGTGGCCGTCCACCCGTTGGCATTTAGCTGTTGTCAATCTGTTGGCAATTCCTTTTCAAATTTTTTCTTGGTGGACTGTGTGATCATATTGACAGCAGGAGGTTGTTCAAATGCCAAACGCGCCGCGCAAGAAGCTTCAATACGGCTTGCGAATCTCTTCCGAAATCATGGACAAGCTAAAGTATATTGCAGACCGCTCCGGCCGTTCTGCCAATAAAGAAATTGAACAGCTCATCATCCAGCACATTGAGACATGGGAAAAAGCGCATGGCCCTATCTTGTTTGACGATGGGTTCGTTCCCCGTTCAAGATCGTAATCACTGTCGAAAAAGAAAGCGCGGCAGTTTTCAAACTGCCGCGCCAGCTTGTCAAAAAAGCAGCAGCAGAAAGCGGACGGAAAGGAAAAGAGCTACGAGAGAAACCCATCAGGGGTTTCTCTCGTTTTCAATCAGAAGTTTTCGGAGCTTCATCGAAGCTCCGAAAACTTGCGCAGGCTGGCGAACATACGGTTTCGACAGCCTGGCGCGGCGGTTTGAAAACCGCCGCGCTTTCTTATCCCAAAGCCACGTCCAGCACCATCATAATGAGAAACCCACCGACAAAGCCGCAGGTTCCCGCCCGGCTGTGGGCCTGGGGCACCAGCTCCTCCACCACCACGTACAGCATCGCTCCGGCGGCAAAGCTCAGAAGCCAGGGCATCATGGGATGGGCCCAGGCGGCGATCAGCACCACCAGGATGCCGAACACCGGCTCCACCGCACCGGACAGCATCCCGCCGGTGAAGGCTTTCAGCCGTCCCCGGCCCTCCTGCCGCAGAGGCAGCGCCACCGCCGCCCCCTCCGGGAAGTTCTGGATGCCGATGCCCAGAGCCAGGGCCACGGCTCCCGCAGCTCCCTCCCCCGCCGCAGCCAGGGCGAACGCCAGCCCCACCGCCATGCCCTCCGGCACGTTATGTAGAGTGATGGCCGTCATCAGCAGCGTGTTCTGCCGCCAGGCGTCGTTGACTTCCTTTTCCCGCCGCAGACGGGGCAGCAGCGCGTCCAGCGCCGCCAGAAACACCACTCCCAGCAGCATCCCCGCCGCCGCCGGGAGCCACCCGGGGACCTTCCCCTCCTCCGACGCCTGATCAATCGCGGGAAGCAGCAGGCTCCACACAGAAGCCGCCGTCATCACCCCGGCGGCAAAGCCCAGCATTGCCTTTTGAAACCGGGGCTTTGGCTCCCCGGAGAGAAAAAATACCATGGCGGCGCCCAAGGTGGTCATCAGAAAGGTGAAACCCGTACCCAGGGCGGCCCAGCCAAGAGACCGCAGCATACGCATCAACGCCTTATTTTTGATTCGGGCCCCGGCAGACCGGGAGCGCCCGTATACCAGTATAAGCCGCCGCGCCGGGAGAGGTGCCTCCGCACTTCGGTGAACGATAAAAAACGGGACTGCCTCCGCAGTCCCGTTTCCGATTATGACCCAATATCAGAGCAGATGGCGGACCCGTCCGCCAGCATCCACCCGCCGGGGTAGACGTCCGCAGTGTCCACATCCAGGCTGGCCAGCTCCTTCCAGCCTCCGTCCAGGCCAATGGCCCCGCCGGACCGAACCGCCGTGCGGCCATAAATGTCCCTCATGACCACCGCCACCTGGAACACGTCCCCGGCCTCCGCCGGAACCTCATGGGGTGGAAAATAGAAGGTGAGGTACGAATAACCTCTGACGCCGCCTCCGTAGTTTGTCCGGAGTCGGTCCAGGGCCTTCCACTGCGCCCCGGTGAGCACGCTGCTCTCCTCCTCCACGATTCCCGCTTCCACAGAAAACACCGCCCAGTCCACCAGTTTCTTGTTTTTAAACAGGCCCACCCGCAGGGTTTCCAGCTCCGCTTTGGGAATGGGATTTTCTGTGAGCTCCGGCCTGGTGCCGTCGGGATTCCAATCCAGATAACCCCATACCCCCTCTGTCTTCGCCAGGACAAAGGTCTCGTTTTCCACCGGCTTATAGTGCAGGTCGTAATGTGTCCGCACCTCCGGGAAGCTCTGGCCGTACAGTCCCGTATAGTGATCCAACACCTGGGTCTGGCGGGTCCCGTCGGGGTAGACAAACGCCACGCTGATGGAGATGTCCTCCGCCAGCCCGCACTCCAAATCCGCCGCGAACCGCTGGCCCTCCTTCTGCTCCGCCTGGACGGCGGGAGACGGATAGCCGCCGCTTACCGTGTAAAACTCCGCTGTCATGCCCTCCGCATAGTTTTTCGGCACGGCGTAAACCTGGAAGAAGGCTTGGCTGATGGAGGGGTCCGCACCCAACAGCGTGGCGGCGTAGTCAGCGGTGACGGCGTTCTGCTCCCGCAGCAGCTCCTCCACCCGGCTGGAAATGCCGTTGATCTGGCTGTTTACGCTCCCCTCCACCCGGGTGATGGCGGCTTGGAGCTGGGAGTCATTCCTGGTCAGCTGCTCCAATCTCAGGTAAAAGCCGCAGAGCGCCGCGCAGAGGCACACCGCCGCTGCGGCCCCAAAGAGCTTCACCGCCGTCCTGCCGCAGGGGGACAGCCAGGCTTTCGGCGCGTACCGGGCGGCGATTTCCTCCGCCAGGGTCAATTGCTCCTCGCTCAGTTCCCCGCCGCCCGGAGCGGCCTCCACCCCCAGCAGCCAGCCCACGGACACGCCGAACAGGCGGCTGAGAGCCACTAGCTTCTCTACTTCCGGCAGGGCGCTGTCGGATTCCCACTTATAAATGGACTGCCGGGATACGCCCAGCTTCTCCCCCAAAGCCTCCTGAGAGAGACCGAGCTCCTTTCGCTTCTGGGCCACACGCCGGCCGGTTGTCATAGAGCATCCCTCCTTTGCAGGTCTCATCATAGCGGGACAGGGCGGGGATGTTCCACCAACTTTCGGCTTTCTTTCTGCTAACCACAGGTTTACATTCCCGGAAAACAGGCCCATTCAGCGCTTCCCGGACAGCTTGGCCCGTCTGACGGCAGGCGCTTGCACCTGCACCGCCTGCGCAATGATGTGATAGGCGTCCTGCCGCTGCTCCTCCGGTATACGGCCCTCCATATAACAGGAAATGGCCGCCTGGAGCGCCTTGCGGGTCACGTGATTTTTCTCCGGCTCACAGCGGTTCAAGACCATCTGTGCCAGCAGCGCGTGAACGGGAGCGTCCTGGCCGTGGAGCCGCGCCCACTCCCGCACATCGGCGGCAAACGCGGCGTCTTCCTTTGCGGAAGGACCGCCGGTTAATGTGAGCCGCTTACAATTTCCGAACCATCCGCGCTCCCAAGCCCGCAGGAGGTTCGACTTTCTGGAAGAGTAGTTTATATCTAAGAAATTCTCCAGCCATATATTCTCGCCTTCCATCTGATGATTGATCTGCACTCTAAAAATTTCGATAAATTCCTCCTTTGTCAAGGGTTCCGTATAGGTTCCGATCTGTATCTCCTTAAAAAGCGCGTCCCAAACAACATATTCATAAAAAGCTTCTTCTTGGGAAATAAGCGCCATGACAAAATAGTGTTGGTTTCCCTCAAGTGTAAAAAAACCAAATCTGGTCTGTGACAATTGGCCTTTCGTATCCACAATTTCATGGCGGACTATCAGCTTCGGCGTATAATTTACTAAACTAGAAATTTTTGAAATTTCCTGCATGCTCTCTTTTTGTAAATCC
This sequence comes from uncultured Oscillibacter sp., assembly GCA_910588175.1. Lineage (GTDB taxonomy): Bacteria > Bacillota > Clostridia > Oscillospirales > Oscillospiraceae > Oscillibacter. Next base: position 5,436 of record CAJUQQ010000009.1, read on the forward strand.
TTTCCGCCCAAACGGTAGTGAAATTTTAGAGGAAGTGCCTGACCAAATGAATATGCCTCCAGACCCAGCCGGTCTTCCGTCTGGATAAGCGGTATTTCCTGCTTGCAGTTTAAAACGCTGATAAACTCCGCCAATTGCATTAGAATACTCCACCTAGCTTCGCAGTCAACCTTGTGCTCATTCAGATACCCGGTTATCCCGTTCGCCCACTTTTGCACAAGCTCCGGATCCCGTTTGAAATATGGCCATCCTCTGATAGATGCGAATCGCTCCAAAAAGCTCGGAAAGTCCGGAAGGTCCGGCACCAAAAGCAGCAGATCGTCCCAGGAGCCATCCTCACAATACAGCAGCCACCGCACCGTGTTGACGCACCTCATTCCGCCCTCGCGCAACCACTGCTCCGCTCTCTGCCGGAGGCGGTCCTTGTACTCCACGCTGGACATCATGGCTTCCAGCTCCTTGCCCAGCCGCATCTCCGCGTCTTCCCGCAGCACATCCTCCAGGAGGGACCAGACGTTCTTTTCACAGTCCGGCAGCAGCCGGACATCGTCCGCCATAATCCGAAGCGCAAGGCCCAAATTTTGATGCATGGGCGGGAAGAGCTCCTTTGTATTCAGGATCTTCTTCACAAACTGGCTGGCGTCAAAGCGGCCGGTGCCGGACTGGCCGCCGAACAGCGCCGCGCATAGCAGGATGATCTCCCGCCAGCGGGCCGAGGAGATGTAGTCCTTCAGCAGCAGACCGCTCTGGGCAATCCGCCGTTTGAACTCGATGGCGGCGAAATACTCCTCGAACGTCAAGTGCAGGAAGCCAAAAAGATTCTTGCCGTTCTCGTCCTGCCCCTTCTCCGCGAAGATGCCGGTCTCCTGGCGGATGAAGTCAATGAACTGCCGGCATTCCTTTCTCAATTTCAGCAGGGAATACTCCCGGCCGTCGAAAAGCTCCTGGTAGTATGTCAGGAATTGCCGCTGAAAATCGTCCTCGGGAATCAGGCCGTTGGCGTAGTTCTCATGAATGTAAAACGCCACCCGGGACAGCAGCTCAATGAGGATTTCCCGGTCCAGGATGGCCTCCGCGCTTTCCACCCGCCGGTTGATCCAGTGCTGCAAAAAGGTCTCGGCGCAGATGTCGTACAGCTCCACCCGCTTGTTGGGCAGACGGCCTCCCTGCAAATGAATCAGGGTAATGATGGTCAGCAGCAGCGGATTGGTGGCCAGCCGCTTCACCGAGCTGTTTTTCTCTATCGCGTCAATCAAACTCTGGGCCGCCTTCCGGGCCGCCTCCCGTTTTTCCTCCTCGCTTTTGCCGTCGTCGGTGTTCTCCTCCACGGCCATGTGCCATTGAAACACAAACTCGTTGATCTTCTCGTCGCTCAAGGGCTCCAGCCGGCAGGTGGAGAAGATTCCATGGAGAGCGGCGTCGTGATAGCCCACAATGCGGGAGGTGATAAAATAGATATACTGGGGATTGGCGAACACAAACCGGTTGACCTCCTCCACCACCCGAACTCTCAGCGGGGTGTCGGCGATCTCGTCCAGGCCGTCCATCAGGAACACCAGGGAGCGCTCCCGCCGCGCCACGCCGAACAGCGCCTCCTTATGCTGGAAAAACGTCTGCTGGAGATACTCCGCAATGCCCTTCCGGCTCGTCTGGTAGAAGCGGGAATAGTCCGCCAGCCGGAAATACAGGGGAATAAAGCCGGACAGCACCCCCTGAGACCGGTTCTCCGGAGAGGAGAGATCGAAGGCAATCTTTTTCAGCAGCGTGGTCTTTCCACAGCCCGGGTCTCCCAAGAATACATTGAAGCGGCTGCGGAACACCGCCGACGCCAGGTCAAAGTCCCTCCTGCCGTTCAGATCGGTCCCGTCCTGCCTCGCGCAGTCCAGGTTTACAAAGACATCCGACATCTTCATGCGGATATCCCGGGCGTTGATCCGGGGAGAAAATCCGGCGGTAAACTCGATATAGCAGAACTGACTCCGGATCATCTGGTCGTATTCCGCCAGGGTCTTGCCGCACCATTCGGGCTGTTCCTCCCGCCGGACCGCCGTCAGCAGGGCGTCCTTCAGCAATATGAGGTCGGACCACGTGGCCGTATCGGACAGCATTGTCTCAAACATCACCGCCCGGTCCTGCTGGTCCATCAGCACCCGCAGAACCTCCAGCAGCAGTCCCTTCTCGTTCATCGTCCGGTAAAGGGTCTGCCGGTAGCCGTCCATACAGTCGCGTATGACGGCGTGGAGGAGCTTCCGCTTCTCCTCCGACAATTTCAGGCCATACTCCTCTATCAGCCTCTCCGCAAACAGCTGGGCGGGAAACGGGGCCGGGGAGATCGCCATGGCCTGGGGCACCTCCAGAGAGTGGATGCAGCGGTAAAACTTGGTTTTATCCTGCTTCAGCTCCCGGATCAGCGTCTTGGCTGTTCGGCCCGCCACGGGATCGTACCGCTCCTCATGGTCCCGAAGGGTTTGGAGGAAGGCGTCATAAAAAGCCTCCTCCGGATGATGGGGCAGAATCTTCCCGGCAAAACACTTGAGCGTATCCCACCCCTTGTCCGCTAGGTACTGCACAGGTACGAGGGCCAGCGCCAGCGCGGCTTCGCCCGCAAGGGCTTCCGGAGCAATCGCCGCCGTGACGGCGGTCAATACTTCCTGCATCGTAATCCTCCTCTTTCCAGCTGTTTCCCAAACCCGGCCGTGCGAAAACGCCGCCCGCGCCTTTCCGGGGCGGCACGAATTCGCTCGTTTTTTGTCGATTCCATGGTAGCATATTCCTCCTCCGTTTTCAATTGAAAGATGCGGCATAGCGGCGCGGACCCGAAGCCATGTGAGGTCCGTCACACGATTTCGGGTCCGCGCCGTTTTCAATCCCGCGCCAGCTTTCGCCAGCGCCGCAATCTCAATATTACCGCTATGTAGTTTCGAATCACCCACGCCTTGTGCTCCAGGCTCCACGCCCCGGCCAGAATGTGGGGAAGATATTCCCCGGCACAGCGGGCGGCGGCCTCCATCGCTTCCCTTTTCTCAGGAGTCCGGCACTCGTACGCCGCGGTCAGAACAACGCACAGATTCATGCAGACAAACCGCGTGGACTGCTTCCGTAAATCCGGATACCGGCTGTCTATAAAGGCTTTCAGCTGCTCCGCCTGCCGGACGGCGTCTATGGTTCTCTCGTGAAACGGCACGCCGGTGATGCTGCCGCTTCTTCGGGTATAGGAATAGAGCGCCTTTCCCACATGGCACACCCTTTCAGACCGGCTGAGCAGGCGGGCCGTTACGTTCAGGTCGTCATACCGCGCGCCAACCGGATAGCGGATGTCCGAAAACAGCTCCCGCCGGTACAGCTTATCCCAGGAGGCGGAATCACAGTCCTTATCCATAAGGAGATGGCTCACCGCCTCCTTCCCGCTGAGCAGAACCGGACGCTCCAAACAGTACCGGCGCGTCCTTGTTCCGTCCTTTTCCTCCCAGACGATTCTTCCGCACATACTGACCGCCGCGCCGTGCTCCAAACAGGCCCGGTGCAGGGTCTCGTACATCTCCGGCATGATAAAGTCGTCCCCGTCGACAAAGCCGATCCATTCCCCGGACGCGGCTTCCAGCCCCGCGTTTCTCGCGTCCGCGGCTCCGCCGTTTTCCTTGTGAATCACCCGAACGCGGGGTTCTGTTCTTTCGTACTCGTCGCAGATAGGGGGACAGCCGTCCGTCGACCCGTCGTCCACCAGAAGAATCTCCAAATCACGATAGGTCTGGGCCAGAATGCTGTCCACACAGCGCCGCAGGTACCGCTCAATGTTGTAAACCGTCACAATTACGGAAATCATACCTTCCTCCCCCGGCGCTTTTCTTCCGGCAGACAGAGCCGCCGCCTTTTAATCGTCCATACCCCAACGCCACAATCTCAGTTTCAAAACCGCGTAATTCTTGAGATACCAGAGCTTATGCTTCACCGTCAGCGCTCCGCCCATGACCTGCGCCATACAGCGGCGGCTGTCGTTCAGCACCTCCGTCATGTACGGTTTCAGTGCCCGGTCCCCGCATTGGACCGCTTTGCACAGGGGAAACCCCATTTTGTAGTAGATAAAATAGGACGCCTCCTTCTCCAGCTCCGGACAGTGCTCCTTCACATAGGCAACCGCCGCTTCCGCCTGCCGGATCTCGTCCATGCTGTGCGGATTGAACGCCAGGGCCGTGATGCTGTCCGCCCGTTTTAAATAGACGTATAACGGGCGGCCCACATGCATCATCTCTCCCGCCCGGCAGAGCAGGCGCGGCGTAACCGCCTGGTCCTCATAATGTACTCCGACGGGATAGCGGACCCCCTCAAACAAATCCCGCCGGTACAGCTTATCCCACGCGGCGGAGTCACAGGCTTCTTCCGTCATCAAAAGCGACCGGAGAGCCTCCTCCGCGCTCAGCATAACCGGCTCGGAAAAGCAGTATTCATATCGCAGCGTCGTATCCGCCTCGTCAACCAGCCGTCTCCCGCACATGGCGATGGACACGCCGTGCTCCACACAGGCCCGGAGCAGGGTCTCGTACATCTCCGGCATGATAAAATCGTCGCTGTCGACAAAGCCCACCCACTCGCCGGACGCGATTTCCAGTCCCGCGTTCCTCGCGTCGGAAAGCCCCCCGTTGGCCTTGTGGATTACCTTCACCCGGGAATCCGCCGCGGCGTACCCGTCGCAAATGGAGGGGCAGCCGTCCGTCGAGCCGTCGTCTACCAGGATAATCTCCAAATCCCGGCAGGTCTGGGCCAGGATGCTGTCCACACAGCGCCGCAGGTACCGCTCCACATTGTAAACAGGAACAATGACCGAAATCACGCCTGTATCCCCCCTCCTATGGAATCACGAAACCACGGTTCCCGAGCGCTTGCCGGTGACCCGCAAATAGAGACGCCACATCCGCTTGTACCCGGACAAACCCGGCAGCAGGCAGAGTGCCGCTGTCCGTTCCACAAGTCCGAACCAGCGGCAGGAGAAGAAAAAGCGCGTTTCCCTTACGATTTCCGCTCTCAGCCGCTTCGACTCCAAAGCATGGTCCGGGTCCGCCAATGTCAGATTCAAAATATTAAAACAAGTCCTAAGATAATGTACCTTTCCGGCGTCTTCTATCGCAGGGTAACGCTCCCGGGCAACCTCCCACAGGCGCTTCGCGTTTCGAACCGCCGCCATATGCGCAGGCGAAAACCGGCCATGGACAAGGCTGCCCCGGCGTCTGAAATAGTAATAGCCCCGGTATGGGGTCACTACAATCCTCTCACAGCTCTCGATCACCTGGTCAATCACGCCCGAATCCTCATGGATTTCCCCCTCCGGATACCGGACCGATTGGAACACCGTTTTCCGGTACAGTTTTGCCCAGGTGACCACGGACGCGCCGTCTTCGCACAGGAGCACGCGCTTGTAGGCCTCGGCCTTGGAAATCCGCTCCGCCGCCCGCTCCCCGGAGACGGACGGTTTCACCTTACGGCCCTCTACCACATTGATGCCGCCGCTGATGACCAAATCCGCCTGATGCTCCTCCATCACGCGGTACAGCGTCTCCAGATATTCCTGCGCAATCCAGTCGTCGGAATCCACAAAGGCAATATACTCGTTTTGATTCTCCTCCAGACCCCGGTTCCGAGCCGCCGCCACTCCCCGGTTCTCTGTGTGGACCACCCGAACCCGCTGGTCTCTCTCCGCGTACTGGTCGCAGATCATCCCGCTGGCGTCCGTCGACCCGTCGTCCACCAGAATCAGTTCAAAGTCGGAAAAGGTCTGGGCCAGAATGCTGCCGACACATGTTTTCAGATAACGCTCCACGTTGTAAACAGGCACAATCACGCCGATTTTCGCCATGCCCGCTCCCCTCCTCATACGAGGCTGGCCTCATCCTCCAGCAGCTCATAAAACAGCCGCTCCTGGCCGGAGGGAGTCTGTTTTTCCGCCGCTCTCCGGCCCAATTCCGCCCGGCGGGGAGCGTCGTCCAGCAGGGACATGACAGCGGACGCCACTGCCTCCGGCGTCAGTTCACAGGAAAGACCGTACCGGCCTCCCTCGACCTGTTCCCGGCTGCCGCAGTAATCGGAAACAATCACCGGACAGCCAAGTGTCTGCGCCTCCCAAACGGCAATCCCCTGCCCCTCATACCGGACAGCATGGACATACAGGTCCGCCTGCGCGAAATAGGGATATGGATTATCCACCGCCCCCAGCAGAAGGAAATCGTCCCGAAGGTCCAGAGCGGCAATCTGCCGCTCCAGGTTCTTTCTCTGATCGCCGTCTCCCAGCGCGTACCATCGGGCGTGATAACCAGCATCTTTCAGACGCCGCATGGCTTCAATGGCAATGTCATAGCCCTTCTGATAGGTCAGTCTGCCCACGGTCAGAATCCGCAAGCCGTCATAGCGGTCTGAAAAGCCCCCCGGCTCCTCTGCCCGGCTCCGTATGGAATCCTGATCTACAATGTTGGGAAATACCGCCGTCTTCTCCCGGTACTCCGGATAAACCGTGCAGAATGTTTCCGCCGCGTCGGGCGAAACCGCGAAAATACGGTCAAAGCTCCTCCAGCAGTCCCGGTCCAGCTCCCTGGTATAGCCCGCCTGCTCATAGTCAATATGGATGAAGGCGGCCTTCTTCTTCGCCCGCACCCAGTCCGCCACATAGTAGGCGCTGCCGCCCTCAATCCACGCCACCGCCAGGTCGTACTCCTCCTCAAAGCGCAGGCCGCCCTCGGCCACCGCCCGCCAGAGCAGCTTGTCCGGCTGGAGCCTCCCCCGCCGCAGCATGGCGGGAAGCTGGCTCAGCGCGCCGCCCGCCTTCCGGAGGCAGCCGCCGTTCCGGAAAAAGGCCGCCAGAACATGCCTGGTCAATTCGCCCCGGCCCCGCCGGGACAGAACGGAGCTCCGGCTGAAGGCCGGGTTCAGCAGCCGGACATCCGGCGGGACCTGATCGATCAGCTCCCCCTGGCCCAGAAGCACATACAGGGAAATGCCGCAGTCCCGCCGGTCCAGCTTTCTCAGCAGTCCCAGCAGCGCCACCTCCGCCCCGGCCCGGCCCATGGTATTTATGACAAACAAAATCTTCTTCATTTCGCCGCCCTCGCGTACAGCCGCCACACCGCCCGATAGAACCGGGTCCCGAACAGCAGGCAGAGGGTCCCCGCCCTGAGGAGCGGGAAGGACGTTTTGTCAAAGAGGAGATACCTCCAGTTTTGAAGGACCGTCCTCCTCAGCCTTCCGCAGTCCTCCCGGAGCTCCGGGTTTCCGCCCATCCGCTCAATCAGGTAGAAGCAGCTTTTAAAATACTTTCGCTTTACCAGATACTCCAGGTCCGGATAATGGCTCCGGATAAACGTCCAAAGCGCCTCGTCGTTCTCCAAAAGAGTCAGATACTCCCGGCCGGCGGTCCGGTTAGTGATGCTCCCCCGCCGCTGCACGTAAAAATACCCCGCGTAAGACGTGCATACGATGCGGGAGGCCCGCTCCACCAGCAGGTGCATGATCTTTACGTCCTCAAACAGCTCCCCCGCCGGAAAGCGAATTTCCTGAAACAGGTCCCGGCGGTACAGCTTTCCCCAGGCAAACAGCAGCGGGCGCTCCCCGCCCAGCATATACCGGAAAGCGTCCTCTCTGGACGCCGCCCAGCGGTCCGGCTCTTCCGCCGGAGAGGCCGGAATTTCTCCTCCGCCCTCCTCCGCCACCACCATGCCGCTGAGGACCATATCCGCCTCTTCCGCCATCCGCCAGAGGCGTTCCAGATACCGCTCCTCCACATAGTCATCGGAGTCGATGAAGGTCACGTATCCGCTGGAGGAGTCCTCCAGGCCCCGGTTCCGGGCGGCGGAGAGGCCCCGGTTTTCCTGGTGGATTACCCGGACCCTGCCGTCCGTTCCGGCGTATTCGTCGCAGATTCCGCCGCCGCCGTCGGTGGAACCGTCGTCGATCAAATACAGCGTGAAATCCCGAAAGGTCTGCCCCAGGATGCTGTCCACACACCTGCGCAGATAGGGCTCCACGTTGTAAACGGGGACGATCACATCCATTTGGGACATACGCGCCTCCTTCCGGCGAAACGCCGCTCATCCCAGCGGCACGGCCTCCACGGCAACCGTGTTTTTCTCCTCGTTGGCGGAGGGGGAGCGGTCCTTCGCCCGAATGGCAAAGTAATACGTCTCTCCCGGCTCCAGCCCTTGAATCAACGCCTGATAAGGGTAGGACTCCGGCTGCGCCTGATAGCCGTAGCCCTTCCCCACCTCCGGAACCAGGGTCCGGCGCTCCGCCGCTGTCAGATTCGGGTCTGCCGCAAAATCGAAGGGAGTTTTTTGATAGTACAGCGTATAGTCCACGCCGCTTTTGTCCAGCGCCACGTCCCAGCGCACGATGACGCCGCCCTCCACCGGCTCCGCCTCGCCGATTCCGGTTCGGGGCACGGGCGCTTCATAGGGGTACACGCCGGAGAGGTTGTGGACGCTGCTCCAATGGGGCGGGGCCGTATCCCGCTCTTCGTTGTGATCCAGCACAAAATGATTCGGCAGCATCAAATACCCGTCCGTAATGTAGTGGGAAAAACCCGCCTCGTCCTGAGCCTGCCGCATATCCTCCAGGAGGATGTCCAGTCCCTCGTCCGTGTCTCCCAGCAGCGTCTCCTTCAGCCGGTACTCCTCGGGCCCTTCCGCGTAGCCCAGAGACAACACCTGGAAGCCGTCGGGCCGGTTCGCCTCCGCGTTGATTTTCGGCCCATACATATACTTATTATCTGAGAAATACGTCTCCTGATACAGCACTTCCGGGTTGGAGTCCAGCATAAAACTCTCAAACATGAGAAAATCTACATATTTTCTGGGAGAATAGTCAAAGTGCGGAAGCTGATAGTTGTAAAAGAACAGCCCCCGGTTCTGCATCACATACTTCCCGGGGTATTCCTCCCGCAGGCGTTCCATAAAACGGGACACGCCGGGGGCGGTCCACTCAAACCGGGTCCGGTTGGGATCGTCTCCGCTGGTATAGCTGTTGGGCGCGCAGGTGTCGATGGTATCCAAAAACAGGCCGTCACAGCCCAGGCCCCGGCCATAGCTTTCCGTCAAAATCTCACGGATTCCGGGGACCTGGTCTTCACTGTCCAGGGTCATGCCGTTCAGCGCGTCAAACCAGGCCGGGTCGCCCATATTGGTGTAAGCGCACCGGAAGGAGGGGTTGAAATCCGGAAGGCCGTCGTGGTCGTTGTCGTCCAGATAATAGGACGCGAAGCCCGTGCCCGCGGAGGACGGCGCTCCCATGACGTCGATGCCGTCCAGACCCTCCGTCCCCGGGGCTCTCGGGTCTACCCGGGGCCCGGAGCCGTCTCCTGTGAAGCGCTCGTCCCACCGCATTTCCTCCGCCGTCATCCCATTGGTTCTCAGGTCCTCGCCAATGGACAAATAGCCCAGAACATAGGTCCCTCCGCTCTGGATTTCCCGGACCTTCTCCCGGGTGAGATCGCCGGACTTGGGGTGGAGGATGACGATGTCATACCGTTTCGCCTCCTCAATCACGGCGGCGGTTACCTCGTCGTAATAGATCATGTAAGTCGGGCGGAGGATGTTCTCCAGCTCCACCTCCCGCACGGGCTCCGGTGATTCCGGGAGCGGCTCCTCCGCCACCGGGACCCTGTCTGCGGGGATCTCCTGTAAGACCGGAGGCTCCGCCCGCCTTTCCCGGTAAAGGTCCGCCGACACCCGGAAGCCTATCCCCAGGACAAGTGCCGCGAACAGCAAAACACGGGCGTTCTTGAGAAACGACGCCCAGCGGGAACTGTCTTTAGGCCGCTTTTTTCCGTCCATTCCACTATCCTCTCATCGTCAGGTTCAAAGGCGCCTCCGGGTTCTGGTGAATCACGTAGCAGACGAAGTCCTCGTCCTCATAATAGATGTTGGTCTCTGTGGGATATGCTTTGGAGAAGTCCTGATACCAGTAATAAGCCTTGGAGCACAGAGCCGACCGAATCCAGCGGTTGAAATAGCTGCTGTAATAGGTCTGCTTAAACTCCTCATATCTTGTGATCACGTGTTTCGCGGCCTCTTCCGAGATTCTCCAGCTGATCACGTCGGGATACCATCTTTGCCACTCCAGCTGCTTGCATTCGGAAGACGTCCTTCCCAGCCAGCGCGGTCCCGTAAAATACTGCGTGCACCCCTGCTTCAGCGGGCTCTTCTCCACAAACAGGAACAGGTACTCTGCGGGAAGGGCGTAATAATCCGCCTCATCAATGGCCTGGGCAAAATCCAGCAGATGGGAGCGGCTTTCGGGGTCCTCCAGCTGGCTTCGCTCGTCGTTCATGGAAATGACGATGTACGACCCCGGCTCATAACGCTCCACGATCTCCGCTGTCACGTCGGCCGCCGCCTCGTACCGTTTCACAACCCAAAACACATACTCGTGGAAATCCACCGCATAGGAAAAGCAATAGACCCCTGCGCAGATGAGCACCGCCGCCCGCCGCACCGCCTTCTCATATCCACCGGAAACCGCCCGGAACAGGAAAAAGTCAACGGCGACCCACGGAACGGCGTAACACAGCGCCCGCAGAATCGCAAAGATCCGGTCAACGGAAACGAACTCCGGCAGTCCCATAAAAGGCGCGGCGTATAGGAAGATCATGACTATGGAAGCGGCGGCTATATACAGATATCCGGCGCACAGGTCCCAGGTTAAGGAGGAGCGGGGCTTCCGGCGGCGCGGGTACGCGTGGTAAATCCATAAGAAACCTATAAACGCCGGAACCAGCAGGACAATGACCAGCGCGGTGCTGCCGCTGCCGCCAAAGATCTCTTCAAATCCCTTTGCATAAAATTTGGCCAAAAAGCCGCTGCTCTCCGGCGCAAGCGACACCTCATTCTTCGTGATCATCTCCGCAGCCGCGCCGGCCGTTCCCTGGTAGGTACGAATTCCCCAGCCCAGGGAGCCCTCCATCGTTCTGCCGGAAATGAAGGCAATCAGCATTGGCAGCGCGCCGGCTATCGCGCCGTCCCAGACGGCGTAAAGCAGGGGCAGCAGCTTTTTGCGGAACAGAAACCGCTTTCCATACAAAAGCACAGCCGTCAGGCACAGCACAAAGGCCACCATGGTCACGTAGAAGTGGACCGCAAGGGTCGCTCCCACCGCCGCCGCCAGCAGCAGCAGCGTTTCATTCCGGTACCAGCGGCCGGCCTCCCCGGCCCTGCCGCTTTCCCGGAAAAAGCGGATCAGCAAAAGGGGGCAGAGGAAGACCAGGTACCACCCGAATTCCTGGGGAAGCGTCCAGGCCAGGCGGGTCATGGACAGCAGCGCCGCGATATGAGCCTGGCCGACAATGCAGCCGTCAAAGGTCAAAAACAGCGTCAGCACAAACAGGGGCGTGGAGCGGCAGAGGAACAGCTCCTTCAGCAGGCAGTAGAGCGCCAGCAGAAACGCCGTGATATGGATCCCGGCCAAAAAGAGTACGCAGCTGTATACCCTCACGCCGAAGAGCGTGCTCATCCCATAAAGGAAGCAGTGCAGGCCTTGGGGATAAACGCCTCCAGGAAAGATTTCACCCTGCCGCAGGCTGAATGTCCACTCGGTATGGGTATAGGCGTCGTAATTGCCGTAGGTGTGGGTTTGAAGCGCGGGATAGGAGAAAAACGCCACGCCAAAAAGCAGCAGTACGATCAAGATCAGATACTCTACCCGATGGTTCCGGTAATTCCGGAAAAACCTCTTCCCCTTTTCCAGGATGTCCTCCAGGAGGCAGGCCAGCTGCATTTTCAAGCTGCGGCGGTACTTCGGATTCGCCGCCAGGTTTTTCAGCGCGTAGCCCTTCTCCTCCCCCCGGAACAGAGGCAGGCCCACCGAAAGCAGGAACGCCCCGTAAAACAGGCACCGCACCAGCCACACGTTCAAGATGTGCAGCAGCCCCAGGCCCAAAATCACCCCGTTATAGAGCACAACCGGCACAGTGACGCAGAAGAGAAAGCGGAAGGTCAGCCCCTTCCCCCTCAGATAATCGCGGAAAAGGACGCTGGGCCAAAGGTACAGCAGCGCCGCGTAGGCGGCCAGGACCTTTCCATATTCCAGATACCAGTACATGTCGCTCATGCTGACGCTCCTTCGCCTAACGCATGGTCCCCAGAAAGACCATGAAATCTCCCGCCTCGAATTCCTCCATCCGGTTGGCAAACAGGATGGCCCTGCCGTCCCACCTTCTCCTGAGCCGCAGGTACAGCGCCCCGCGCCAGGGCGGAATCCGCGCCTCGCACAGGGTCCGGCCGCCGCGAAGCCAGTTTCTCGCGTCCCAGTCCAAGGACTGCCGGGTCCAGCCCTCATCCCGGCACAAAAGCTCGGCCCGCGCTTCCTGGAGCAGATCGCCAAAGCCTGCATTCTCGATCTCTACAGACAAATGCCATCCGCCCCCCTCCAGCGGCCTCACCCAAGCCCGCCGCACAAGGAAGCGGAAGCCCAGGCGGCCCCCCACATAGTCATACAGGCTGGCCCCGGCCCATGGACCGCCCCGCCAGCTCCGGCAGGGGGTCTTTTCCCACTGGTCCAGCACCCGCCGGTCATGCCGGCAGTTCAGATACGACAGGCGGGCCCGCCGCAGCCGCGCCGCGGTCTCCCTCCAGGCCGGGAGGCGTCCGCTCTCCGGCGGCAGGACCTCTCCGCCGAAGGGCGCCCCGGCGCAGGCCCCCTCCAGGAAGGCCAGCTCGTCGTCCCTTCTCCAGGGCTCCTCCCAGACGGCCTGGGTCCGTTCCTTCCAGCCGTAAGTGCCCATATCCGTCTCCGAGCTCCCCAGCGCGTCGTTGAACAGGCAGAGCCGCCGGGCTGAAAAGCCCTCCGGGAATTCCCCCGGCCCCGCCAGCATCCGCAGAAACACCGGACGCCGGACCGCCAGCCACGTTTCGCGGTTTCCTCCGCTGCGGAAGGCCGCCTCCAGCTCCCGAAGCCACCGGGGCAGCAAGAATTTGGACTGGTGCATCTCCCCCCAGCTTCCCAGCAGCAACCCCTGGAACACCAGGACCCTGCGCTGAAATTCCCCCAGCACCGGGGCCAGCTCCAGCATGTGCCGCCGCACCTGGCTGAACAGCTCCGGCTCCCGTTCCAGGCCCTTTCCCTCGAAATCGTAGGCAATCCGCAGAATCAGGTCCACGCCGTTTTCGTCAAAGAAGCGGAGGATGTCCCGGAGGTTTTCCAGTCCCCGGCCCGCCAGCGGTTCGCTCCGAAACGCGCCGATATCCACCCGCACCAGCGCCAGGGTATCGCCCTCCAGGCAGGTCTCCTCCGGCACAAAGGGGACGGCGGCGTCATATGTAAAGATTCGATACCAGCCCTGGCCGGGATTGGGGAGGTACTCCGCCGTCTCCACAAACCGCGCCCCGCGAAAGGACCCGGCCGCGTCTGTCTTTTGGCCGCTCATTCTCTTCTCAGCAGCTTTCTCCGGATGAAAACGGCGGACAGGGAAAAGGCCATGCGGAGCACATAGGCCGCCGGTTCCAGTCCCCTGTGCATGCTCTTTCCCGACTCCCGCGCGTGCATCACCGCCGGAATCTCCCGGATGCGGTACCCGGCAAGCAACATCTGCACAATGATATTCGAGTCCGGACAAGCTCCGTCGAAGAAGTCGTACTGCGCGTAGGCCCGCAGCGCCCGCTCATTCAAGCCCTGAAGCCCCGTGGTGGGGTCCGTGATCTGCCGCTTGGTAGTCCCTCGAATCACCACCCGGAACAGCCGGATTCCGATTACCCGAAGAATGGGAAGCCGGAAGGACTGCCCTCCCGGCAAAAAGCGGGACCCCAAGACGATATCTGGCGTCTGGCCGCCGTCCGGCTCCCGCAGCGCTTGGTACAGCTTCGCGACGTTGCACACGTCGTGCTGCCCGTCCGCGTCCAGCTGAATGACGTAGGAGTACCCCTCCCGCAGCGCGTATTTATATCCGGTCTGAAGCGCGGCGCCGTAGCCCTGGTTATAAATACCGCTGAGGCAGAGGCAGCCTTCCGCCTCCGCCTCCTGCCGCGTCCGGTCCTGGGAGCCGTCGTCAATTACAAGGATATCCGCGAAGGTCTCTGTCCCCGACTGCCGCAGCCCGGCCAGCAGACGCCCGATGTTGCCCTCCTCGTTGTACGCCGGAATGATGACCAGCGCATCCCGCTGGGGTTCACCCTCCGGCCCGCTTCGCGGCCGTTGGTTTTCCATGCGCAGAAGGGCGACCTGCATGGCCATCTCCCGGGTTCTCCTCAGCTGTTCCGAAAGCCCTACGCTGGCGTAATAAGCCGCCGCCAGCAGAATCAGGCTTCCCCAAACAGCCTGGGCCAGCTCATGCCCGCTCAGGAGCGGAAGCGGAAGGGCGCACCCGGCCAGAATCAGCAGAAACGCGCACAGCCCCCAAACGACGCAGAGGGTCCCGCCCATTTTCCGCCTGGCCAGAGACAGCGCGGCCAGAAACAGCGACCCCGCTCCCAATAAAATAAGGAGCAGCCGCAAGGGTTCTCCCATCACCGTCCTTCAACCTCCTCTTTCTCTGGTTACTTTTGAGGAACCAGCTCGGTTTCGTCAATTCCGTTCCGGCGGTCCAGCACCTTGCCGGAGGGCCGCAGCCCGGTGGTACTCTTGATAATATGATCCCGGCAGAAAATGTGGGCGTCCAGATTGCGCTCCAGCCACCGCAGGCGGAAGTAAGACACCAGGAAGCCCGCCAGCGCCCCGGAAAACAGGCCCATTCCGCCCCACAGATAGGGCAGGTGGGTGGCGATGATGCTGCCGATCAGGGTGACGGTGAAAAACACCGCCGCCGTCAGAAGGGCTCCCGTCAGATCGTCGAAATAGTACAGGAACAAAATGGCCGCGTACATGATGAACAGGGGGAAATACCCCGCCGCGAGACAGGGGTAAAACTCCATGGTCAGCCCGCCGTACCCAAACCGGGGCAGGAGCACCACCGCCAAAAAATAGACCGTCACCGACACGATGAACTGAAGCCGGACCAGGTTCACCAGCTCCTCCGAGAGCTGGCGGAACATCCGCTTTTTCGAGGTTTCAATGTCCATCCACCGGCCGCCGATGACCGACTCCGTGTAATTCTTGTACCGGGAGCGGAAGCGCATTTCCACCCGGGAGATGAAGATGACGGAGGCGGCGATGTTGGTGAACATCGCGATGCAGGTGGCCACGTCGTAGGGCTCCGTACACACAAAGCTCTTCACCACCACCGTGCGCAGGTCCGTGGTCCAAAACACAAAATTGTGGACGTACAGCCCCAGCACGTAGAGGGAGTTGATGAACACCAGCTTCCAATACTTGCGGAAGCAGCGGAACATCCGCCGGTAGTTTCCGCTGTTTTCCGGAAAGAACTTCCGGACGTACCCGTACTCCAGCACGGCGATGAGCAAAAATCCCAGCGTGAGGGCCAGCAGGGCGCTGTAGGTACGCTCCATGCCGGCGGCCCGGGAGAAAACCAGGGACAGAATCACCGCCAGCGCCATGCTCAGGATATAGATCACGGAGACCCGCTTGTAGTCCTTGCTGATGGACAGGAAGGACATGCTGTAAACCGCCATAAGCAGGCTTATGTAGCCGCAAAAGCTGGTGAATACGTAGTACAGGGGCACCTCGCCCACAAAATACTCATGCAGGCAGAAGGGAATTCCCAGGCAGCAGCCCAGGATTACGCTGAGCAGCAATCCCATGTAGAAGCTGGGAAGAACGTCTCCGTACCGCTCCTCATAGAGCGTATCGGACAAGAACTTGGAAAGCACGGGGGTAAACGGCGACACCACCAAAAACGAGAAAATGAAGATATAGAGCACCGTGCAGGAAAACAGCTTCCGCGCCGCGTAGCCCACGTTGGAAAAGCCCAGGAGATACTGGATGAGCATGACGGCGCCCAGCACCACCAGCATGGGCGCGATGGTAACGATCACGCTGTATAGGAACCCATAGAGGTTACCGATAACGGATCTTCGCCGGTAGATTCTGTTAAGCTTTACACCGATCCCGGCCATAGGCGGTCTCCTCCTTTATCTCGGCTATCTCGGCGGGCTCCTCCGCCCCGGCGGAGGGGACGGCGTCCGGTTCGTACAGCTCCCCGTAAGCCCGCCGCATATCCTCAATTCTGTGCCAGGCCGCCACACGGCGGCGGCCCCGTTCGCCCATTTCCTTCCGCTCCTGGGGATGGAGCGCCAGCTCCACCATGGCGTTGGCAATCTCCATCTGGTCCATCACGTGGACCAGGATGCCCGCCGTTCCGAAGTCGTCGCCCTCCTCGCCGTAAATCAGACCGCGGCAGTTGCCCACGTCGGTGGCAATTACCGGCTTTCCGGCGGCGAAGCTCTCCAGCATGGCGATGGGCTGGCCCTCGCTGATGCTGGTGAGAATGGTGAAATCCATCCGGCCCAAATACTCCGGAACGCTGATTTCTCCCGTGAACTCCACATCCTCCTCCGAGAGCTCCAGCGTCCGGGCCAGCTCCACGCACTCCTCCGCGTAGGCGGCGTCTTCCGTCAGAGAACCCATCAGCCACAGCTTCAAATTAGGCGCCTCCGTCTTCGCGTCGGCGAAGGCCCGGAGCATGGTCTTTACGTCCTTGATGGGCGTGACGCGGAGAACGGCGCCCACATAGACCTTTTCCAGCTCCTCCCCGCTCTTCTGCGGGAGATTCCGGAAGCGCTCCACGGAAATGCCGTTGGGGATGACCCGCGCTTTCTCCTCGGGACAGCCCAGATCCAACTGAAGTTCCCTGGCGTGGGGATACAGGCTCACCACCGTCTCCGCCCGGCGGTAGATCAGGGTGGACATCTTTTTAAACTGCTCAATCCAGATGTTCTTATACAGGCCGTCCAGCCAGGTGGCCCGGATCAGCTCCTCCTCCCGCTCCCGGGTGTAGATGCCGTGTTCGGACAGCAGCAGGCGGCTGCCGTAGAAATGGGCCGCCATACCGCCGATAATCCCGGCGTAGCCTGTGGCGACGCAGTGGTACACGTCCGCCTCCGGAATCTCCGAACCCATCACCAGAAACAGGGGAATGTACATGGAGCGCAGCGTCCACAAAAAGTCGGAAAACATAATCTGGCTGTACCGCCTCTGGTAAACCTCCACGGCGATGCGGAGGAAGTCCTCCCCCATGAGCAGCCGGTCCAGGGAGAACCTCCGTTTTTGAAAGATGTCAAACAGCGCGTCCCACTCCACATTCTCGTTGAGCATCAGACTGCGGAGCGCCCGCCATTCCTCCTCCTTCAATTTCAGGCGGGAGCTCCCCCGCCGGGGGCTCCAATCGCTGTCCTGGAGGTACACCTCGTAGACCTCCGTCACATGGCCGGGCAGCTCATATTTAAATTTTCCCCGCTGCTCCCGGTTGGACACGATGTTGACCAGGACAAATTCCAGGTTTGGAAACGCCTGAATCATGCTGTGAATCCAGCTGGAGACGCCGCCGGATGAATAGGGGTAGCACCCCTCCGAAACTATACATACTCTCATAAGCGCACCGTCCACTTCCGCCCCTGCTGGCAAGGGATCAATTTGTCAAGTTAATTTGTACCTCGTCCTCGGAAACCGTAATCAGGTAGGCGTCCTTCTCCAGCTTGAAAAAGCTGCCGCCGGACACGGACCGCACGTCCTTGTCATGAATCCGGAGCAGGAAGCTCGCCGGTCCCCGGCGGTTTTCCACCCGCAGGCGGATGGACTCGTTCTCCCGAAAAGCCGTAAAGTCCAGCGCCAGGAAGTTCCGCACCCGGGCGTCGGCCTCCGTGGCGGTGGTCTTGTCGAAGCAGTCGTAGAGCTTCCACCAGGTGCCAATGTTTCCCGAGGCGGCTTGGGAATAACGCTCCCACCGTTCCTCCTCCGTCTCCGGCCAGAAGACGCTCCCCATATCCATGAGGATGTTGGTATACCCCAGGGCCGTCTGCAAGCTCCGGTTCCGAAGATCATCCGAGTAGCAATAGCGCTCCGCCCGGTGGGTGATCCCCTGAAAGGTGACCCCCTCCGACAGGAAGGACAGCAGCGCCTCCCCCTCCGCCGCCTCGCCCGTTATGGTGCGCAGCTCGGGAATCTCCTTCGCGGCCGCCGCCAGGGACTCCGCCGCGCCCTCCGGCGCGAAAGCGGCGGTGTAGGTGTAGGCGCTCTCCGCCTGGGTGAAAAACTCCTGATCCCGGCGCCACTTCTCCCCGGGTGAAAGCTCGCTCTTTCCCCCCGCGGACCAGCCCGCCTCGCCCTGACTGTCCTTAATCTGTTTCAGGTAGAAGGAGAGGCCGTCCGCCTCGGGCTCCGTCCCGTCCTCGTACAAGAACTGGGGGGTCAGGAAGCAGGTGGGCTTGAAGGCGCTCTGCTTCGACATGGAAAGCAGGCTGGGCCAGATGATGTTCTGGGACACCATCTTGAGGCCGCTGCTGTAAATGCGCTGGAGATTCTCCTGGTTTTCCTGGGCAAAGCTGGGATAATCCGCCACAGACAAGCTCTGGGCGTTCACCACCGGATAGAGCTCGAAGGAGCTGCTTTCCGCCATCATGCCCTCCAGAATCCCCAGGCCGGTCTCGTCCTCCATATAGCCGCCAAGCACGGCGAACACCCGGGCCCTTCCCGCCGTATTCCGCCAGATAAGGGGAGGTCTTCTCTCCTGCCCGGTGTCCTCCCCCTCCAAAAGCCCGGCCAAATAGACCTTCGCCTGGCTGTTCAGCCAGTACCAGGGGACGTTCAATTCCAAATCCTGCCGCTGGGCCTCCTCCGGCGTCCCGGCGCGGTACACGGCGTCCCCGCCGATCAGGAAGCCGCTGTAAAGGTAAATTCCCTCCAGCTCCACACCTCCCGGCTCCCGGACGCCCTCAATCCCCAGGAGCGTCCGGAGCTCCCCGCAGTTCAGAAGCTCCTCCTCCTCCGGCAGTCCTCCAAAAATCACCGTCAGGTTCCGGTCCGTCAGCTCCAGCAGCCGCGCCCCGCCGGTCTTCCAGTCCAGGGCCTTGGGGTCCAGGCACAGAATGTCCGCCTGAACGGTCTCCTGGGCCAGATACTCCTCCAGGGCGGGAAACCACGCCAGGGCCCGTTTGGAGTATGTACACCACTGCGACACCACATTCCCCATGCCGGAGGCGGGCTGCCCGATGAAGACGACCTGCCTGCCCCCCTCCCCGCCGGCCCGGCCGGAGGCCGCCAGGGGATTGAAGGCCTCGGAACTTTGAACGTCCACCGCCTTCGAGGCATAGGAGTTGGTATCATAGTCGTTCACGCTGGCCCGGTAAATCTGGGTGAACATAAACAGCGCGAACAGCACGCCCATCATGAGAGTCATGCTGAACAGTTTTCTGTGAGATAGCATACCTGCCCCCATTCGCGCGGCCTTCCGCGCTCAGAAATTTTTCCGGTCCCGGAGACGTTACAGAAATACCCGGAACGTCTCCAGCGTCCCGCTGTCGATGGGGATATCCGAGACCCGCAGCTCCTCCAGAATGCGGAAAAACTGCTCCCGTTCCCCTGTGGAATAATAGAGCTTCAGCTGGCAGGCATAGGGCTCCAGCGCATTCGGGTGCCGCTCATAGGCCTGGAGGCACCGCTCCCGGCACCGGTCATAGGCCCCCGTCCGCAGGAGCTCCATGCACACGGCCTCGAAACGCCCGGCCGTCAGCCGCTCCGCGTCCTCCCGGAGCAGCAGGCCGCAGAGCTCATCCATCAAACGGGCGTACCGCGCCCGCTCCCGTTCCGGCAGCAGCCGTTGGTCCATAAACTCCGCCATGTAGTCAATCAGCCTGGCGGCGGCGTCCAGGCGCGCCGCCCGCTCCTCCTCCGTCTCGCCGTCTTTCACGGCGCCGGCCCGCTCATACTCCCGCTTCACGGTGGAGTGAAAATCGTTTAATACGCTCTGAAGCGCCGCGGCGGCGTAGTGGGACACCTCCGAGTCGCTGCTTTTCAGCGCCAGGGAAACGGCGGCCAGAGAGGACTTGTCGTTTCCCTTCACCACGTTCAGCATCACGTTCCGGAGGTTCTCCTTATCCGTCACGGCCAGCGCTTCTTCCATGGGCACCATATTGCTCTCCCGCTCCTCTTCGGCGGGCATGGCGGGATCAACCCGGTCCTTGCTGAACACCACGTCATCCAGGTCCACGGACACGAAGAACATCAGCCGGTAAATCAAATACCCCAGAAGGTAAAAGCCGATTCCCACCACCGGGCACAGAAGCATCACCAGCGCCTTTACCCAAAGGCTCTTGGTGTTCCTGCGCAAGACCAGCTTCAGGAAAAAGCACCAGAGCAGGTAGAGCGCCACCGCGATCACGTTCAGTAAAAGCAGGAACAGGAACTCCCTCTCTCCCCATGCTGTCATAGCCTGCTGTCCTCCCTGATCCGGCACCGGCAGCCTTTCTCCTCGAAGCGGCTGATCACAATCGCCGCCTGTTCCGGCGTCGTGTTGGTCAGCAGCGCGCATACCTTCTTTCCGTCCAGCGTGCCGGTATAGTCGTTGGCCCGCAGGCCGGACCGGACGGCGCGGCCCAGCTCCGCCGTTGTCTCTCCCTTGGCGCTGACCTCCAGGAGCGTACACTCCGTCAGCCCGTCCGCCTTGGCCCGCAGGAAGGAGCCCGCCAGGGCGCGGAACGCCTCCTGGCTCAGCAGCTCCCCGTCCTCCACATAGCGGGAATCCCGCAGGGAGGCGAGATAGCGGTTGGCGTGGACCACCGCGTTTTGAATCAGATAGCCGCATACCACCAGGTAATCCGCCTGGCCCAAGGTCATGCGCTCCCAGGGCAGGCTCCAGATCATCACGATGGTCTGGAGCTCGTCGTCGCTGTAGATGGCGCTGGCCATCATCGGATACCGCTCGTCCAGCTCCCGGTTGATGAAGACCTTCTGGTCCTCCAGAGCCTCCGACAGCTTCCCCATCTCCCGGTAGCGGATGGAGCCGCCGGCCTTCTTCGCCAGGGGGGAGGTGTAGGAAAACAGGCGGGCGTAGTCGCGGTTGGACACCGTGTACACCGCCACGTCCCGGCTGTCCATCAGCTCGCCAAGCATCTGGGCCGCCCGGAACAGCACCTCCTCCGGCATCACCTGGTTCAGGGTCGAGGTCACATAGTACACCTTGCCGATGCTGTCGTTCTGGTTCAAAATCTGGGTGGTCAGGGCGTCTTTTACCCGGACATTGCTGTCGTTGATGCTCCGGATATCCGTAAGCTGGTCCGACAGATACTCCTGCTCGTCCGCCGCCTCTTCCTTCAGGCTCAAAATCTGGTCCCGCAGATAGCCCACCAGCAGTCCGACAATGAACAGCTGGGCGATCCACACATAGGTGTTGTAGTCCACCGCCACCTCAAAGCCGCTCCGGGCCGCGGACTGCTGGAGGAAATACCCCAGCGTGGCCAGCAGGGCGGAGAACAAGGCCTGCTGCTGGCCGTGGACGATGGAGAACAGCAGCACGTACAAAAGGTAGATGTCCAGCCGGGAGAAATACCCGCTGCCCGCCGCCCAGCCGTTCAGCCAGTAGACGGGAATAAAGCAGAGCAGGGTTTCCAAAAAGGGAATCAACGCGCCGGCGAACCATCCCGCCTTCCTCCGGATTCTCTCCCAGAGGGTGGGCTTCCGCTCCATCTCCGTCAGGAAGACATCCTGATGCTCCTTCATATAGGCGGCGATCTTTTCGACGTTCCCCTTGGTATCCCCCCGCAGCGAGGCGTGGAACTCCTGCATGAAGCGCTGGTTGGACAGCACGCACCGGCGGCCCGGCGGATTCCGGACGGCCTGGGGGGCCTCCTTCGCATCCATGGCCGCGCCGGCCCAGGCGGCCAGTTCCAGCTCGTTGGTCTCCGCCGAGGAAGAGAGGTTATAGAGCCAGCTTTTATGTCCCTGACAGGACGCCATCTGGTATATGTACTCCACCGCGTCCGACTCAAACAAAAGCGCCTGCTTCTGCCCCTCGTCCCCGGAGAGGGGATTTCCCCGCAGCGCCTCCAGGCAGAGCCAGGCGACGCTCTCGCCGCAGTCCGCCCGTTTGGCGGGAATTCCGTACAAATGCTGGCAGCGGAGCACGACGATGTCCCGTCCCAGCATTTTTCCGAAGGACTCGCACAGTTTCTCCCCCTGGGCCAGGGTCACGCCCCGCAGCGTCTCCGGCCGGACCTCCTCCCGTTCCGAGATGTCCTGGGGATAATCCCCGCCGTAGACCTCCTCGGAGGACAGGTAGATAAACCGCCCCTTCCCCAGGCTGTGAAAGGCCATGAGCAGGTTGATCATTCCCGCCATGAACCGGGAAGGCATGTTCTTCGGGTCGTCGTTCCAGGCGAAATTCGGGTCGTACGCCCCCAGGAAAACCGTCACATCGGGGGCCGCGCTCTCAAACACCCTGCCCAGGGACTCGCTGTCATAGGAAAACCGGTAGGACTCAAACACCCGGTCATAGGAGCTGTCCTTGAACCGGTTGCCGGTCAGCAGGCAAACCCTGTGCCCTTCCTTTTTCATTTTCTGTATCAAGCGGTTCATAAAAGCCGACGAACCGCCCACAAGTAAAACGTTCATTTGACAACCTCCAGAATATCACACGTTTCCGCTGGCCCCTTCCGGAATGTTACACATTTCCGTAAGGGTTTCTTTTTGCCCCAAAAACAAAAAATTTCACGATGAAAGCTCAAAAAATGTTGCAGCAATTGCCCTACTTACAACACTCCGGAACTTTGCAAAAAAGTTGTACTTTTTAGCAAAGCCGGGCCGGGTAGAAATTCTCCATGGAAAGGCTTGAATTCCCGAGGCTTTTGTGGTATGGTTTTGTAAAATAGCCGAAACACATCATTAGCAAAAAAGTACATTTTGTTGCAAACAAACACTTTAATTAAAGAACTGAGCCCATTTTCTACACAGAATCCTTTCTAAAGTTCATGAGGTTGGGGAGGATGGAATGAAAATCAAGGATTTACCGGGAGCTTTGACACTCGAATCAGAAAGGGGCCTGGACCGCGCCCCGCCAACGCGGCGCAGGCGGGCATATTTTCTGGTAAAGCGAATCCAAGACATTCTCTTATCCGTGTTTGCCCTGGCGGTGGTCATCGACGATCCCAAGGGCGGCCCCATCTTCTCCCAAGTCCGCTGCGGCCGGAGGGGAAAGCCCTTCCGGCTCTATAAATTCCGCTCTATGTGCGTTGACGCGGAAAAACGGCTGGAGGAGCTGCTGCCTTACAACGAAATGTCCGGACCGGCATTCAAGATTCAGCATGACCCAAGAATCACCCGCCTGGGCCGCTTTTTGCGTTCTACGGGGTTGGATGAACTGCCCCAGCTGGTCAACATATTAAAGGGAGACATGTCTATTGTCGGCCCCCGGCCCCCGCTGCCGCGGGAGGTGGAGGAGTACACCGCGCACCAGAGGCAACGGTTGACGGTCACTCCAGGGCTCACCTGTTTCTGGCAGGTGAGTCCCAACCGCAACAGCTTGAGCTTTGATACCTGGGTGGAAATGGACCTGCGCTACATATGGGAGCAGCCTCGTCAACCACGGCGTCACGGAAAAGCGCTGTACGGTGCTCCCCGTCCTGGACCAGATCTGCGAGGACGCCGCCATCCATTTTCCGGAGGCGGAGGCCTGCTTCCGGCAGGTGGCGCTGGACACCGCCGCCCGTCTGGCCATGCAGGTGGTGGAAGACGGCGCGGAGGGGGACCCCCGGGACTTTCTGCGGCGGTTCCGGGACAGCGCCCGCCGCCATTTCAGCCGGGAGGCGCTGGCTCTCCGCCCGGACCGGAAAAGCGCCGCGGCGCAGACGGCTCTCCGGGCCGGCGTGCCGGTATTTGGGGCGCTGGCCGCCGTCTACCGGCGGATCAAGCCCACGTGGAAAAACAGGACGGAGTGACGGGCCCCCATGGACAGAGCGGAACCGATCAAGAAAAATTTAATCTGCGCCGTGGCCGGGGAGCTGCTGCTGGCCGCGCTGAAATTTCTGTCCCGCCGGGTGTTCGTCCTCCTGCTGGGGAGGGAGTACCTGGGGCTCAACGGGCTTTTTACCGACGTGCTCTCCATGCTCTCCCTGGCGGAGCTGGGATTCAGCGTCTCCATCACCTACAGTCTCTACCGCCCGGTGGCCCAGGGGGACACGGAGACGATCAAGTCCCTCATCCGGCTGTACCGCCGGGTTTACCGGGCCGTGGGCCTGACGGTCCTGACACTGGGATTGTGTCTAACGCCCTTCCTGAGCTTTTTCATGAAGGAGATTCCCAAGGATATCCCCCACATTCCCCTGATCTATGTGCTGAACCTGGTCAACGCCAGCATATCTTATTTCTTCTCCTACAAGTCCACCCTGCTCTTTGTCCACCAGCAAAAGTACGTGGAAACGGCCATCCGCGCCGCCGTCTCCCTGGCGGCGGTCGGGGCCCAGATCGGGGTGCTGCTGCTGACCCGGAACTACCTGTATTACCTTTTCCTCGCCATCGCGGCCACCGTCGTGCAGAACGCCGCCGTCTCCCTCCAGGCGGACCGGCTCTACCCCTACCTGCGGGAAAAGGATATCCGCCCCCTGCCGGAGGAAGCCCTGGGGGAAATCCGCCGCAACGTGCGGGCCATGCTCCTGCACCGCATAGGGGCCGTGGCGGTTTTCAACACGGACAACCTGCTGATCTCCAAGTTCGCCGGCGTGGCGTCCGCCGGGCTGTACTCCAATTACACGATGATCCGGGGCTTTCTCAACATCCTGGTCAGCGCGCTGTTCGACGCCATCACCCCCGCCCTGGGGAACCTGACCGCCACGGAGCCGGAGGAGAGCAAACGGACGGCCTTCCGCCGCCTGTCCTTTTTCTCCGCGTGGCTGTTCGGGTGGATGAGCATCTGTCTCTTCTGCCTCTATGACCCGTTTATCGACCTCTGGCTGGGCGAGGGCTATCTGCTGTCCAAACCGGCGGTGCTGCTGATCGCCGTGAATTTCTATGTCAACGGCATGCGCACCCCGGTGAACAACACCAAAAGCGTCCTGGGCCTCTTTTGGGACGACCGCTACAAGTCGATTGTGGAGGCGGCCTGCAATCTGGCGGTCTCCGTGCTGCTGGCCCGGCGCTGGGGCGTGGCGGGCATCATGGCCGGGACGCTGGTCAGTACGCTGGCTTTTCCCTTCTGGTGCGAGCCCCTGGTCCTGTACCGCCGGGGGCTGCGCGTGCCCGCCGGGGAGTATTTCCGGGGATACTTGATTCGCTTGGCGGTCACCGGGGCCGCCGGGACGCTGACCTATCTGCTGTGCGGCATGACGGGGAGCGGATGGACCGGGTTCCTGGGAAAGGGCCTGCTTTGCGCGGCGGCGCCGAACGCGGTCTATCTGGCCGCCTACCGAAAGACGGAGGAGTTCCGCTTTTTAAAGGGCACGGCGGGGAGGCTGATGAAAAGAGCGCGGTAGGCCCTGCCCGAAACCCATCAAAGCTCCCGCCGTGCCCCCGAGGAGAGGACGCGGCGGGAGCTTTCGGCTTCGCTCCGGGATTTTTAAGAACCTGTGCTCTTAGGCCTTGTTCTGAAACATGGCCTAACCGGGGACGGCGGGCAGAAATTTTTCCCGTCAGGCCAGGAGATTTTCCGGGGCAATCCCGGCGGATGGCAGAGGAACGCAGCGCGGTATGGCGGGAAGCAGACCGTCCGGACAGTCCTCAACGGTCAGGACTACAGGTTCAGCGGTTCTTCCCGCCCCGCCAGGGGGCGAACAGCCGGGGGGCGATGTCCCGGACCTCCGGCCACATGAAAAAGGCGGCGGAAAAGCCCATCCCCGCCCCCAGGCGAAGCTTCTGGTTCAGGGTGTCCGCGTCGTCGAAGAGGACAAAGTGGGCCTCCCCGTTCCGGGTATAGGTGAAGTACCGGGCGCAGAGGTCCTGGGAGAAGAAGACGGCGGGGCTCTCCCGCCCCATCAGCTCCTCCAAAGCCTCTCCGGTGAGGGGCTCCCCCTCCCCGGACCGGGCGGGGAGGCGGAAATCCATGCGGAGCCGCTGTACGTCCAGGGCCAGCCGTCCGGCTCCCCCCGCCTGGGTGACGGCCTCCTGGAGGTATTGGGAAAAGCTGCCGCCGGAAACGGCGGTACAAAGAAGCAGCACCGCCCCCGGCGCGCCGGCCGCGTAAGCCTCCGGCAGGTACAGCGTCCGGCGGGAGGCGGACAGGGCCGGGGCCAGGACCGACACAAAGGCCGTCCGGTCCCGCCGGGGAGCCTCCTCAAAATCCAGCAGCACGCCGGTGTAGCTCCGCCGCCCGCACTCCCGGAGAACCGCGTCCCGCAGCTCCTCCGGGCTGTCGATGAAGGGGGCGTCCCGGTCGCTGACGGACAGGAGCCCCCCCTTGGTCTGAAGCAGTAGGCTCTGCCGCAGCAGCGCCGAGCCGGGGCCGATCCGGTAGGCCACATGGGCCAGATTCCGGCAGCAGCCCTGGGCTTCCTGAGACGCCTCCGGCGTCACGGCCAGATAGATCTGCAAATCGCTCTCCCCCTTGCGCCCTGGTTTAAAAACTGATATACTGGAAAGGACTTCAAAAGACTGTATGCGAGGAGGCCGCCGTCTATGCCCCTTTCCCTGATTCCCAGCCGCCTGTTTGCGCACTACCGGGAGGTGACGCCGGAGCTTCTCCGCCAGGCGGGGATCACGCTGCTGCTCAGCGACCTGGACTTCACCCTGGCTCCCAAGTCCGTCCGCAGGCCGGACCCCGCCCTCCGGGCCTGGATAGACGGCATGCGGACGGCGGGCATTTCGGTGATGATCGTCTCCAACAACCGCTCCGGAACCCGGGTAACGGAGTTCTGCGCGGACCTGGGCATCCCCTATCAGGGCCACGCCGGAAAGCCCTCCACCCGCGGGCTGGAGGCCGCCATGGCCCGGGCGGGCGCGGACCGGGCCCATACCGCCATGCTGGGGGACAAGCTGCTGACGGACATGCTGGCGGCCAACCGGGCCGGGGTGCTGGCGCTGATGGTAGAGCCCCTGGGCGGGGCCGTAACGCCCTGGCAGAAGGTGCTCCACGCCCTCCAGGCCCCCTTCAAGGCGGTCTGCCGCCGCCGGGCGGAACGGGGGCGGAAATAGAAACTGCCCAAAATATTTTTGCATGGTCCCGGACAATTGGCGGAAAAATACTTGCAATCACCGCCGGGATGGGATAAAATAGCTACGGCTATTATTTAAGAATCTGGGTTCATAACCGCCGAACCCCGCCTGGGCGGACCGTTTTCTGCCGGAGCTTCGTCCATGTTTCCGCAAATTCGTCCGGATTCCCGCGGAACATGTTCTTGTCCGGCGAGAAAATTTCTCGCTCAACCGGCATCCGCCGGTTCGGAACGCAGGTTCTAAGACTACCAGGAAAAGAGAGAAAATGCCCTCCCGCAGGTCGTTTTCTCGGATAAGATTTGTGAGGAGGATTTGTTATGCCGACAATTTCCGCAGGCGATTTTCGCAAGGGAATGATTTTTGAGATGGAAGGCAAGCCCATGCTGGTGGTAGACTTCCAGCACGTCAAACCCGGCAAGGGCGCGGCCTTCGTGCGCACCAAGTACAAGAACGTTATCACCGGGGCCATCCGGGAGGAGTCCTTCAACCCCACCGCCAAGTTCGAGCAGGCCAGCGTGGAGCGCAAGGACGCCGAATACAGCTATAACGACGGCGACCTGTACTATTTCATGGACCCCGAAACCTATGACATGACCCCCCTGAACCAGGACGTTCTGGGCGACGCCTTCAAGTTCATGAAGGAGAACACCGTGTGCAAGCTGGTGAGCTATAAGGGCAGCGTCTTCACCGTGGAGGTTCCCAACTTCATGGACCTGGAGGTCACCGAGACCGAGCCCGGCGTCAAGGGCGACACCGCTACCAACGTGACGAAAAAGGCCACCCTGGAGACCGGCGCGGTCATCCAGGTGCCCCTGTTCATCAACGAGGGCGAGAAGATTCAGGTGGACACCCGCACCGGCGAGTACCTGGGCCGCTGCAAGGAGTAAGGCTGCTCAAAGGGGGGACGTTGTCCCCCCTTTGGATTCTCCCTTGCCAGCCGGCGGACCGGCAAATCCGCCCGATGCGGCGGGGTGTGTTCGTGACGCGCATGGTGTCTCGAGCATGGTTTCAATTTCCGCCTCCGGCGGAACAACCGGGGACCGAAGGCGCCCCGGCCCCTCCTTGAGTGGAGGAGAGATTGGTTCCTTTTGACAATCGGTCAATCAACGATAAAGGAGGTCATTGACTATGGAAATCACCGAGAAGGTCGCGTATCTGAAGGGCCTGGCGGAGGGCATGGAGCTGAACACCGACAAGAAGGAGGGCAAGCTCCTGGCCGCCATCATCGACGTGCTGGAGGACATCGCCCTGGAGCTCAGCGACATTGAGGGCGCCCAGGAGGAACTGGGCGACGGTCTGGATGCCGTCAGCAACGACCTGGAGGACGTGGAGGATCTGCTCTACGGCGAGGACGACGAAGATGAAGCCGAGTACGAGCTGGACGATCTGGGCGAGGATGAGGAGTGCTACGCCACCACCTGCCCCACCTGCGAGGAGACCATCTACTTTGATGAGTCCATCCTGGAGGACGGCGAGGTCATCTGCCCCAACTGCGGCGAAAAGCTGGAGTTCGACCTGGAAAGCCTGGACGAGGACGAGGCGGAAGAGGACGATTGAGCAAATCTGTCAGGGCCGGGTACCCAAAGGGTGCCCGGCCTTTTCAAAGGAGCGAGATCCATGATTCGAGAGCGCGCCTTTTACCGCGCCTTTTTTGCCCTGACGCTGTCCCTGGCCCTGCAAAACCTGCTGGCCTTCGGCGTGAACCTGATGGACACCGTCATGCTGGGCCGCTACAGCCAGGAGGCCATGAGCGGCGTCAACCTCTGCAACCAAATTCAGTTCCTCCTCCAAATGCTGGCCGCCGGCGCGGGAGAGGGGGCCGTGGTGCTGGGGTCCCAGTATTGGGGGAAAAACCGTTTGGAGCCCATTCCCCACATTATCGGCGTGGCCCTGCGCTTTGGGACGGCGCTGTCGGCACTGCTGTTCGGGCTGGTGCTCCTGTTCCCTCTGGGTCTGCTGGGCCTGTTGTCCAACGACAGCCGGGTCATCGCCCAGGGGGCGGCCTATTTTCAAATCATCTGCTTTTCTTATGTGATCTTCACCATCACCACGATTTTGGTATCCTCTCTCCGGTCCATCGGCGTGGTGAAGATCGGTTACGCCATCTCCTTCTCCACGCTGTGCATCAACGTCACCCTGAACTATCTGCTGATCTACGGAAATCTGGGCTGTCCGGAGCTGGGCGTGCGGGGGGCGGCCATCGCTACCCTGGTCTCCCGCTGCGTGGAACTGCTGATTGTGGTGTATTACCTGAAGTACCGGGAGAAGCGGCTGAACCTGACCCTGCGCAAGCTCCTCTTTATTGACCGCAGCTACCGGAGGGACTATATCCAGGTCTCCGCCCCGGTGCTGGTGAACCAGGCTCTCTGGGGTGTGGCCCAGATGGCCCAGACCGGCATTCTGGGCCACTTGGGGGGCGACGTGACGGCGGCCAACGCCATCGCCGTCCAGGTCTACCAGGTGCTCTCCGTGGCGGCCTACGGCGCGGCCTCCGCCTCCGGCATTCTGGTGGGGCGGAGCGTAGGCGAGGGCCGGAGGGACGCGCTCCGCTCCCTGGTGATCACCCTCCAGGTTTTGTTTGCCGCCATCGGCCTGGTCTCCGGCGGGCTGATCTTCCTGGTCCGGAATCCGATTCTGGCCTTTTTCGGCGGCGCGCTGACAGAGCGGGCCCGGAGTCTGGCTTTACAGTTTATGGCGGTCATCGCCGTCACCACGGTGGGCACCGCCTACCAGATGGCCTGCGACAACGGCATCATCCGGGGCGGAGGCGACACGGCTTTCAGCGCCAAGCTGAACCTGATCAGCATGTGGGGCATGGTCGTGCCCTTCTCCACCATGGCGGCGTTTTGGTGGAGGAGCCCGCCGGTGGTGGTCTTCTTTCTCTTGAAATGGGACCAGATTTATAAAATCATCCCCGTGGCCCTCCGGCTCTACAGCTGGAAATGGGTGCGGAACGTCACCCGGCCCGACGGGATGGAAAAGGAGGCGCTTCATGTCTAAGCCCAAGGAACCCCAGCGGCCCTTTAACCCGAAAGTCCGCGCCAATGTTTACGCCCTGGCGGCGCTGTACCTGGTCTACCTCTTCTATCAGATCGCCAAGCCCTATCTCACCCGCGATCCCTACGGCCCCACCACTTTCCAGTTTGTGCTGGGACTGATTGTCCTGGGAGGCGGCGCGGCGATCCTGGGCTTCCTGTCCTGGAAGATGTTCAAAGCCCCCCTGCCGGAGGAAGAGGCCCCCGCCCTGCCGGAGGAAGCCGAAGAGGAGGATTAGGTCTTGTCGGAAGCGTGCCAAAGCGCCCCCATGGGGGAGCCTTTCCCGCCGCTCCGCGGGAAATCTCCTCGCCGGGCGGCCATCCGCCGGGGAAACCACGCCTTGACGAACGAACCGTTTGCCGCCGGGCATTCCGCCAAGGGGTACACAAGGACCGTATTCAAACAAGCTCAAAAAGAGAGCGGAACCCGCGCAAACCGGGTCCCGCTCTTTTTCCCCGCTCAGGCCTCCGTTCCCGCTGGGAAACGTTCCCTGAGCAGACGCTCCATGTCCTCCGGCAGAGGGGCGGAGACCTCCACCCGCTCCCCGGTGACGGGATGCGCCAGCGCCACGCGGCAGGCGTGCAGCGCGGGCCGGGCGATGAGGTCCGGGTCCTCCCGCCCATAGAGCCAGTCCCCCGCCAGAGGGCAGCCCAGGGAGGCCATGTGGACCCGGAGCTGGTGGGTCCGTCCGGTCTCCGGACGGAGGGCCAGGAGGCTGAGGCCGTCTCCCCTGGCCAGCACCTCATAATGGGACACGGCGGGAGAGCCGTCAGACCGGACCCGCCGGGCCACCAGGGAGGTCTCGTCCCGCCCGATGGGGGCGTCCACCGTTCCCCGCTCCGGCTGGGGACAGCCCAGGCAGACCGCCCGGTACTCCCGCCGGAAGTGTTCCGAGTGCAGGCTCCGCCGGAGCAGGTCGTGGAC
Organism: uncultured Oscillibacter sp.; assembly: GCA_910588175.1. Classification (GTDB taxonomy): domain Bacteria; phylum Bacillota; class Clostridia; order Oscillospirales; family Oscillospiraceae; genus Oscillibacter. The sequence goes on from CAJUQQ010000009.1 coordinate 36,387, forward strand.
ATAGCCGCTCTTGGCAACCGCCATCAGCCCCGTCGTCCCCTTGTCCAGGCGGTTCACCGGGTGGAACAGGAAGTCCGTCCCCCGGCTCCAGGCCAGGGCCCCCGCCACGGTAGGCGTATCGGGCAGAAGGTTGGAGGCGTGGGCCGTCATGCCCGCGGGCTTGTTCACGATGAGCAGATGCGCATCCTCCCAAACCACCGGCAGCGGCCAGTTCCCCGGGACAATGGGCGTCTTGGCCGTCCTCCGGTCCGCCGTCTCCACCGCCAAAGTGTCCCCGGCCCGGAGGACGCGGGGCGTATGAACCGGCTCCCCGTTGACAAAGATGCACGCCCCCCCATGGGCCAGCCGGGAGACGGCGTGGGAGGAAAAGTGGAGCTTGGCCCGGAGAATGTGCCGGACGGTGGCTCCGTCCTCCTCCGGCAAAATGACCCTGGTAATGACCGCCATCACTCCACCTCTCTTCTGGCGCGGCTGAGGTCCAGCCGCACCAGGGTGCCCTGGCCCAGGCGGGAGGTGATGGAAATCCGGTGGTTCAGCCGGTCCAACACCTGGCGGCAGAGGTAGAGCCCGATGCCGGTGGACTTCTTGTCCTCCCGGCCGTTGAAGCCGGTGAAGCCCTTCTCGAAGACCCGGGGCAGATCCTCCGGCCGGATGCCGATGCCGCTGTCGGCGATGACCAGGGTCTCCCCGTCGCCGTAAACGCGGATCAGGCCCCCCTCGGGGGTGTATTTCACCGCGTTGGACAACAGCTGCTCCACCACAAAGGACAGCCATTTCTCGTCGGTCAGCACCGTCCTCCCCGTCTCCTGAAAATCCAGGGAGATTTTTTTCAAGATGAACAGCCGGGCGTATTTCCGCACGGACTGGCGGACCAGCGCGTCCAAGCCGCACTCCCGGAATACGTAGTCCGTGGAATCGCTGCCCAGGCGGAGATAGCCCAGCACCATTTCCACGTACTGCTCGATCTTCAAAAGCTCCCCTTCCAGCTCCGGCCTGGACTCCTCCTGGAGGAGAAGCCGCATGGCGGCGATGGGGGTCTTGATCTGGTGGGCCCAGAGGGTGTAGTAGTCCGTCATGTCCTGAAGACGGTTCCGGTCCTCCAGGGCCAGGGCGGCCCGCTCCGAGGCTAGGGCCTGGCACAAAGCCTGATAATCCTCCTCCAGCAGTCCCCTGGGGGGTGGCAGGGGAAGGACCTTCTCCCGAACCTGGACCAGCAGCCCCTCCAGCTCCCGGTGCCGCCGGAGGAACTGGAAATAGCCGGCGGCAAACAGCGCAAGACCCAGGGCGAAGCACAGCACAAAGGCGTAGCCCACCGATTCCAGGGGCAGGCCGTAGAGACTGAACACAGCGGAGCAGATACCCAGGCACCCCGCCAGCAGAAGCAGCAGTTTCCAATGCCGCGAAAAATACGCGCTCAGGACCTTCATACCGTCTCATCCTCCACCAGATAGCCCGCGCCCTTTTTGGTGCGGATAAACTCCGGCAGTCCCGCCGCCTCCAGCTTCCGCCGGAGGCGGTTGACGTTGACGGACAGGGTGTTTTCGTCCACAAAGCTGTCCGACTCCCACAAGGCGGTCATCATGGCGTCCCGGCTGACGACCTGGCCCTTTTTCTCCAGCAAAAGCTGGAGGAGCTTCCCCTCGTTCTTTGTCAGCTCCACCCGCCGGTCCCGGACGCTCAGGGTCCCATTGGAGACGTTCAGCACCGCGCCGCCGCAGGCCAGCAGCGCCGCCGGAGCCGCCGCGAAGTCATAGGCCCGCCGCAGCATGGCCTGAACCTTGGCGGAGAGGACCTGGAGGTCAAAGGGCTTGGCCAGCAGGTCGTCCCCGCCCATCTGCATGGCCATGACCAGGTTCACATTGTCGGCGGCGGAGGTGAGAAAGAGGATGGGTACCTTGGATGTCTTCCGAATCTCCCGGCACCAGTGGTAGCCGTTGAAAAAGGGCAGGGAAATATCCAGCAGCACCAGCTGGGGGTCAAATTCCGTAAACTCCTCCAGCACCGCGTCAAACTTCCGGGCCCGGGCCACCTGATAGCCCCAGCTCTCCAAATGCCGCTCCACGGCCCCGGCAATGACGCCGTCGTCCTCCACAATAAAGATTCGGTACAAGTGAAACACCCCGTTTTCGGTTTTTTGAACTTCCAATCTGAGAGTCAATATAGCACAGGAGCGGAAAAAAATCAACGCGCCGTCTCCGGGCGGGAAAAGGGCACGATTTCGCCGCGGCGAAATCGTGCCCTTGAACCATCCAAACAGCATTGCGCCCGGCGCAAAGCTCAGATTTTACCCGCCAGAACCAGCACCAGCAGAACGAAGGTGACCAGCAAAGCCAGGGAGAACAGCAGGAAGCCCGCGTCGAAGCGGTCGCCGCTCCGGGCGCTCTCCCGCTCGGGGACCAGCCGGGCCTTCCGCAGGGCGGTGACCACGGGCTTGTAGAGGAGCAGAATCAGGGCCATGTTCAGCCCGCCCTTCACCAGGTTGAAGGGGAGGAAAACCGTGGGCAGCATGGCGGCCACGACGCTGCGGTCCATGTGCATGTAGATGGGGGTGATGAGGTAGTTCCAGAGAACCATGACCACCGTCAGAACCACCGTGCCCAGGGCCAGGCCCAGCACCGCGCCCTTCCGGGTGCACATTTTTTTGTAGATGAAGGAGGCGGTGCAGCAGAAGGCGCAGGTGGCCAGCACGTTCATAATGAGGCCGATGATTCCCGTGTCGCTGACCGTGAACATCTCCACCAGGGCTACCACGATGGAGATAATGGCGGCGGACAGGGGCCCGAACAGGAAACCGCCGATACAGACCACGGTGTCCTTCACATCCATCTGGAGGAAGCCGGAGACCTGGGGCAGCAGCTTGCTCAGCAGCATGGCCACATAGGTCAGGGCGGTGAGCATGGCCAGGGATGTGACGGTTTTGACGGCGCTCTGGGATTCCCGCCGCATCCGAAGCTCGGCGGCGGCTCCGGCGGCGTAGTCGTCGGCGGGGGCGGTGGTGACATTGGGCTCGTAGTTGGACATAAGAAAACACTCCTTTACATACTTGAAAACACCCTGGACGCTTTGACTTCTCCAAGGTGAACAAGCAGCAAAGAAGCGCGCGAAACACGCGCGGCTCAAGCCGCACTCATCTTCTTCCATCCAGACTGTAACTGTTGGTCCCGGAGTTTCACCGGGTCAGCGGGGCCGAGCTTTAAGAAACGGCCTCCGGTCGCGGACTGTACCGCCAGTGGGGAATTGCACCCCGCCCTGAAGACAAAGTATTCAGTTCTGTTTCCTGGGCCTAGTATACGACAGTCCGGCGAAAAATGCAAGCCCCAATTTCAGATTTTTGAATAGAGGAACCCGTAGGGGCGACCTGCGTGTCCGCCCGGCGGCGCAAGCGCCAAGGCGGGGGCGAAACCGGCGTGTCTGCCCGGTGGCGCAGGGCGTTTTTATTTTTTACAATAGAGCTTGCGGGAGAAGGGCGGACACACAGGTCCGCCCCTACAGGGTTCACCCCCGGGACCTTTCCTCGCCCAGGAGTGTCCCGCGCCGGATTTTTCTCTTTTCAAATTGGAACGAATGTGCTATTATAGAACCGTCAACATGAAAGGAGGGACTCCCATGGACCGCGTAATCCTGCACTGCGACCTGAACAGCTTCTACGCCTCGGTGGAGCTGCTGGACCGGCCGGAGCTCCGCAGACTCCCTGTGGCCGTCTGCGGGGACCCCTCCTCCCGCCACGGCATCATTCTGGCGAAGAACGACCCCGCCAAGCGCTTTGGCGTCCAGACGGCGGAAACCATCTGGCAGGCCAGGAAGAAATGTCCGGAGCTGCTGCTCCTGCCGCCCCACCACCGGCTCTACCGGGACTACTCCCGGAAGGTCAACGCCATCTACGACGAGTACACCGATCTGGCGGAGTCCTTCGGCATTGACGAGAGCTGGCTGGACGTGACCCACACGCTCCACCTCTTCGGCATGGACGGCCGGGCCCTGGCGGACACCCTCCGGCGGCGGGTGAAACGGGAGCTGGGGCTGACTCTCTCCGTGGGGGTCTCCTTCAACAAGGTTTTCGCCAAGCTGGGCAGCGACTACCAAAAGCCCGACGCCACCACGGTCATCTCCCGGGAAAACTGGCGGGAGCTGGTCTGGCCCCTTCCGGTGGGAGATATGCTCTACGTGGGAAGCGCGGCCAAGAAGCTCCTGGGGCAGTACGGCGTCCGGACCATCGGGGAGCTGGCGGCCTGTCCCCGGGGCATGCTGGAGGAGCTGATGGGCAAGCTGGGGGGCCAGCTGCACGACTACGCAAACGGCCTGGACGGGGAGCCGGTGCGCTCCCGCCGCCAGCCGGAGCCGGTGAAATCCGTGGGCAACGGCACCACCTTCCCGAAAAATCTCACCACCCAGGCCCAGGTGGCGGCGGGCATCGGCCTGCTGGCGGACAGCGTGGCCAGCCGCCTCCGCCGGGCGGGACTCTACGCCGGAGGGGTCCATGTGACGGTTCGGGACCCGGCCTTTCATGACCGCTCCCGCCAGCGGCAGCTGACCACCCCCACCCATTTAATCCGGGATATCTCCGCCGTCGCCCTGGAGCTGACGGGAGAGCTGTGGAAGCCGCCCAGCCCTGTCCGGGCCCTGACGGTGACGGCGATTCACCTGACGCCGGAGGAGGAGACCTATGAGCAGGCGGACCTGTTCACCGCCGGAGACGCCCGGAAACGGCAGGAACGGCTGGAGGCCGCCATGGACGGCATCCGGCGCAGGTACGGCAGCGGGTCCATCGCCTTCGGCACGGCAAAGCCGGAGGAGGACGGCGGGAGCTTCCGCAGATAAAAGGGAATCGTCCCCTCAAGCGCAGCGTAGGGGCGGACACACAGGTCCGCCCTCAGGCTGTCGAAAAAATATTTTCGCCAGCCTGAGCAAGGTTTTCAGACCTTTTTAAGGTCTGAAAACCTTCTGATTGAAAACGAGAGAAACCCCTGATGGGTTTCTCTCGTAGCTCTTTTCCTTTCCGCCTGCTTTCCGTTGGTCCTTTTTTGACAAGCTGGAGCAGACACACAGGTCCGCCCCTATAAGATCAATTTTTCGGATGGCATCATCCCGATACGAGTCCCCTTATTCCGGGGTCTCGTTCGGTTCTTCCGGTCTTTGATACTCCAGAATGTCCTCTACCCGGCAGTCCAGAACGTAGCAAACCCTGGCCAGGAAATCCAGATCGAATCTCGCTATCGGGCCGCCTTTGTAATAACGGTCAACCACCGCATATTTAACCCCCATTAAGGCAGAGAGCCGATTGCGTGTCATGCCCCGGCGGTTCATTACCTCCGATAGTTTAACGTCTATCCTTCCATATTCCCCTGTCCGAAAGGTGACCAGGCTCTTTACATTATCCATGTTCTCCCTCCTTGGGGTTAATATTATCAGGGATAACCGTTCTTGGCACTTCCCATAATAAGGTATATCCTAATAAGGGTATCTATAATCAAGGAAAGCCAAGAAGGGGGTATTGAAAATATGGAAGACATGAAGCTCTACTCAACGCTGTTCAACGCCATCACTGACGCGATGCGGGAAATAAAGAAGTTAAATTTCGGCAGAGCGGAAGACATTCTCCTTCACGCGCAGCTAACAACTGAGGGAATGTTTATCGCAGCAGGAGGACAGTGGGAACCGGAGAAGGAGGAAACGCCGTGAGAAGAAAAGACTCCCTGAGATGCGGCGACGTCACCATAGAGGAGGAAATGCTCTATCTGATGGAAAATATCCGCCAGCTCTTGGCAGAGCTCCCGGAGGATATCGTGAAGTACAGCGAGGACTCCGCCCGGGACGAAAACGGCGAGTCCATAAGCGACCATTTCGCCCCTGTCGTTAGTCTCCTGGAGATCTACCTCCGGAGGATTGAGGATTTAATGAGCCGAAAGCTCTTTTCCGTCATGGAGCTTGAAAAGTTAGACTTCCGCTACAAGCTTCTGGAAAAGAAGGTGCTCTCGAATTCCCTGAAGTTGGACAAGCTGGCAACACCTACCCACCACCGGACTTGGCGCGGCAGGCTCGCAAAAAGGAGCGGCTGAACAGCCGCTCCTTTTGCCATTTCCGCCGGTTATTCCCGGTCGATATGATTCTGAATCCGCTGCATGATCATCTCCAGGGCCACCAAATTGTGGCCTCCCTCCAGGACGATGATGTCCGCGTGCTTCCGGGAGGGCTCCACATACTGCTCGTGCATGGGCTTCACCGTGGTCAGGTATTGGGTCACCACGGACCGCAGGGTCCTCCCCCGCTCCTCCACGTCCCGGAGAGCCCGGCGGAGAATGCGCTCGTCCGCGTCGGTCTCCACAAAAATTTTAATGTCAAACAGTTCCCGCAGGCAGGGCTCGTGGAGGATTAAAAAGCCCTCCACAATCAAAACCTTTGTGGGAAAAATTTCCACCGTCCGGTCCGTCCGGTTGTGGTCCACATAGGAGTACACCGGGCACTGGACGGACCGGCCCTCCCGCAATTCCTGGAGGTGCCGGACCAGCAGATCCGTTTCAAAGGCGTCGGGATGGTCATAGTTCTGGAGGGCCCGCTCCTCGTAGGTCTTGCCCTCCTGCCGTCTGTAGTAGCTGTCGTGTCCGATCACCGTGACGCTGCCGCCGAAATGGTCTTTCAAGTGCTGGGCCAGGGTGGTTTTGCCGGAGCCGCTGCCTCCGGCGATGCCGATAATGATGGCGCTCATACCAGATTCCTCCCGTCGGTTCGATTCGATTCTCCAAGTTCCATTATATGGTTCCTGATCGAAAAAGCAAGGAGAACCTGAAAAGTTCACAAATTTTGACGAACTCGCACTTGACGGCGGCCTTGAAAATGGATATGATATAAAATGCGAGTGTAACGAAACGATACGCGGGAGGACCGATATGGCAATGAAACGCTGCCCCATCTGCGGGGAGAGATATTCGGATACATACAAAGAGTGCCCCTTCTGTGAGGAGGAGGAATATTGGGAGGACGAACAGCAGGACACCGCCCGCCGTCCCCTTCTCCGGGAGGGCGCCCGGGGCACGGCCCGGAGCGGCCGGAGCGCCTACAGCATTGTGACGCCCATTTTGATCGTTCTGATCGTGCTGATGGCACTGCTGCTGGTTTATCTGCTCTATGGGGACAAGCTCTCCGGCAAGACGCCCAAGGACCCGGTGGACGGCAGCGGCAAGACGGACATCTCCACGCCAGTCACCCCGCCCCAGCCCGACCCGGAGCCTGATGAACCGGACGAGCCGGACACCTCCGGAGAACCCGGAGCCACTGAGCCCGACACGCCGGACACCGGCGCCATGCCCGAGGGCAATGGCACAACCCAAAACGGGGGAACCACCTCCAACGGCACCGGAAGCGGCGGCATGAGCTACTCGTCGGCGGCGGCCCTGCCCGGCGGGCTGACGCTCAGCTCCACAGATTTCACCCAGCCGGTTTCCAAGGGAGCGGTGAAGCTCCGGGTCTCCGGCGGCACCGGGACCTATACCTGGATCAGTGAGAATCCCTCCATCGCCACCGTGGCCGGCGACGGCACCGTCACCCCTGTGGCCTCCGGCACCACCAATGTGGTGGTCACTGACGGGTCCAAGAAAGCCATCTGCATCGTCCGGGTCACCGGCGGCTCCGCCCCGGCTGCCAATGGCGGCGGCACCTCCTCCGGCGGGACCACCTCTTCCGGCGGAACGACTTCTTCTGGCGGAACGACTTCTTCCGGCGGGACCTCCTCCGGCGGCGGGTCCCTGAAGGCCGGAAACGCCGTGGTGGTCAACGGCGGCAACGGCGTCCGGGTCCGCTCCGGCCCCGGCACCAATTACGACATCCTGGCCACCGTGCCCAATGGCGGCTCCGTCCGCATCGTGCGCAGCACGGGAACGGATGACTGGTATGAAATCACCTTCTCCAACGTGGGCGGCGTGACCACCACCGGCTATATGAAGGGCGAATTCCTGGCGAATTCCTAAGCGGCGGAACGTGTATAAAAATATCCCCGGATACTGGCAGTATCCGGGGATATTTTGTTGCACAGAAGTGGGGGTTGTGCTATTATATATTCTGTATTGATATGTGCAAAGGAGCATTCTTCTATGACGACTCAGGACTTTCAGCGTAAATCCGCCCTGCGGATCTTTCTCTCCTACTTCAAGCCCCACCAACGGCTGTTTTTCATGGACCTAGGCTGTGCCCTGCTGATCTCCATGATCGACCTGGCCTTCCCCGCCGTGTCCCGGTGGTGCATGTACGAGCTGCTGCCTCAGAGCGCCTATAAAACCTTCTTCGTGGTTATGGCGGTGGTGTTCGCCGCCTTCGTCCTCCGGGCGCTTTTGACCTATGTGATCTGCTATTGGGGCCATACCTTCGGCATCCTGGTGGAGGCGGACATCCGCCACGACCTCTTCCGCCACATGCAGGAGTTGAGCTTCAACTACTACGACAAGAACCGCACCGGTCAGCTCATGAGCCGCCTGACGGCGGACCTCTTCGACATTACGGAGCTGGCCCACCACGGGCCGGAGGACATCTTCATCTCCGGCGTCACCATTCTGGGGTCCCTGGTGATCATGTTTACCATCCAGTGGCGGCTGGCCCTGGTGATTACCTGCATTGTGCCGGTGTTCTTCGCTGTGGTCTGGTCCTGCCGCCGGTCCATGAGCGAGGCCTCCTCCGCCGTGAAGCAGAAAACCGCCGTTATCAACTCCGACATTGAATCCGGCCTTTCCGGCATCCGCACGGCCAAGGCCTTCGCCAACGAGGGAGCGGAGCTCCAGAAGTTCGACAGCTCCAACGCCACCTTCAAGACCTCCAAGCGGGCCTTTCACAGGGCCATGGGCCGGTTCAACGCCACGATGGAATTCTTCCTCTGCATCCTCTCCGCCGCCGTCATCGCCGCCGGAGGATGGTTTCTCATGCGGGGAGAGCTGAACATCATCGACCTGACCACGTTCAGCCTCTACATCACCACCTTCGTCACCCCGGTGCGGAAGCTCTCCAACTTCGCGGAGCTCTTCGCCAACGGCACGGCGGGCCTGGGCCGCTTCATCGAGCTGATGCGGGAGGAGCCCGCCCTGAAGGACGCGCCGGACGCCAAGGTGCTGAACCGGGTGGAGGGAAAAATCGACGTGGATCACGTCAGCTTCTCCTATCAGGGCGACGCGGCGGTGCTGCGGGACGTGGACCTTCACATCCGCCCCGGCGAGACCCTGGCGGTGGTAGGGCCCTCCGGCGGGGGGAAGTCCACCCTCTGCCAGCTCATTCCCCGGTTCTACGACGTGACCGAGGGAGCCGTCCGCCTGGACGGCACGGACGTGCGGCAGGTGACCCAGGAGTCCCTCCGGCGGAACGTGGGCGTGGTCCAGCAGGACGTGTTCCTTTTCGCCGCCAGCATTCTGGAAAATATCCGCTACGGCCGCCCCGGCGCCACGGAGGAGGAAGTGGCCCGGGCCGCCCGGCTGGCGGAAATTTACGACGATATCTGCGCCATGCCCGACGGGTTCAACACCTATGTGGGCGAGCGGGGCGTACTCCTCTCCGGTGGGCAGAAACAGCGGATCTCCATTGCCCGCATCTTCCTGAAAGATCCCCCGGTGCTGATTCTGGACGAGGCCACGTCAGCTCTGGACAGCGTGACGGAGGCCAAGCTCCAGGAGGCCTTTGACAAGCTGTCCCGGGGGCGGACCACCATCATCATCGCCCACCGGCTCTCCACGGTCCGGAACGCGGACCGCATCGCCGTTATCGAGGACGGACGCATGGTGGAGCTGGGAAGCCACGAGGAGCTGATGTCCAAGGACGGGGCCTATGCCGCCCTGGTCCACACCCAGGAGCTTCGCCATGGATAAGGGCGCGCTGCTGGACCGCTCGGGGCTTTCCGGAGAGGACCGGCTGGCCATGGCGAAGATCTTGGACAAGGCGGAGCGGGCCTTCCGGCGGAATGTTCCCGCCGCCACGGACTTCCTCAGCCCCCAGCAGCGGGCCCAGGCCCGGGACTGTCTGCGGCTGGCGGGAATTTCCGAGACCGCTTACGTCCTCCAGGGGGGCTATGAGGGGGCGGAGCGGCAGGTTCTTCTGTTCCTCCCCGACTGGATGGAACCGGAGAGCGCCGAGGCTCCTATCCGCTGCCTCCGGGCCGTCTTTCGGGAGGACGCAAAGCTGACCCACCGGGATTTCCTGGGAAGCCTGATGGGCATGGGCATCGTCCGGGAGAAGGTGGGGGACATTCTCGTGGCCCCCGGAAGCGCCGACCTGCTGGTTTTGGACAGCGTGGCGGATTTTCTCCTGCAAAGCTGGACCTCCGCCGGGCGGACCAGCCTCCGGGTGTCCGCCGTCGGCCTGGAAAACCTCCATATTCCTGCCGCGGCGCGAAAGGAGCTTCGGGACACGGTCAGCTCTCTCCGGCTGGACGCGGTGGCGGCCTCCGGCTTTCGATTGGCCCGGGGCAAGGCCGCCGCCCTCATTGAGAGCGGAAAGGTGCAGCTGAACTGGCGGGAGTGCGTAAAGCCGGACAAGCTGCTGGAGGCGGGGGACGTGGTGTCCGCCCGGGGCTTTGGAAAATTCGAGCTCAGCGAGGTGGGGGGCCTGACCCGAAAGGGCCGCGTCTCCATCGTTTTGCAAATCTACGTTTGAGGCGGGAAGAAAGCCGGTTACAATTTGAAGAACGGCGGGCCGGAAGGCCGTATGGACTAAAGAAGGAGTCTGGAATGCTGGAGTATGAGTTTGAGACGGTTTCCTGTGACTACGGGAGTGGATACAGTCTTTTTGGCGGCGTGGGCCTGGAGACGGACGGCCACCGGGAAATCATCCTCCGCCGGGGGGCGGAGGGCTGGCGCTACGCGGGCTTTGTGCCAAAGAAGCAGCGGGCCGGCGGATTTATCGAATCCATAGAATTGATCTTCGAGCGGGAACAGGGAGGACCATTATGAAGCAGGAGCAGATCGACCGCATCAACGAGCTGGCCCGGAAGGCCAAGACCCCCGAGGGACTGACCGAGGCGGAACGGGCGGAACAGGCCGTCCTCCGCCGGGCGTATATCGACTCGGTGCTGGGGAATCTCCAAAGCCAGCTGGACCACACCTACATCGTGGACGAGCAGGGGAACAAGCGGAAGCTGGAGAAGAAAGAGACGGAGGATTGACCATGGCGGAGAATCGAAAAAAGACGTCCGGCGGAGGGGATTGGGGCTGGCCCCTGATCATATTGTCCTTTTGCTTCGGCCTCTGGCCTGTGGGGCTGGTGCTGCTGTTCGGCAAGCTCTTTGCCGACGATGAGAAGAAGCCCGCCCAGAAGGCCCCGCCCCTCCAGGGAACGCCGGGACAGACCGTCCGGGCTTCCGGGACCGTGACCGCCTCCGCCCCGCCCCGGCGGCAGACGAAAGCCGCCAAGGCGGTGAAGAAGGTCACCAAGTCCCCGGCGGCGAAGAAGTCCAACGCCTGGTGGCTGAAAATCGGCGGCCTGGCGCTGCTGTTCTTCGGCTTGAGCGGGATGGTGGACGCGATAGACAGCTTGCTGTGGGTCCTGCAAAACGGGACGGCCGCCCTTTGGTGGCTGGAGGACCTGCTGGGGGGACTGGCCATTACCGCCGGAGGCGGAGCCATGCTGTTCAGCGGCTTTTCCATGGACCGCCAGCTGAAGCGCTTTTCCAAATACCTCCTGGTTATGGGAGACCGGGAGGCCATGCCCATTGACGAGCTGGCCCGGACCCTGGGCTACTCGGAGCGGCGGGTGGAAAAGGACCTGGAGAAGATGATCGACAAGGGCTACTTCGGCGGGAAGGCCTACCTCAACGTGGAGCTGGGCTATCTCTTCCGGGGCGGAAACGCGGAAGCGGGCTTCCGCCAGCGGTTTGAGGAGGCCCAGGACGCCCGGGAGGAGGCCAAAGCGCCGCCCAAGGAGGCGGAGGAGGGCTACTCCGGCATTCTCCGCAACATCCGCCGGGCCAACGACCAGATCGCGGACCCCATTCTCTCCGCCAAGATCGACCGGCTGGAGAACATCACCGCCAAGATTTTCAAGGTTGTCGAGGAGGACCCCAGGAAGAAGGACCGTATCGGCACCTTTTTGAATTACTATCTGCCCACCACCCAGAAGCTACTGGACTCCTACGCGGAGTTTGAGGCCGCCGGGGTGGAGGGGGAAAACCTCCGCCAGGCGAAACAGCGGATTGAGGCCACGATGGACTCCATCGTCAAGGGCTTCGAGCACCAGCTGGACGAGCTCTATCAGGCGGATGCCATGGACGTGGACTCGGACATCCGGGTGATGGAACACATGCTCCGCCGGGACACCGGCAGCGCGGAGGAGGACTTCGGCCTGGGCGGAAGCGCCGTCCAAACCGGGGAGGAATAATCGGTCAAGAGAAGAGCCCGGCGGTGTCCGGGCTCTTGTTTGAGGAGGAAGAAGCGTATGAAAAGAAACCGCCGGGCAGCTCTGACCGCCCTGACCATCGCGGCGCTGATGACACTGGCTCCGGCCTTGGGCCTGCTGGACAAAGCGGATTGGACCGTTTCGGACGCCTGGTATCAGGACCCCCTGCTGTTTGATGGGGACATTGTGCTGGTGGGCATCGACCAGCGGGCCATTGAGGAAATCGGCCCCTACGACGAGTGGAGCCGGGAGATCGTGGCCATGGCCATCGAATTCCTCAACGAATCGGAAGACTGCCGTCCGGCGGCCATCTGCCTGGACGTACTGTACACCGGTGTGAGCACCCCCGAGGCCGACGCCCGGCTGGCGGAAGCGGCGGGGGCCTGCGGCAATGTGGTGACGGGCGGCGTCGCCCAGTTTGACGACGGCTTTACCGAGCGGGAGGATGGGATGTTCTATCAGGACCGCTTCGCCATCCGGCTCTTTGAAGAGCCCTTTGACGCGATGAAGGAGGCCGCCGTCACCGGACACGTCAACGCCATGCTGGACACCGACGGAATCCTCCGCCATCACCTGCTGTCCATCACCCTGCCCGACGGGCGGGAGATCCCCTCCATGGCCCTGGCGGCGGCGGAGAAATACCAAGCCTTCTACGGTCTGGAGCCGGTGGAGCGTCCCCCGGTGGACGGGAACGGCTTTTGGTACGTCCCCTTCAGCGGCGGGCCGGAGGACCTGTGGGAGTCCATTTCCGTGGCCGACCTGCTGGCGGGAGAGGTCCCCGCGGACTATTTTGCCGGGAAGGTAGTCATGATCGGGCCCTATGCCCCGGGCCTTCAGGACAGCTATTTCACCTCCATCGACCATGCCGAGGCCATGTACGGCGTGGAATATCAGGCCAACGCCATTCAGGCCCTCATCCGGGGGGACCACAGGCAGGAGGCGGCAGACGGACCCCAGCTGGCCGTTCTGTTCCTGCTGCTGGTGCTGTCTCTGGCGGCCTTCTGGCAAAGGCCCGTCGCCTTCTCCACGGCGGTTTGGCTGCTGCTGGCCGGGGGCTGGCTGGGACTGTGCAAGCTCCTGTATGACAGAGGCTATGTGCTCCATGTGCTGTGGGTCCCCGTGGGGGTCACGATTCTCTACGCCGGGTGCCTGGCGGCCAACTACATCCGGGCGGCCCTGGAGCGGCAGAAAATCACCAACACCTTCCAGCGCTATGTGGCGCCGGAAATCGTCCGGGAGCTGCTGAAAGAGGGCGAGGCTCTGGAGCTGGGCGGCACTCAGGTGGACATCGCGGTGCTGTTTGTGGACGTTCGGGGCTTCACCACCATGTCCGAGGCCCTGGAGCCTCCCCAGGTGGTGGAGATCTTGAACCGCTACCTGACTCTGATCGCCGACTGTATTTTGAACCACCACGGCACCCTGGACAAATTTGTGGGCGACGCCGCCATGGCCTTCTGGGGCGCGCCGCTGCCCCAGGACGACTATGTCATGCTGGCCTGCCGGGCGGCGATGGACATGGTGAAGGGCTCCGAGGCCCTGTCCCAGGAGCTTCTGGCCCGGTACGGGCGGACGGTTTCCTTCGGCGTGGGCGTCCATGTGGGCCCGGCGGTCGTGGGCAACATCGGCTCTCCCAAGCGGATGGACTACACCGCCATCGGCGACACGGTGAACACCTCCGCCCGCCTGGAAGCCAACGCCCCCGGCGGAACGGTTTACATTTCCCGCGCCGTGGCGGACTCCCTGGAGGGCCGCATCCGCGCCACGTCTCTGGGGGATACCATTAAATTAAAGGGCAAAAAAGACGGCTTCGAAATTTTGACGCTGGATGAGATTTTAGATGAGATTTTATAAGACGCGTGTTTCACAGAGAGGTTCCAAATTCTACCACAAGAGGAGAATATGTAGGATGAAACGGTACATAAAAATTCTGTCCCTTCTGCTGGCCCTGGTCCTTCTGACCAGCCTGGCCTCCCCCGCCCTGGCGGCGGAAACCGCGTCGGTCATCCGGCTGACGAAGACCACCGGAACGGTGGAGATTTCCAAGAGCAGCGGGAAGTCTGTCTCCCTGCTGAAAAACATGCGGCTCTACAACGGCTACCATGTGGTGACCTCTGAGGAGAGCTACGCCTGGGTCAACCTGGACGACTCCAAGCTCATCAAAGAGGCGCCGAGAGTGAAGTTGAAGTCCGGAAGGACGGAAAACACCTGGAGGTCCTTCTCTTGGACGGCAACCTCCTCTTCGACGTAGCCGAGCCCCTGGAGAACGACGAATCCATGAACATCCGCACCTCCACTCTGGCGGTGGGCATCCGGGGCACCAGCGGGTGGATTGAAATCATCGACCGCTGGGCCGCCCGGGTCTTCGTGCTGGAAGGCGTGGTAGAGTGCTCCGTGGCGGACCCCGTCACCGGCCAGGTCAAAACCGAGGCCGTCCGGGGCGGCGAAACGGTCATCTGCACCGCCTATCCCCAGGACCGGTCCGGGGACAAGTGCGACATTATCCGGCAGACCTACACCGTGGACGACATCCCCGGCTTCGTGCTGACGGACCTGACCCGGGACATCCCCCTGTGCGATAAAATCGAGGCCGAGACCGGTCTGGACATCCCCCGGGACCTGGCCACCGTGGCCGGAGGCGACCCCAGCGGCCGTCTGCCCAGCGGGGATGCCGCCACGCCGGAGGTTCTGGGCGAAGCCGACCGCCGGGAGGACGAGGATGAAGACGCTCTCCACGAGCAGTTGGAGGAAGTCCAAAAGGAAGAGGAAAAGCAGCCGGATTACATTTCCCCGGACAAGCCTCTGAACAAGCCCGCCTCCCCCTCCCCCAGTGAGAATTCCGACAGCGGCTCCAGCAGTGGTTCCAGCGGTGGCTCCAACAGCGGGTCCAACGGGGGTTCCAACGGGGATTCCGGCACAACGCCCACCCCGCCGGTTAAGCAGGGCATGAAACTGACGGACGTAGAAGTCCAGGCCTTGCTGGATGCCGGAAGTTCCGTCTCCATCCCACCCAACACCGACGCGTCCGACGCCACCCCGAAGAAAAACACCCTGGAGGTGGACACGGGCCTGACCGTGGCGGCGGGAAAGACCCTGGACCTCCAGACCGGCATTGACATGGAGGTTTACCAGGGCAAAACCCTGCGGGTAGACGGCACGCTGACGGCGGACGCCCTCCAGAACAACGGCACAACCGTAGTCACCAGCGGGGACACCCTCCGCCTCCGGGGGAATCTGACCACCGCTGGAACCCTGAATGTTTCCGCCACGGGCCGGGTGATCGTGGACGGGACCTTTACCCGGACCGGGACCCTGACCCTGGCCTCCGGGGCGGTTGTGATGGCGAAGAGCTTTGCCTCCGGGGCGGCCCCCGAGGGCTGGGAGGTCTCCGCCGGAGCGGACGCCAACGGGTATTATACCTTGGAGCCCGCTGGGACGGTGACGCCGCCGGACCCGCCGGAGCCGGTGATTTACTCCGTGAACTTTGATGGCAACGGCGGGGCCTTCCCCACCGGCGGCGCGGTACAAACCGTTCTCCAGACGGACGAGACCGGCAAGATCGCAGACTGGCCGGAAGAACCTATCAATTCCGCGCTCAGCCCTCACAACAGCTTTCCGTTTATCTTCAAGGGCTGGTACACGGCGGCGGTGGGCGGCGATAAGATTGCGCCGGACCACGTCTTTGCGGCCGACACACAACTCTATGCCCACTGGACCGTAAACGGTATAGACTGGGAGTATCAGGCTTCCGATAAGACCATACGCTTTTACGGCACCGGACCGACGGGGGATTATCCCCTTGGCTATACCAGCGCGACCCAGGAAATCAGCACCGCTCCGTGGAGCACGGATTTGGGTCAAGCGGAGACGGCGATTATCGAGGATGGAATCACAGCCATTGGAGAAGGCGCTTTCGCTACCGCGTATGGCGACACCTCCCCTATGGAATTGAAAAGTGTGATTATTCCCGACAGTGTTGCCACCATTGGAAAAAACGCTTTCTTCGGGTGTAGCATAACTAGCATCACAATCCCGGGCAGCGTCACCAGCATTGGGCGCACCGCTTTCTTAAATTGTTCCGCCCTGACCAACGTGACCATCCCGGACAGCGTTACCAGCATTGGGGAAAGCGCCTTTTCCAACTGCACAAGCCTAACCAGCGTGACCATTCCGGGAAGCATCACCAGCATTGAAAACCGCACTTTCTTTAACTGCCGTGCCTTGACCAGCGTGACCATCCCGGAGAGCGTCACCAGCATTGGAAACAGTGCCTTCAACGGCTGTACCAGTCTGACCAGCGTAACCATCCCGGAGGGGGTCGCCACCATTGAGAACGCCGCCTTCGAAAGATGCTCCAGCCTGACCCGCGTCACCATTCCCTCCACGATCACCGCCATGGGAGACAGCGTCTTTGGATATTGCTCCTCCCTGGCCAGCGTCTCTATTTCGGAGGGCGCCAAAAGCCTTGGGCGGAATACCTTTAATCGCTGTACCAGCCTGGCCAGTATCAATATTCCCTCCAGCGTCTCCAGCATTGAGGCCGGCACGTTCAGCGAATGCACCGGCCTGACCAGCGTCACCATCCAAAGAGGCGTCGTCACCATTGAGGAGAATGCTTTTTCCAACTGCTCTAAACTGGCCAGCGTCACATTCCCGGACAGCGTCACCAGCATTGGGGACAACGCGTTCGGCCAATGTACCGGCCTGACCAGCGTGACCATCCCCTCCAGTGTCTCCAGCGTCGGGCTCTATGCCTTTGACGGCTGCTCCAGCCTGACCAGCCTCTCCCTCGCGGAGGGCGTCACCGCCCTTTGGGACTACGCGTTCCGGGGCTGCTCTCCCCTTACCAGCGTCTTCATTCCCCAAAGCGTCACCACCATGGGGACCAATGTTTTTATCAACTGCGACGGGCTGACCAACATCTATTACCCCGGCACCCAGGCGCAGTGGAACGCCATAGACGGTGTCGCGCTTGCCGGAATCCCCGGTACGGCGTCCATCACCTATAATTACGTTCCCCCCGCCGCCCCCTGATTTTGAAACATAAAAGGAGAGCTCATTATGAAACACAGCATCCAAAAAATCACTCTGGCGGCGGTCTGCGCCCTGGCCCTGTCCGTCCCCGCCTCCGCCGAAACCGGTTACAGCGACGTGCCTGAGGGCGCGTGGTACGCGGACGCGGCGGTTTACTGCCGGGACCGGGGCCTGATGAGCGGCACCGCCGAAAACCGCTTTTCCCCGGACCAGCCCATGACCCGCGCCATGCTGGCGGCGGTGCTTTACCGGCTGGACGGCTCCCCGGCCCAGACCGGGGCCAGCCCCTTCCCCGATGTGGAAACCGGCAGCTGGTGCGGCCCTGCCGTGACCTGGGCCAGCCGGAAGGGGATTCTGAACGGCTACGCCTCGGGCCTCTTCGGCCCCAACGATCCCATCACCCGGGAGCAGCTGGCGGCGGCCTTCTGGCGCTTCGCCGGGAGCCCCGCCGCCCAAGCCCCGGACTTCGCCGATGAAAGCGCCGTCTCCGCCTACGCCTCGGCGGCGGTGGACTGGGCCCGGTCCATCGGACTGATGAGCGGCCGGGCGGACGGCCGTTTCGCCCCCCAGGACGGGGCCGCCCGGGCCCACGTGGCCAAGGTGCTGGCGAATTACGCCGCCGCGCCCCGGTCCGCCTCCCAGGTCAGCGCCATGGACATCATGTGCCAGCCCTGCGGCATCGCGGCCATGGACGACGGCTCCCTCCTGGTCACCGACGGGTACAACAAGATCATCTGGCGGGTGACCGACCGCAGGAGCATCCTCTACGCCGGCGCCGATTCGGTGGAGGACGTGTACGGACAGCCGGTGGGCGGCTATCACGACAGCACCCGGCCCGAGAGCCTCTTTAAAGACCCCTGGGCCATTGCCCCCTTCCTGGGCGGCTGGGCGGTGTCGGACGCGGAAAACGGCGTCGTCCGCTTCCTCCGCCCGGAGAACGACAAAAAGGCGGGCCGCACAGATGTCACGGACCTGGGCATCCGCTTTGACTATCCCACCGGGCTGGCCGCCGACAGCGACGGAAATCTCTACGTTTCGGAGACCCTCGCCGGCCGGGTGCGGAAGATCACACCGAAGGGCGACATGACCACGCTGGCCTCCGGCCTCTCGGAGCCCATGGGCCTTTGCTGGGCGGATGGAAACCTCTACGTGGCGGAGAGCGGCGGAAACCGGATTCTGCGGATTGACAAGAGCCGCCGCGTCAACGTGGTCGCGGGCAACGGCGACACCGGCCGCGCCGACGGCCCGGTAAGCCAGGCTTCCTTCTCCAGCCCCAAGGGCGTGGCCGTGGATTCCGACGGCACGGTCTACGTGGCGGACACGGACAACAGCACGGTGCGGCGGATTCGGGACGGAGAGGTAACTACGATTCTCTCCCGGAACCCCCGGGACACGGCGGCCCTGTTCCCCGCGGCTCCCACCGGACTGCTGATTCAGGGCAATACGCTGTACGTTTCGGATACCTTTGCCAGAAAGCTGCTGGCCCTTCCCCTGCGGTAAAAAAAGGCGGTGCCCCGGTTGGGGCGCCGCTCAGGCTGTCGAAAAAGTGTTTTCGCCAGCCTGAGCAAGTTTTCAGACCTTTAA
>CAJUQQ010000010.1 GCA_910588175.1 uncultured Oscillibacter sp.
CGGCCTTCAGAGTCGGAGTCTGACGCGCTATCCAACTGCGCCACGGGCGCATACCACATACATGATTCACTTGTCTCAAAGGGAACCACCCCTGAGTCCTTTGGTAGTATAGCAGAAATTCTCCGGTATGTAAAGCGTTTTATGAAAAATTTTTCAAGAAAAAGATTGTTAAAAAAATTGACAAGTTGCTGATTTTGAGCTAAACTATAGCTGTTATGACTGGATTCTGATGAGGAGTGAGAGTTTTGAAGAAAGAAAACGTCTCAGACGCCGTCATTCGGCGGCTGCCCCGTTACTACCGGCAATTGACGGACCTCTGCGCTAAAGGCGTAGTGCGTATTTCCTCCCACTCCCTGGGACAGGAGATGAATATCACCGCTTCCCAGATCCGCCAAGACCTGAGCTGCTTTGGCGAGTTCGGCCAGCAGGGCTATGGTTACAACGTAGAGGAGCTTCATACCGAGATTGGCCGCATTCTGGGGGTGGACAACGACCACCACCTGGTCATGATTGGCGTAGGCAACCTGGGTCACGCGTTGCTGCAAAATTTTCCCTTTACGCAGACCGGCTTCACGGTGGACGCCGCCTTCGACATCTCGCCTGCCGTCACCGGTACAAGGGTCAACGGCGTGCCGATCTATTCCATGGACGAGGTGGACGGCTTTATCCGCACCCACAACATCGATGTGGTGGTGCTGACCATTCCCCAGTCCATCGCTCAGGAGACGGCGGACCGCCTCATTGCCCTGGGGGTTCGGGGCTTTTGGAATTTTACCAATGTAGAGCTGACCTGCGGCCAGCCGGATGTGAAGATTGAAAACATTCACTTTGCCGACAGTCTGCTGACCTTGAGCTACCGCATCGCCAACCGCTGACACCGGCGGGAAAAGGAGGGCTGCCTATGGGGAAAAAGATATCCATCCTCCTGCCGCTGTGCCTGCTGGTCATTGCCGCTGTCTGGGTCTCCGCTGCCGGAGACGCTGGAGATCCACTGGCTTCCTTGTCCTATCTCAACGGCGTGTTTACCAACAAAGTAGATTCCGCCGTGGACAGCCGTTTGGACAATACCGGCAATCTTTCTCAAGGCGGCGGGAGCGGGACTGCCGCGTCCTGGGTGGAGACGCGACTAAAACGGGATGACATCCTACAGGCCGTCACCGGGGACAGCGTGCTTCTGCTGGCGGGAAATGCGGAAGTGAGCTATTCTTCCGGGGCGGTGGTAGACGTAACGGAAGGGACGGTGCTTCCCAGCGGGGGGAGTT
Source organism: uncultured Oscillibacter sp. (assembly GCA_910588175.1). Classification (GTDB taxonomy): domain Bacteria; phylum Bacillota; class Clostridia; order Oscillospirales; family Oscillospiraceae; genus Oscillibacter. Next base: position 1,263 of record CAJUQQ010000010.1, read on the forward strand.
TAGCGGCCAGGCACCGTTATCTGGTGGCGGAGGATACCGCCGCCAACGTGGTGGTCACCAGCAAAACCGCCGTGGTGGATTGGCAGGGAGCCTCGACCTTTCACCTTTCTACCGCCACGGATTACAACGCGATGGCCGCCGCCCTGAAGGCCCTGCACCTGTTCCAGGGCAGTTACACCGGCTATGGCCAGGGCTTTGATCTGGAGGCTGCGCCTACGCGCCTTCAGGCGCTCATTATGTTTATCCGGGTTCTGGGTGAGGAGAGCGAAGCCTTGGCCTGGAATGGGATCTGTCCCTTCAACGATGTGCAGCCTGGCACCAATGGGGCAAAGTATGTGGGCTATGCCTATGAAAAGGGCTATACCAACGGTTACAGCGCCACGGAATTTCGGCCCTCCAGTCCGGTCAACGCCCGGCAGTACACGGAGTTCGTCCTCCGGGCCATGGGCTACAGCTCCGCCGCCAATACGGACCTGTCCGACGCCCTGGCCCGGGCCCAGAGCGCGGGTCTTTTGACCGAGGGAGAGGCGGCGATGCTCCAGCGGGACCCCTTCCTCCGGGCGGAGTTGGTGTACATCTCCTATTACGCTCTGGAGGTTCCGGTGCCCGGCACAGGCTGGACGCTGGCCCAGCGGCTCATGGACAAGGGCGTCTTCACGCAGCTGGAGCGGGACGCCGCGCCGGGAGTTCTGAACTGGCGGTTGTAACCTCCTGCCGGGAGGGGCATATGATGAACTGAGACCGCTCCGATTCGGTCTACATCTCTCAGGAGGTTTCATCATGTGTAACAACGGCTTTGGCGGCGGCAACTGCTGCTGGATCATCATCTTGCTGATCATTGTCTGGTGCTGCTGCGGCAACAACAGCTGGGGCGGGAGCATGGGAGGCTGCGGATGCAGCTGCGGCTGTAACTGCGGGTGCAACAATAACTGCAACTGCAACCCCGCTCCCTGCTGCTGAGTTGCTTTCCACGGAAGACGGTAACGGCACTTGATTTTGCGGAGCAAAATTTTAGCGGCGCGTGTCTCCGGGAAGAAGGTAACTAAGAGAATTTCAGCGCGTTCGGCTTGCCTGGTAATTTGCCGGGCTGGAGTGGCGGCTGAGAGGCTGTTATAACCGTACTTTTTACCAATGAAATGATTACAGAGCCCCGGGCCCAACAGGGCCCGGGGCTTCTTTCAGGTTTTAACTGTTTTGCGGAGAAGCGCTTCCGCCAGCCTTGCTCCGGCCCAGCCTACGGCGAGCCCCAGCAGAACACCGCCCAAAATGTCGGTGGGCCAATGAACATAGAGGTACAGCCGGGAGAAAGCCGTGACAAGCGCCAGGGCCAGCGCTGGACGCCACAAGGGGCTCCCCGAGGTTTTCAGGGCGAAGACCGCCGCGAAAGCTGCCGCCGTATGGCCGGAGGGGAAGGAGGCGTCCTCCGGTGGGGAGACCAGCAGGAGAAGGTCCGGACGGAAAGCGAAAGGCCGGATTCGGCCAATGAGGGGCTTTAGGAGGATGTTGCAGGCAATCAGGTCCAGGGTCAGGGCAAAGGCGGTGGAGAGACCGTGTTTCCGCTGCCGCCGGAGGAGGAGCAGTCCGGCGGCCAAGAGAATCCAGACTTCCCCGTGGTTGCTCAGTCCGCTGGCAAAGGCCATCAGTCCATCCAGGAAACCGCAGCGGAGGTGGGACTGAATCCAGTCCAGGACCGCTAATTCCAGTTCCATGGCATCCTCCTTGTTGGCTGGCCAAGATTACGGCCTGCGGCCCGCTGTTGATTTTGTGTAGCAGATATTGGGGAAGGGCCGCGGCGTTTCACCGCGGCCTCTGCCAGCTCTGTTCGATAGGGATTCACTCCAGCACCGCGCCTCGGGCGGCGCTGGTAACCAGCTTGGCGTACCGGGCGGCGTAGCCGGTTTTGATCTTTGGCTCCGGGCAGACCCACTTGGCTTTCCGGGCCGCCAGGGTGGCCTCGTCCACCTCCAGGGAGATGGAACAGCGGGTGATGTCAATGGCGATGGTGTCCCCATCCTCTACAAAGGCGATGGGGCCGCCCTGGGCCGCCTCAGGGCAAACGTGTCCGATGGAGGCCCCCCGGGTGGCGCCGGAGAAGCGGCCGTCGGTGATGAGGGCCACGTCCTTGTCCAGACCCATGCCCGCGATGGCGGAGGTGGGATTCAGCATTTCCCGCATGCCGGGGCCGCCCTTGGGGCCCTCGTAGCGGATGACCACCACGTCTCCGGCCACGATTTTCCCGGCATAGATGGCGGAGATGGCGTCCTCCTCGCAGTCGAAGACCCGGGCGGGACCGGTGTGGGTCATCATCTCGGGGGCCACGGCGGAGCGCTTCACTACGCAGCCCTCCGGGGCCAGATTGCCTGTCAGAACGGCGATGCCGCCATCCTGGGAGTAGGGGGTTTCGATGGGGCGGATGAGCTCCGGGTTCCGGTTCTCCACGCCCTCCAGATTCTCGGCGACGGTTTTACCGGTGCAGGTGAGCAGGGAGGTGTCCAGGAGATTTTTCTTCGTCAGCTCCTTCATGACGGCGTAAACGCCGCCGGCGCCCTCCAGGTCCTCCATGTAAGTGTCTCCGGCGGGGGCCAGGTGGCAGAGGTTGGGGGTCTTGCTGGAAATTTCATTGGACAGCTCCAGGCTCAGTTCAATACCGCACTCGTGGGCGATGGCGGGGAGGTGGAGCATGGTGTTGGTGGAGCAGCCCAGGGCCATGTCCACGGTCTCGGCGTTGTGGAAGGCGGCTTTCGTCATAATGTCCCTGGGACGGATGTTTTTCTCCACCAGTTCCATGATCTTCATGCCGGTGTGCTTGGCCAGCCGCAGCCGGGCGGACCAGACGGCGGGAATGGTGCCGTTGCCCCGGAGGGCCATGCCGATGGCCTCCGTCAGGCAGTTCATGGAGTTGGCGGTGTACATGCCGGAGCAGGAGCCGCAGGTGGGACAGGCGTTGTTCTCATAGTCCTCCACCCCCGCTTCGTCCAGCTTTCCGGCGTAGTAGCTGCCCACGGCCTCAAACATGTGGCTCAGGCAAGTGCGCCGCCCGTCGTTCAGCCGGCCTGCCAGCATGGGGCCGCCGGAGACAAAAACGGCGGGAATATTCAGCCGGGCTGCGGCCATGAGGAGGCCGGGTACGTTTTTGTCGCAGTTGGGAATCATGACCAGTCCGTCAAACTGATGGGCGATGGCCATGGCCTCGGTGGAGTCGGCGATGAGGTCCCGGGTGATGAGGGAGTATTTCATGCCCACATGGCCCATGGCGATGCCGTCGCACACGGCGATGGCGGGGAACTCCACCGGCGTGCCCCCGGCCGCCCGGATACCGGCCTTGACGGCTTCGGCGATCTTGTCCAGGTTCATGTGGCCGGGTACGATCTCATTGTAGGAGCAGACCACGCCGATCAGCGGGCGCTCCAGTTCCTCTTTGGTGTAGCCCAGGGCATAGAGCAGGGAGCGGTTGGGGGCCCGTTCGACGCCCTGGGTGATGTTGCGGCTGAAATCTTTCATGTGCTTGCCTCCTATGTGTCCGGGGATTTCCCGGGAAAATCGGCTTCATACCGGGTTTTTATCATAATATACAATTCCGCCGATGTCAAGACAGGCAAAGCTCCACCGGTGAAACCGGTGGAGCTTCTTGAAAACGGCGGGAATAGAAGTCAGACAGTGTTCAGGAACCGGAGGAACGCCGACTTGCCCTCCTCTGTCCGTTTGTAAACTCCGGCGTGCTCCAGCACTTGGGCGAAGACCAGGCCGGTCTCCTTCTGGACGATCTCCAGAGCGTTGCTGGGAGAGATCGGATACCTGGGAGCGAAAGCCTCTGCCCAATCGGCGTGCTTGGCGGTCCTGTCGTCCGCCCGGAGGTCTTTGCCGCCGGCAAGGCCCTCCGCCACGGCGGCCAGCTCCTCTTTCAGCCGGGCGGGGAGGACGGCCAGACCCATGACCTCAATGAGACCGATGTTTTCTTTTTTAATATGGTGCAGCTCGTCGTGAGGATGGTAGAGGCCCAGAGGGTACTGCTCTGTGGTCAGATTGTTCCGGAGGACCAGGTCCAGCTCGTATTTCTCTCCCCGCCGCCGGGCGATGGGGGTGATGGTGTTGTGGGGGACACCGTCCGTTTCGGCGAAAATCACCGCCGCCTCGTCGGTGTAAGCCCGCCACTTGTTCAGAATCTTGTCGGCCAGGTCGATGAGCCGTTCCGGGTTTTCGGAGGAAATCCGAATGACGGACATGGGCCACTTCACGATACCCGCCTCCACATCCGCAAAGCCGGGGAAGGTAAAGGGGGTTTCAACAGGGGCCGTCTCCATGGCAAAGGTGTACCGGCCGCCCTGGAAGTGATCGTGGGCCAAAATGGAGCCGCCCACGATGGGCAGGTCCGCGTTGGAGCCCACGAAGTAGTGGGGGAACTGCCGGACGAAGTCCAGAAGCTTGCCGAAGCAGGCCCGGTCGATTTTCATGGGGGTGTGCTCCCGGTTGAAGCAGATACAGTGTTCATTATAATAGACATAAGGGGAGTACTGCAAAAACCAGGGGGAGCCGTTGATGGAGATGGGAACTACACGGTGGTTTTGCCTCGCGGGATGGTTCACCCGGCCCGCGTAACCCTCGTTTTCCGCGCAGAGCTGGCAGCGGGGATAGTCGGACGCGGGCAGATCCCGGGCGGCGGCAATGGCTTTCGGGTCCTTTTCCGGCTTGGAGAGGTTGATAGTGATGTCCAGCTCTCCGTATTCCGTGGGGGACTTCCACTGCATGTCCTTGGCGATGCGGTCCCGGCGGATGTAGTTGGTGTCTTGGCTGAGGGTGTAATACCAGTCCGTGGCGGCCTTGGGATCCTGGGCGTAAAGGGCCTGGAACCGGGCGATGACCTGGGCGGGGCGGGGAGTCAGGCGGCCCATCAGCTCCGTGTCGAAGAGGTCCCGGTAGACTACGGAGTTTTCCGCCAGCACTCCCCGGGCGTGGGCGTCGTCCAGAAGCTCCTCCAGCACCGGGGCCAGCTCGATCTCGCCCCAGTTCTGCCCGGGATCGGTATAGCCGTCGATTTTCAGCACGTTCAGAATGGTGTTGACGGCCCAGATGTATTCGCTCTCCTCAATCAGCCCCGCGCGCAGGGCATAGGAGGCCAGCTTGGATACGGCTTCATTGACCATGATGTTGTACCTCTCTTCGAAAGTCTTTCGGAAAGTCTTTTATAAAAGCGTGAGAATGCGAGGATATATTCACATGGTACCCGGAGAAAAGCTGCTGGAACACCCGCTCGTTTGTCTTGTGTGCGCAGACCTTAGGCGACCACCACGCAGCCTCCCTGGGGGCGGACCCGGAGCACATGGCACATGCCGGGGCCCAGCAGGGCCTCCATGCCGGCGCGGAAGGCGTCCAGCTTTTCCAGGGGGACAAAGGCCTGAATGGTCCCGGCGAAGCCGCCGCCGTGGACCCGGATGGACCCGGTTCCCTCCAGCAGCTCCCGGCCGAAGGCCAGGGCCAGGGGGATGGCCTGCTGCCGGGGGTCCGCCGTGGACCAGGTGTTCTGGAGATGCAGGGAGGAAGACACGCCGGAGGCGTTCACCAGGGCCAGGAAGCCCGCGAAGTCCCCCCGCTCCAGGGCGTCCGCCTCCTGGACGGCCCGGCGGTCGTCGTCGTAGAAGTGGAGGGCCCGGAGGACGGCCCGGTCTCCGCACTCCCGCCGCAGGGCGGGGATGGCCGCCCGGAAGTCCGCCTCGGGAACCTCCCGGAGGAGCTGCTTGCTGAAATGGACCGCCACGGAGCGCATCTCCCGGGTGATGTTGGAATAGTCCTCCGTCAGGTGCTTGGCGCTGTGGTCGGAGCCGGTGTCCACGATGCAAAGCGCGTGGCCGGAGGCGGCGAAGTCATAGGAGATGGGCCGGACCACCGGATCAGCGGGGTCGCCGAAGTCGATGGCCACCGCGCCGCCTACGGAGGAGCCCATCTGGTCCATCAGGCCGCTGAGCTTGCCGAAGTGGACGTTTTCAGCGTACTGGCCGATCTTCGCCAGCTCGACGGCGTCCAGCTTCCCCTCGCAGAAGAAGTGGTTGATGATGTTGCCGATGAGGATTTCATAAGCGGCGGAGGAGGAAAGGCCGGAGCCGGAGAGGACGTTGGACACGGCGCAGGCGTCGAAGCCGCCGACGGTGTGGCCCCTCTGAGCGACGCCCGCCGCCACGCCCCGGACCAGGGCGGCGGAGGTGTTGGCCTCCTCGGGCCGGGGGCTGAGGTCGCTGAGGTCCACCTCCAGGGTGGGGTAGCCCTCGGACTGGACCCGGATGACGTTTTGCCCGTTGGGGGCGGCGCAGGCCAGCATGTCCATGTCCACGCTGGCGCAGAGGACATGGCCCCGCTGGTGGTCCGTGTGGTTGCCTCCCAGCTCCGTGCGGCCGGGGCCGCTGAACAGGGCGGCGGGACCTTTGGGGGCGAAGGCGTCCGCCAAGGCTTGGGTGACGTGCAGGGCCCGGGCCCGGGCCTGAACCAGTCCCTCGGCGGTGTAGACGGCGGCCAGGGGAGCGTCGCACTGCCCTCCCTCAAGGGCCTGAAGCAGTTGGTTACAGGTATACATAAGGATCTGCCTCCTTTCTTTATCCGTGTCCAGTATAGTGAATCCGGCTGGAAAATTCAATGCCTACTTTTCCGCTTTGCCCAAAATCCGCAAAAAATTTTCATGGGCGATCATCCGCCGCTCCGCCGGGGACATGCCCAGCCGCTCCAGGCAGTCCAAAAAGACCCCGGCATGCCCGCAGTCCTCCAGCCCCCGGGCCGCCTCGTTGCCGGGGGAGCCCATGAACTCGCAGAAGTCGAAGCCGCAGGCCACATGCTCCACGCCCATCACCTCCGCCATGTGGGCGGCATGGAGGGCCAGGGTCTCCGCCGTCTGCCGTTCCGGGTCCTCGTGGACAAAGTTGTTGTAAGCGTTCACGCCCACCACGCCGCCGCTGTCCCGGATGGCCCGGAGTTGTTCGTCGGTGAGGTTCCGGGGCACGCCGCAGAGCGCGCGGCAGTTGGAGTGGGAGGCAATCACCGGGCCGTGAGACCGATTCAAAACCTCCCGGAAGCCGCCGTCGTTCAGATGGGACACGTCCGGTAGCATGTTCAGGTCCTCCATCCGGCGGAGGGCCCGGCGGCCCAGGTCCGTCAGGCCCTTGGCGGGGTCTTGCGCGGCCCCGGCGGCAAAGCGGTTTTCCTCGTTCCAGGTCAGCATTCCAAAACGGAGGCCCAGGGAGGCCAGGCGGTCCAGCTCCTCCGGATTGTCCAGGCCCTCCATGCCCTCAATCGCCAGAAAAGCGTAGAGCTTTCCCTCCGCCCGGGCGGTCTCCGCCTCTTTGGCCGTGCGGACCACCGCCATCCAGGGGCACTCGGCGAATTCCGCCTGGGCGCAGGAGAGCATGACCTCCAGCCGGTGGGCGGCGCTCTCCGCCCCGGGGACCCCTTCCCAGAAGGTCTGGCCCTGTCCCCGGCCATACCAGAGAGCCAGCGTGAGTCCCTCAATTCCGCCCCGGCGGAGGCGGTCCAGGTGGTGGCGCTCCAGCACCCGGGTCTCTCCCGCCAGGCGGCGGCGGGTCACGTCGTAAAGAAGATCGGAATGTCCGTCAAAAATCATAGCGGGGCTCCTTTCTCCCCGGCGAAAGGGCCGGGGCGTTTTATTGTATTCCAAAGGGGGAGGGAAGTGCAAGAGGGACCGGCGCTTTTTTTCGGAAAATCTCGTCTACCCCCTATGCAAAACCGGAAAAATACGTTAAAATAGAAACCGCTGTAAAATCCCAGAGAAACGACATATTCGGAAAAGGGAGGTCACGCGATGACAAAACCTGTATACCGGCGGGTGCTGCTGAAAATCAGCGGCGAGGCCCTGGCCGGAGACAAGCACACCGGATTGGACTTCCAGATGATTGGCCGGGTCTGCGACGTGGTAAAGGAGTGCCTGAGTCTGGGCGTCCAGGTGGGACTGGTGGTCGGCGGCGGCAACTTCTGGCGGGGGGCCAAGGACGGCGGGGGCCGCATGGAGCGGACCCGGGCGGACCACATGGGCATGCTGGCCACCGTCATGAACTGCCTGGCTGTGGCCGATGTCTGCGAACAAAAGGGCATCCCCGTCCGGGTTCAGACGGCCATTGAAATGCGGCCCATCGCCGAGCCCTATATCCGTTCCCGGGCCATCCGGCATCTGGAAAAGGGAAGGGTGGTCATCTTCGGATGCGGCACCGGCAACCCCTTCTTCTCCACGGATACCGCCGCCGTGCTCCGGGCCGCCGAGATCGGCGCGGAGGTCATCCTGCTGGCGAAGAACGTGGACGGCGTCTACTCCGCCGACCCGGTGAAGGACCCCAGCGCGGTGAAGTACGATTCCATCAGCTACGACGATGTGCTGGCCCAGCACCTAATGGTTATGGACACCACGGCCACATCCCTTTCCATGGACAACCATATTCCCGTGCTGCTCTTCGCTTTGAAGGACCCGGAGAACATTGTCCGGGCCGTATGCGGCGAGAAGATAGGCACGATTGTCCGGGAATGAGCGGCTGGGTATCCCGCAACAACTGTAAAAGATTGAAAGGAGCGTCTCCATTATGTTAAAGGACGAATACAAGGTATACGAGGAAAAAATGAAGAAGAGCATCGACTCCGTGGCGGCGGACTTCGCCTCCGTCCGCGCGGGCCGGGCCAACGCCTCCGTGCTGGACCGGATTCTGGTGGACTACTACGGCAGCCCCACCCCCATCCAGCAGATCGCGGCCATCTCCTCCCCGGACCCCCGAACGCTGATGATCTCCCCCTGGGACGGGTCCGCCCTGAAACTGATTGAGAAGGCGATTCAGAACTCGGACCTGGGCATCAACCCCCAGAACGACGGCAAGGCCCTGCGCCTGGCCTTCCCCCAGCTGACGGAGGAGCGCCGGAAGGAGCTGGTAAAGCAGATCCGCAAGTACGCCGAGAGCGGCAAGGTGGCCGTGCGGAACATCCGCCGGGACGCTATGGACAACTTCAAGAAGCAGGAGAAAAAGTCCGAGATCACCGAGGATGAGCTGAAGCAGGTGGAAAAGGACTTCCAGAAGCTTACCGACGAGAGCTGCAAGAAGCTGGACGAGCTGCTGGCGAAGAAGGAAAAGGAATTGATGGCGGTCTGATGGCGGAAAACAGGAACGAAACGGGGCGGCTGGCGCCGCCCCGTCATATCGCTATCATCATGGACGGCAACGGCCGCTGGGCCACGAGACGGGGCCTTCCCCGGACGGCGGGCCACAAGGCCGGGGCGGAGACCTTCCGGAAAATCGCCACCTACTGCAAGGATATCGGCGTGAAGTACCTGACGGTCTACGCCTTTTCCACCGAGAACTGGAAGCGCTCCGAGACGGAGGTTTCCGCCATCATGGCGCTTTTGAAAAAATATCTTCTGGAGGCGGTGGACACCATGGAGCGGGACCACATCCGGCTCCACTTCTTCGGGGACATGACCCCCATCGCCCCGGAGCTGCGGGCCCTGGCCCGGGAGACCGACGAGATCACGGAGCACCTGAGCCGTGACGATTTCCAGGCCAACGTGTGCCTGAACTACGGTGGACGGGACGAGATTCTCCGGGCGGCAAGGCGTTTTGCCGCCGACTGCGCCGCCGGGCGGCGGAGGCCGGAGGAGCTGGACGAGACGGCCTTTTCCGGCTATCTGGATTCCGCCGGAATTCCGGACCCGGAGCTGATCATCCGGCCCAGCGGGGAGCTGAGGCTGAGCAATTTCCTGCTCTGGCAGAGCGCCTACGCGGAGTTTTACTACACGGACACCCTCTGGCCGGACTTCGACGAGGCGGAGCTGAACAAGGCGATAGCGGCCTACCACGCCCGGGACCGCCGGTTTGGAGGCGTGAAGAAATGAGTTCGTTACAGTCGAGAATTCTGGTGGCCGCAGTGGGCATCCCGGCGCTGCTGTACGTGGTCCTGGCCGCGCCCTCCACAGTGATGGGGCTGGCTCTGGTGATTCTGGCGAGCACTGGCGGCGTGGAATTGCAGCAGTGTGTCAGTGGGAAAGGCAAACAAGAGCTGGTGGCCATGAGCGGCATCTGCGCCGGTTTGACAGTGACTTGGTCTTACGGTATGCCGGATATCTTGGAAGGCTTCTTTTTGCTGGAGCTGCTGGTTTTCTTCGGTCATGCCATCCAAAAGGGCGGGGAAGTCAAATTCAACCAGATTATGGCGGGCCTCTTCGGAAGTATCGCCATCGGCTGGTCTTTCTCCGCCTTCCTCCGGCTGGAGGCCTCCGGTCTTCACCGGGCCTATCTCCTCCTGCCCTTCATCCTCAGTTTCGCCTGTGATACCTTCGCCTTTTTCGCCGGGCTTACCCTGGGAAAGCACAAGCTGGCCCCCAAGGTCAGCCCCAAGAAGACCATCGAGGGCTCTGTTGGCGGCTTGCTGGGCAATGCCGCCTGTGGACTGCTGTTTGTCTGGGTCATGGACCGCTTTTTCGGCGGCAGTGCCATCGGATACGGCCCCATGGCTTTGCTGGCCCTTCTCTGCGGCGTGGTGGCCCAGATCGGAGATTTGAGCTTTTCCCTCATCAAGCGGGAATTTGGGATTAAAGATTACGGGCATCTCTTCCTGGCCCACGGCGGCGTGCTGGACCGGTTTGACAGCGTGCTGTTTGTGGCCCCGGTCATAGAGATTATTTTCAGCTTACTGCCATAGAATAGAGATGTAGACATGACAAAGACGATTTCAATTTTAGGCTCCACCGGCTCCATCGGGCGGCAAACCCTGGAGGTGGCGGAGCAGCTGGGGCTGACGGTGGCCGCCATCACCGCCCACAACAGCGTGGCCCTGGCGGAGGAACAGGCCCGGAAGTTCCGTCCCCGGCAGGTTATCATGACCGACGAGGCTGCGGCAAGGGACTTAAAAGTCCGCCTGGCGGACACCAACACCCATGTCCACGGCGGCGCGTCTGCCCTTTCCACGGCGGCGACCCTGCCGGGGGTGGACACGGTGGTCACCGCCGTAGTGGGCATGGTGGGCCTCAAGCCCACCCTCGCCGCCATCCGGGAGGGCAAGCGTATTGCCCTGGCCAACAAGGAAACCCTGGTCTGTGCCGGGGAGCTGGTGATAGAGGCGGCGGAGAAGCGGGGGGCGGAAATCGTCCCTGTGGACTCGGAGCACTCCGCCATCTTCCAGTGTGTTCAGGGCTGCCTGGACCGGGGGGAGATCCGCCGGGTGATTCTCACCTGCTCCGGCGGGCCCTTCTTCGGAATGACCCGGGAGGAAGTGGGCAAAAAGACCCGGGAGGACGCCCTGCGGCATCCCAACTGGAAGATGGGTCCCAAGATCACCGTGGACTGCGCCACGCTGATGAACAAGGGGCTGGAGGTCATCGAGGCCATGCGCCTGTACCGTCTGCCCCTGACGAGGGTGAAGGTGGCCGTTCACCGCCAGAGCATCGTCCACTCCCTGGTAGAGTTCCGGGACGGGGCGCTGCTGGCCCAGCTGGGCACGCCGGATATGCGCCTACCCATCCGGTACGCCATGACCTACCCTCAGCGGGCGGAGTCGGCGGAGGAACCGCTGAACCTGTTGAACTGCCCGCCCCTGACCTTTGAGGAGCCGGACCGGGGAACGTTTCCCTGCCTGCGCCTCGCGGAGGTGGCGGCGGCCAAGGGGGGCACCGCCTGCGCCGTGCTGAACGCCGCCAACGAGGAGGCGGTGCGGCTGTTTCTGGAGGACCGTATCGGCTTCCGCGACATTTTTGACCTCACCGCCCGCGCCATGACGGAGCTGCCCGTGGTTCACCGGCCCAGCCTCTCGGATATTCTGGAGGCGGACGCCGCGGCCCGGCGGGAGGTGCTGAAAAACTTTTCAAAATGAGGAGCGCGTTTTCATGAGTTTCATCTACGTCCTGGCGGGTATCTTCATCTTCGGGTTTCTGGTTGCCATTCATGAGCTGGGCCATTTTCTGGCGGCCCGGCTCTGCGGCGTGCGGGTCGACGAGTTTTCCATCGGTATGGGCCCGCTGCTGTGGCACCGGGAGACGGGGGAGACCCGGTATTCCATCCGGCTTTTGCCCATCGGCGGCTTCTGCGCCCTGGGAGAGGACGAGGAGGACACCGGAGACGAGCGCTCCTTCGCCCATCAGGGCTTTTGGAAGAAGCTGGTGATTATGGCCGCCGGGTCCTTTATGAATCTGCTGGCCGGGGTGGCGGTCATCGCCTGTGTCTACGCCACGGCCAACGGCTTTTACGTGGACCAGGTGGCCGGCTTTTCCGAGGGCTTCCCCCTGGAGGGGGAGAACGGCCTGATGGAAGGGGACATCTTTTACAAGATCGACGGCTGGCGGACCTACCTCCGGGGAGATGCGGCCCTGTTCCTCCGGTTCAACGATGGAAAGGGCGTGGACATTGAGGTCATCCGGGACGGGGAGAAGGTGGTCTTGAAGGACCTGCCTCTGTACCGGGGGAGCTACGACGGGGAGGAGGGCAGATTCGGCCTGTCGGTTGGCGCCGCTCAGATTCCGGCCACCTTTGGGACCACGGTGAGGTTCATCGGCTATCAGACCCTTGATTTTGTCCAGCAGGTGTGGTTCAGTCTGGCCCAGCTGGTAAAGGGCAACGTGGCCCTGTCGGAGGTCAGCGGCCCGGTGGGCATCGTCTCCACCATGACGGAGGTGGGCAGCGCCTCGAAGGGCGCGTGGGAGGCGTTTCAAAACATCGCGTTCTTTGGAGCGCTCATTGCCATCAATCTGGCGGTGATGAATCTGCTGCCCATTCCCGCTCTGGATGGGGGACGGATTTTCTTTCTGATCATTGACGCGCTGTCCCTGCTGCTGTTCCGGCGGAAGGTGCCGGAGAAATACCAGGCGGCGGTAAACACGGCGTGCTTTGTCCTGCTGATGGGTGTGATGCTGCTGGTGACCTTGAAGGACGTAGGACAGCTGTTTCTGCGGGAGGGGTGAGCATATGACAAAGCGTCTGACGGTGGGCGGGGTTCCGGTGGGCGGTGGCGCGCCGGTGTCCATCCAGTCCATGTGCAACACGAAAACCGATGATGTGGAGGCAACCGTGGCCCAGATCAAGGCCCTGGAGGCCGCCGGGTGCGAGATCATCCGGGTGGCCATTCCGGATCAGGCGGCGGCGGAGGCCGTGGATAAGATTAAGGAGCGGATTTCCATTCCCTTGGTGGCCGATATCCACTTCAACTACAAATTCGCCCTCGCCTGCGCGGAGCGGGGCATTGACGCCATCCGCATCAACCCCGGGAACATCGGCGGGGAAGAGAAGGTCAAGGCCGTGGCGGATGCCTGCCGCACCCGGGGCATCCCCATCCGGGTGGGGGTTAACGGCGGTTCCCTGGAAAAAGAGCTCCGGGCCAAATACGGCGGCGTCACCGCCGAAGCCCTGGTGGAGAGCGCCCTGGGACAGGCCCGGCTGCTGAACAAGTTTGATTTTGACGATATCTGCTTCTCCGTCAAGTGCTCCGATGTGCCGTTAACTATGGCGGCTTACTTAGCCCTCAGCGAGAGGACGGACTATCCCCTTCACCTGGGGGTCACCGAGGCGGGCACCCCCTCCATGGGCATGGTGAAATCCGCCATGGGCATCGGAGGGCTTCTGTGCCTGGGAGTGGGGGATACGATCCGGGTGACCCTGACCGCCGACCCGGTGGAGGAGATTTACGCCGCCAAAAAGATTTTGAAGGCGGCGGGCCTGCGGAAGGCAGGGGTGAACTTAATTGCCTGTCCCACCTGCGGCCGGACACGGATTGACCTGATTCCCATTGCGGAAGAAGTGGAGCGGCGGCTGGCGGACTGCGAAAAAGACCTCACCGTGGCGGTGATGGGCTGCGCCGTCAACGGCCCCGGAGAGGCCGCCGCCGCCGACATCGGCATCGCCGGGGGCAAGGGCGAGGGTCTGCTCTTCCGCAAGGGAGAGATTTTGTACAAGGTCCCCCAGGAACGGCTGGTGGACGCGCTGATGGAGGAGATCAGGAAGCTCTAAGGCCTGAGATTGAAATGCACAAGAGAGGACACTATGTCGAGAAACATCCCCTTTTTTGAATTTTTCGCCGAGCTGTCGGCGGCTCCCGAGCTCCGTCTCCGGTTGGCCGGGGCGGAGCTGACCCATGGCTGCATCGACCCGGCGGAGCGGTCCATTTGCTTGGACATGACGGTGAGAAATCCCCTGGAGCGGGAAGAACTCCAGAGTTTGGAGGAGACGCTGAAAGCGGTCTACGGCTTTCAGCGGGTGGAGCTGAACGTCACCTGTACGGCTCCGCCGCCCGCCCCCGTGCCTCAGAGCGGCGGAGCGGCCAAGGCGGCTCCCCAAAAGAAGCCGGGCAAAATCCTGATGGGGAATCCCGTCAAGGCCCGGCCCGGCCCCATGTCGGCGCTGAATGTGAAGATGGGCACGGCCACGGTATCCGGAAAGGTCTTTGCCTTCGAGTGCCGGGAGACCCGGCGGCCCGGCATGTGGCGGCTGAGCTTCGACATGACCGACGGCACCGGCTCCGTCACGGTACAGAAGAACCTGGGGGCCAAGGAGGCCCAAGATCTGGAGGGAGCCGTCAAAACCGGCATGTGGCTGGTGGTCCAGGGGAAGATGGAGCCCACCTGGGACGGAAAGGATATCCAGCTCAACCCCCAGCACATCAACGTGACGGACCACGAGGAGCGGATGGACAACGCCCCGGTGAAGCGGGTGGAGCTCCATTTGCACACCAAAATGAGCAGTATGGACGCTCTTACCGACACGAAGGAGGTCATTCAGGAGGCCGTCCGCTGGGGCCATCCCGCCATTGCCATCACGGACCACGGCGGGGCCCAGTCCTTCCCGGAGGCGTGGCACGCCGCCGGGGATAAAATCAAGATTCTCTACGGCGTAGAGGGCTACTTTATCAACAACGTAGACGACCGCATCGCCGTCCACGGCTCCCAGGACATTCCCCTGGACGGGGAAATCGTCTGCTTTGACATCGAGACCACGGGCCTTCGGGTGGACCGGGAGGCCATTACGGAAATCGGCGCGGTGGTGCTGCGGGACGGGGAGATCGCCGAGCGGTTCCAGACCTTCGTGAATCCCGGAAAGCGGCTGACGCCGGAGATCATCGGCCTCACCGGCATCACCGACGAGATGCTCAAGGACGCGCCCAAGCCGGCGGAGGCTCTGGCGGACTTCCTGAAGTTTGTGAACGGGCGGCCTCTGGCGGCCCACAACGCGGAGTTCGACATCGGCTTTATCCGCAAGGGCTGCGCCGAGGCGGGGCTGGACTTCCATCCCACCTATATTGACTCCCTGATTCTGGCCCAAAACCTGCTGCCGGGACTGGGGAAGTACAAATTGGATATCGTGGCGGAGCACTTGGACCTGCCCGCCTTCAACCACCACCGGGCCAGCGACGACGCGGCCACGGTGGGCTATATGCTGATCCCCTTCTGGAAGATGCTCCACGAAAAAGGTGTCCACACCCTCCGGGCCGTCAACGGCGAAATGGAGAAGCTGCGGCCCCTGGGGAACAAGTCCAACCGATTCCCCAAGCATATTATCCTCCTGGCCCGGAACAAGACGGGACTGAAAAACCTCTACCAGATGATTTCCGCCTCCAACCTGAAATACTTCAAACGGGTGCCCACCATTCCCAAGAGCCTGCTGAAGGAGCACCGGGAGGGAATCATCGTGGGCGCGGCCTGCGAGGCGGGGGAGCTGTTCCAGGCGGTAAAGGATCACAAGGACTGGGAGGAGCTGAAACGCATCGCCTCCTTCTATGATTACCTGGAAATTCAGCCCTTGTGCAACAACTGGTTTATGCTCCGCAACGGCGACGCCAGAGACGAGGAGGACCTCCGGGAATTCAACCGGACCATCGTCCGCCTGGGGGAGGAGCTGGGAAAGCCCGTCTGCGCCACCGGGGACGTTCACTTCCGGGAGCCGGAGGACGAGGTGTTCCGGCATATCCTCCTGGCCTCCAAAAAATTCCCCGACGCCAACGAGGCCCTGCCCATCTACTTCAAGACGACGGATGAAATGCTGAAAGAGTTCGCCTACCTGGGAGAGGAGAAGGCGTATGAGGTGGTGGTGGCCAATACCCGCCTGGTGGCGGACCAGATCGAGCAATTCGAGCTGCTGCCCAAGGAGCTGTTCCCTCCCAAGCTGGAGAACTCCGAGGAGGACCTGAACCGCCTGGTCTGGGAAAAGGTCCACCGCCTTTACGGCGAAGACCCGCCCCAGCTCATCGTGGACCGGCTGAATGTGGAGCTGGGAGGCATTCTGGGGAAGTACGACGTGGTTTATATGTCCGCCCAGAAGCTTGTTCAGCGCTCTCTGGAAAACGGCTATCTGGTGGGCTCCCGGGGCTCTGTGGGGTCCTCTCTGGCGGCCTACATGTCCGGCATCACAGAGGTCAACTCCCTGCCGCCCCACTACCGCTGCCCGAAATGCAAAAACAGCGAGTTTATCCAGGACGGGTCCTACGGCTGCGGCGCCGACATGCCGGACAAGGCGTGCCCGAAATGCGGGACCAAGTACGAAAAAGACGGCTTCGATATCCCTTTTGAGACCTTCCTGGGCTTTGGCGGCGGCAAGGTGCCGGATATCGACCTGAACTTCTCCGGCGAGTATCAGGCCCGGGCCCACCGGCACGCCATTGAGATGTTCGGCGAGACCCAGGTGTTCCGGGCGGGGACGATTGGCACGCTGGCGGAGAAGACGGCCTACGGCTTTGTGAAAAAGTATCTGGAGGAGAACCAGATGACCGTAGGCCGGGCGGAGGAAAACCGGCTTACCCTGGGCTGCGTGGGAGTCCGGCGGACCACCGGACAGCATCCGGGAGGACTGGTGGTGGTCCCGGCGGACAAGAGCATGGAGGATTTCTGCCCCGTCCAGCACCCGGCGGACGCCGACGACTCCGACACCATTACCACCCATTTCGAATACCACTCCATGGAGGACAACCTCTTAAAGCTGGACATGCTGGGCCACGATGACCCTACCATGGTCCGCATGATGCAGGACCTCACCGGGGTGGACCCCCAAAAAATCCCCCTGGACGACCCGGACACCATGTCCATCTTCATCTCCAGCAAGGTACTGGGCTATGAAAACGACGAAATATTGGGCCCCACCGGGGCGGTGGCCATTCCGGAGTTCAACACCCGCTTTACCCGGCAGATGCTCATAGACACCCAGCCCAAGGATTTCAACACCCTGGTCCGCCTCTCCGGCTTCTCCCACGGCACCGACGTGTGGATGGGCAACGCCCGGGAACTGATTGTCAGCAAGACGGCCACGGTTCTGGAGACGGTGGGCTGCCGGGACGACATCATGCTGTACCTGATTTCCAAAGGTCTGGACCCCAAGATGAGCTTCAAGATCATGGAGTCCGTCCGAAAGGGAAAGGTGAAAAAGGGGGGCTTTGAGCCTGGCTGGGAGGAGGCCATGCGGGAGCACGACGTACCGGAGTGGTACATTGATTCCCTGGCGAAAATCGGCTATCTGTTCCCCAAGGCCCACGCCGTGGCCTATGTCATGATGGCCTTCCGGATCGCCTGGTACAAGGTTCATGAGCCCCTGGCCTTCTACGCCACCTTCTTCTCCGTCCGGGCGAAAGCCTTTGACGCGGAGTTCTGCTGCGCCGGAAAAGAGGCGGTGAAGAAGAAAATCCGGGAGATAGAAAACAACAAGGACGCCACCGCCGTGGAGCAGAACTTGCTGACCACGCTGGAGGTCTGCTATGAGTTTTACCTCCGGGGTTTCCACTTTGACACCATCGACATCTACCGCTCCGACGCCGCCAAGTTCGTCATCACGGACGGCGGACTGCTGCCGCCCTTTACCACGGTCCACGGCTTGGGGGAAGCGGCGGCGCTGGATACGGTGGAAAAGCGGAAGGGGAAGGAGTTCATCTCCATTGAGGAGTTCGCCCTGTGCTGCAATAAGCTCTCCAAGACCCATATTGAGCAGCTGAAAGCGCTGGGAGCGTTCGCCGGGATGGCGGAGACCAGCCAGATTACCCTATTTTGATTAGGGTAAAGGGGAGGTACAGATGAAAAATCAACTGCGGGGATTCGCTCTGATTCTGCTCAGCATCACGCTGATGCTCGGCGCTTTGGGGGATGGGTGGAGATATTTTTTCGATTTGAGTATCAGCTGGCAGCATGTGTTTGCGGTCCTTGGCGTTATAGGGGCCGTGATGGTCTTTCTGCCCGAGAAAAAGGAAAAATGACGGTGGCCAGTATGAATGAAAAAGAGAGGGGACGGAGGTCCCCTCTCTTTTTGCGTATCTCTTTATGTGTCCCTGGCCCAGGCCATGGCGCAGCGCACGGCACGCCGCCAGCCCTTCAGAAGGGCCGTCCGGAGTTCCTGGGAGACGGAGGGGACGAAGGTCCGTTCACAAACCCAGTTGCGCCGGATTTCCTCCAGGTCTTTCCAGAAGCCGGAAGCCAGCCCCGCCAGATAGGCCGCCCCCAAGGCGGTGGTCTCGATGCACCGGGGCCGCTGGATGCGCAGGCCCGACAGGTCCGCCTGGAATTGCATGAGGAAGCTGTTGGCGGCAGCGCCGCCGTCTACCTTAAGGGAGGTCAGGGACAGGCCGGACTCCTCTTCCATAGCTGCCAGCAGGTCGTTGGTCTGATAGGCCAGGGATTCCGTCACCGCCCGGATCAGGTGCTCCCGGGTAACGCCCCGGGTCAGTCCCACCACGGTGCCCCGGGCGTAGGGCTCCCAATAAGGGGCCCCCAGTCCGACAAAGGCTGGGACCATGTAGACGCCCCCGGCGTCCTCCAGCCCGGAGCAGATTTCCTCCGTCTGGGCGGCGCTGTCCAGCAGCCGCAGTTCATCCCGGAGCCACTGGATGGCCGCCCCGGCGATAAAGACGCTGCCCTCCAGGGCATAATGAATCTGGCCGCCGGCACTGGCGGCAAGGGTGGTCAGAAGCCCCCGCTCGGAGGAAACCGCCTTTTCGCCAGTGTTCATTAACAGGAAACCGCCGGTGCCGTAAGTGCTTTTCACATCTCCCGGCGTGAAGCCACACTGGCCGAAGAGCGCGGCCTGCTGGTCTCCGGCGGCGGCGGTGATGGGGATGGACCCGCCCAGAGTTTCCGTCGTGCCGAAAAGGCCGCTGCTGGGAAGCACCTTTGGCAGGAGGGAGGGGGGAACTCGGAAGTAATCCAGAAGCTCCTGATCCCACCGGAGCTTGTGGATATCAAAAAGCATGGTCCGGGAGGCGTTGGTGTAGTCCGTGGCGTGGACCCGGCCTCCGGTCAGATTCCAGATGAGCCAGGAGTCCACCGTGCCGAAGCGCAGTTCACCCCGCTCCGCCCGGGCCCGGACGCCGGGGACGTTGTCCAGAATCCACTCCAGCTTGCTGGCGGAGAAGTAAGCGTCGGGAATCAGCCCGGTTTTCTGCCGGATGGTCTCCACCATCCCGTCCCGCCGGAGCCGGTCGATCCGGTCCGCCGTCCGTCTGCACTGCCAGACAATGGCGTTGCAGACGGGCTTCCCGGTGGCGGCGTCCCAGACCAGGGTGGTCTCCCGCTGGTTGGTAATGCCGATTGCGGCAATTTCGCCGGACTGGGCTCCGGCCTTCTGCATCGCCTCCATGGCGACACCCATCTGGGTGGACCAGATGTCTCCGGGATCGTGCTCCACCCAGCCGGGCTGGGGATAGATCTGGGGAAATTCCTTTTGGGCCGCGCCGCGGATTTCTCCCTGCCGGTCAAAGAGAATGCACCGGGAGCTGGTGGTGCCCTGATCCATGGCGATTACGTACTTCTTCTCGTTCATGCGGTCTCCTCCTAATACCGGTGAAACGGGGCGATTTATAAGCTGTTATATAAAGTATACCCTGTGCCGGGACCCCTGTCAACCGAAAGCGCCGCACCGTGGAGAAATTTTAGAGATCAGAGCTTTTTTCTTTGCAAAAGACTTGCCATTTGAGAAAAAATCGGCTATGCTATATAAAGTCTTTATAAAATATAAAATAGATGAGGAATGAGGCATATGACCGCGTCTCCTGCCAACAATATGGATGTCAAACGGCGCAACCGGGTGAATACCCTGCGCTGCATTTTGAAAAGCGACCGGGTTTCTCAGATGGAGCTTACCCAGAGACTAGCCCTTAGCTGGCCCACGATTTTGCAGAATGTGAAGGAGTTGACGGAGCTGGGCCTGGTGCGGGAGGATGGCATGTACGCCTCCACCGGAGGCCGGAAGGCCCGGGCTTATGCCCCTGTGCGGGACGCCCGGGTAGCGGTGGGGGTGGACCTGACTCGGGACCGCGTTGTCGTGGTGCTGACGGACTTGAGCGGAAACCTGCTGCACCAGGCCACGGGAGCCCTCCGCTTTTCTATGGAGGACATTTATTTTCAATATCTGGGCGGGCTGCTCCGGCGCTTTGTGGATGCCAACGGAGCGGAGGACCGCTTGCTGGGTATAGGTCTGGCCCTTCCCGGCGTAGTGGATGAAGAGCGGGGCATTCTGCGGGATTCCCGGGATTTGGAACTGCGGAATGTGCCTTTGAGCCGTTTTACTCAGCAGTTCCCCTGGCCCTGCCGCTGTCTCAGCTCCGCCCACGCCGCCGGTCTGGCGGAGTTCTGCGCCATGAAAACCCAGGAGGACATGGTATCTCTTTCTCTGGGCGACACGGTGGGAGGCGCGATCCTCCGGGACGGCGGCCTTCACCGGGGAGATCATCTCCGGGCGGGAGAGTTCGGACACATGACGCTGGTCCCGGGAGGCCGCCGGTGCCGCTGCGGGAAGGATGGCTGTCTGGACGCTTACTGCTCCGCCAAGGTTCTGGCGGACCACGCCGGAGGCAGCCTCTCCGCCTTTTTCGAGGAGCTTCGATCCGGAGACGCCGAGAAACGGGAGATTTGGCGGGAGTACCTGGAGTATCTGGCGGTGGCGGTGAACAACCTGCGTCTCAGCTTTGACTGCGGCGTTGTGATAGGCGGCGCCGTAGGCGCGTATCTGGAGGAGTTTGGAGAACTGCTGCGGGCGCTTCTGGCGGAACGGAACCCCTATGAGCGGGATACCGCCTATCTACGGTATGGCAGACGCCCCCAGGAGGCCGCCGCCGTAGGCGCGGCTATGGTTCAGGTGGAGGCGTTCCTTCAGGGGGTATAGGGTTGTAGGGGGTGCGGCGCTGGCCGCATCCTTTTTTATTCGGATACATGAGGCAGTATCACCATTCTGCCTCACTGTTTTGCGTAATTGAGCGTGTCTTTGAGAGGGCTTTTGTAGAAATTGACCAAGAAACATCCTTTTCTACAGATTTCTGCGTGAAAGTTAGCATAATCTAACTAGGAAGGCAGATTTTTCAGCACAATGTCTTAACAAGGAGAGTTAGCTGATATAAACTAAGGCCAGTTTCGGAGTTAGAAACTGCTAACTACCCTGTGGAGGGAGGCGAACACATGATGCCGCTGACAATGGCAAGGCCGGGGGAGACCTTCCTGATCCGTAAAATTTCCGGCAGGGACGAGGTGCGTCAGCACTTGGCGGAGCTGGGCTTTGTGGTGGACAGCAATGTAACGGTGGTGAGTGAGATGGCGGGAAACCTGATTGTATAGGTAAAAGACAGCCGGATTGCGCTGGACAAAACCATGGCGACGTATTATGGTTTAAGAAACGAAAGGAGGAGAGCAGCATGAAAACGCTGAAAGACGTGAAAGTGGGAGAGACAGCCACCGTGACGCGGCTCCACGGGGAGGGGCCTGTGAAACGCCGCATTATGGATATGGGCATCACCAAGGGCGTGGAGATCCTCGTGCGCAAGATTGCCCCCTTGGGCGACCCTATGGAACTGTGTGTCCGGGGCTATGAACTGTCTGTCCGCAAAGGCGACGCGGAGATGATCGAAGTCCAATAAACCAACGCGGCGGAAGGCCGCTGTTATTTGTGTCGTGGGTTAGCCGTGGCTAATATCTGAAAGGAGCGTATTCCGATGGATATGAAAATTGCCCTGGCGGGCAATCCAAACTGCGGTAAGACCACGCTGTTCAATGCCTTGACCGGCTCCAGCCAGTATGTGGGAAACTGGCCCGGGGTTACGGTGGAGAAGAAGGAGGGCCGGCTGAAAGGACATAAGGACGTGGTTAGCCAGGACTTGCCCGGTATCTACTCCCTCTCTCCCTACACCTTGGAGGAAGTAGTGGCCCGGAGCTATCTGGTGAACAAACGGCCGGACGCCATTCTCAACATTGTGGATGGCACCAATATGGAGCGGAATCTCTACCTCACCACCCAGCTTATTGAATTGGGCCTACCCGTAGTGGTGGCGGTGAATATGATGGACCTGGTACGAAAGAATGGAGATACCATTGACCTTGCCAAGCTGGGGAACGCTCTGGGTTGTGAAGTGGTGGCGATGAGCGCGCTGAAAGGCGAGGGCGGCGCGGCCGCCGCCGAAAAAGCTCTGGCCCTGGCCCACATTGAGGAATCCATCCAGGACAGGGTGGCGGACAGCTATCTGCGCTGGTATGCCATTAAGCGGGAGATGAACAATGGGAAATGGACCTGGGCCGCGATTGGCTATATGTGCGGCTTTGCCTATGTGATTTCCCTGATGGTCTACCAACTGGGCGGTCTGCTCACTGGCACGGCGGCCTTTGGCCCGTGGACCGTCGTGGCTTTGGCCGCTCTGGCCGCGATCATATATCTGCTGGTACGCAGGGGCTATCAAGGGGAGGAGCGTTCACGCCGGTTCAGTTCTGCCGCCGCCGCGAAGTAAGCGAAAGGAGTATCTGACAATGCTTGTTCTCTTGGGAAATATGCTGGTGATTGCTGTGCTGGCGGTCGCTGCGGCCCTGGCTGTCCGGTCCCTGTGGAAGTCTCACAGGTCCGGCGTTGGCGGGATTTTGGCTGGGCATCCTGTTCCTTCTGGCGCTGGACAGGACGATACCCCACCTGCACTAGAGCGGCACCCAGCCGGAAGGACCTCATACCCGACTGAGGCGGACCACCATGCTGGCGCTGGCCGTCACCCTCCATAATATCCCGGAGGGCATGGCGGTGGGAGTGGTGCTGGCGGGCTGGATGTCTGGCGACAGCGGCATCACCTCTGCCGGTACGCTGGCCCTGTCCATCGGCATTGCCGTTCAGAACTTCCCGGAAGGAGCCATTATTTCCGTGCCTCTTCGCGGAGAGGGCATGGGAAAGGGACGGGCGTTTCTGTATGGGGTCCTGTCGGGCGCGGCGGAGCCGTTGGCGGCGGCGCTGACCGTATGGGCGGCAGGGCTGATTCTGCCGGCCCTGCCCTATTTGCTCAGTTTCGCGGCGGGGGCTATGATCTATGTGGTGGTGGAGGAACTGCTCCCGGAGGCGTCCGCCGGCGAACATTCCAACCTGGGGACGCTGTTTTTCGCGGCGGGATTCACCCTCATGCTGGTGTTGGATGTGGCGTTGGGATAAAAGAATCTTGGCCAATCGGGAAATCGTTTTTCAATATACGCACAATGTGGGAAACGGTGCGTACAGCAGATAACGAGAAAGAGACAGCCGTATGATGCTTTCACATCATGCGGCTGTCTCCCGTCAGGAAATCTTCTTGATCGAAGCGCTCCAAAAGACGTCTTCCCGTTCTGCGCGTCTGTCTAACCGAATGAATTTTTCATAAGCAGTGTCATCGGATGAATTGGATATTCGCGTCCACGTTGCCGCCGATTCCGGCAATGGAGCATTTGCTGGAGAACTGCCAATAATCCGGCTGGTAGTACAGGGTGGGGCAAAGCTTTTCCGAGGAATCGCTTTTGTACTCGGGGAACCAGCAGAGATACGGCGCAACGGCGCCCTGGTCGTATTTCATGTAGGCGACGTAGGAGCTCTGATAGACCATGGGCGTGTAGCCCGCCTCCTGGATGCGCTTGCAGAAGGCGACGGCGCAGGCGGTGGCCATTTCCGGCGCGATGCCGTAGACCCGGTAGGAGGAGTTGCCCATCTCCCAGTCATAGGCCACGGGGCCGTTGATTTCCAGTCCTTGGAGGCACTGGATGACGAAATCCGCCTCCTCAATGGCCTCCTCCACGGTGATGGCCTGGGCGAAGAAGTACACGCCGGTCTCAATCCCGGCGGCCATAGCGCCCTGGATATTCTGGCGGTAGTAGGCGTCCTCGGCGATTTTGCCGGAGGAGTAGCCCCGCAGGCCCACCCGGACGAAGGCGAATTCCACGCCGTCGTTCCGGACGGCCTGCCAGTCAATGGTTTCGTTCTCGCTGGCCCGGTTCTGGTAGGCGGAGATATCAATGCCGAAGCGGGTGCGGAACTGATTGCCAACATAGACCAGCCGGTCCCCGGACCAGACGAAATCGCCATGGGAGAGCTGGCTCCGCTCCGTGCCCGCGTAGACGGGAATCTGCCGGTTGTCGTACAGGAACGTCTCGCCGGTGGGTACGCCGGGGGTGTAAACCTCGTTCGGCTGGACGCCCGGCGCGGCGGGCTGGTCCGGGCCGCCGGGCGTGTCGGGAGCAGCGGGAGGAGGCGTCACGACGATGCCCCAGTCAAAGTCCTCTCCGGAGCTGGGGGTTCCCGGCTGTTCCGGGGGGGCGGGCTGTTCCGGCGTGACGGGCGTTTCCGCGGGGGATTGGGTGATCTGCGGCGTGATGGAACTAAAATTGCGAATCTCCCCGGAGACCGTCACGTTGTCCAGAGTGACGGCCCCGGTGACGCCGGGGGCGATGAGCAAATCCCCGGAGACGGTCATGTTGGACAGTGCCGCGCCTCCGGTGGCGTTAATCAGGAGGGTACCGTCCACGTTGCTGGAATAATTCCCGCTGGTTTGAATCAAAACCTGAATCATGTTGTTCAGCAGATTCACCAGTTCCGCCCGGGTCAGGGACTCCGTGGGGCGGAAGTTGTTTTCCACGGCGTCGGTAATCCAGCCCCGGGCAGTGAGCTCCGCGATGTAGGGCCGGGCGTAATTCGCCACACCGGCCTCGTCGTGATAGGAGAGGGGATTATCGGTCCCGCCCAGCTGGAAGGCACGGGCTACCATGGTCATGGCCTGCTGGCGGGTGATGCTGTCGCCGGGAAGGGCCTTGCCCTCACTGCCCAGATACACCCCGGCGGCGTTGAGCTTCAAGATGGAATCCTCCCAGCGGCTTCCCGTGGTGTCGGAGAAGGTTCCGGAGGGGGCGGCGGTCTGAAATTGGAGGAAGCGGTCCAGGATTCCGGCGAAGGCCCCCCGCGTAATGGAGGCGTCGGGCCGGAAGGAACCGTCGTCATAGCCCTGGAGCACGCCGTACTCCTGGCTCCATTTGTTGACAGCGGTCTCGGCCCAATGGCCGCCGGTATCGGTGAAGGCCATAGCGGGGGTAAGGAGAAGGGCCCCGGCGAGAAGGCCGGAGAGGATGCGTTTGGGCAGTCGAATCTGACGCATAGCTGGTTCCTTTCGTCGGTTCTTGTCGAAGTGGCAGGTAGAAAAAAGTCCGCCGCCCGCCGGGGCCGCGGCAAAGAGGGTCCTCGTTGGATAATTGCCTATTATAATGGAAAACCACCCGGCGGTCAAGTCACCGGGTGGTTTTTTATGGATGGCAATCATTGGTACTCAACCCGCACCCGCAGACGCTTCCGGGACCGGCGGGGTCCCTCCGGCTCCTCCCGGGCGATGGAATCTCCCCGGAAGACCGACAGGGCCAGGCCAATGAGGGCCATGCCCACCACCGTTTGGAAGTTCCCCACCACCAGGGGCAGGCTGGCGGAGAACAGCACAAAGCCGAAATTCAGCGCCGCGCTGAACAGCGTCTGAAATCCCAGGGTCAGGACCACCGCCAGCACCACGAAATGGCCCGGCAGATAGCTCTGCCGCAGGCCCTTCACCAGCATCCAGAGGAGCAGGATGGTCAGCGCCGCCAGCAGGAGCGCCAGGGGAATCCAGCCCCAGGCCACCGCCATGGAGGCGGGGAGGAAGTCGTGGGAAAAGTCAATGGGCCGAAGCTCCTGGCCGCCGCCGAAGATCCGGGCCCCGGCGTTGACCGGCATGGCGGCATCGCCGCCGACGCTCCGCAGGGGAGGAACGTCCTCCCAGAACATATGCAGCACCCAGCCCATGTAACCCCGGTGCTCTTTCTCCAGCTCCGGCCGGAGGGCAATCATCACCCGGAGCAGGAAGGAATTGAGATAGCCCTTGAGAAAGAGAAAAGCCAGGAGTCCGAGAGCGACGGCCAGGACTGCGCCCACACCTTTCCAACGGCCCACGCCGAACCAATCCCGGCCCGCCGCGTAGAGCGTCGCCGCCAGGCCGGAGAACAGCAGGATAAACAGCCCTGAAGCGCTAGGTATGAGGCAGCAGACCGCCGCCAAGGACATACCGCCCAAGATAGTAAGTAGAAGTCCTTTCCAGCCTTTACCCCGGAAGCTGTAGAGCCAGAGGACATAGGCCAAAGGATAGAGCGCCGACACAAGGCTGAAGCTGTAGGTTGGATAAACAAACCGCAGGAGCGGGACCGTCATGACCAGTGTTCCAATGTACAGAGCCCGGGCGTGCCGGACCAGCCGGGAGACGTCCAGAAAGTACATCCCCAGCATCGCCGCCGTGCCCAGGCCCAGGGAGGCCAGGGCCCTCATCAGGACCAGGTCTTGCCGGAAATAGGGGCGGCGAAAAAGTACCCGCAGAAATACTCCGACCGCAGCCAGAACGATAGTCAGCCCCAATAGCCCCCATTGGGGCCGGGGCCGGTGGATCCGGTCCAGCTCGGTCCCCACGGTCACCGGGTCGCCCATGTCCTCCACCGCCAGCCGCTCCGCCTCATCGGGGGCCTTGCCCTCTTTTAGGAAATCGTCTCGCTGGTCCTCCAGGTGCCGCTCCAGCTCCCGGACCAGCAGGGGACGGGCCCGCTTCCAGCGAATCTGCCCCTGCACCGCCTCCAGATAGGCGGCGATGGTCTTACGCTCCGGCAAGGCACGCGCCCCCTTTCAGAACCCGGCCCACGGCACGGGCGTAGGCGTTCCAGGCCGTTTCCTTCTCCTGGAGCGCGCTCCGGCCCTGCTTGGTCAGGTGGTAATACCGCCGGGTTTTCCCGGACTCCGCCGTCTGCTCATAGGCGGTGACAAACCCCTTTTCCTCCAGGCTGTGGAGGAGGGGGTAGAGGGTCCCCGCCTTGAGGCGGAAGGTGTCGTCGCTCCGCCGCCGGAGCTCCGCGATCATCTGATACCCGTAGAGATCTCCGTCTTCCAGCAGCTTCAGCACCAGCAGGGACATGCTCCCGCTGACCAGGCTCTTTTCCAGTTCCATAGTGCGCCTCCTTATAGATAGACAGCCGATATATTAGTGCCTGCATTATATATCGGCTGTCTATCTATGTCAAGAGGCGAGATTGGAAATTTTTTGTGGCTTCTTCCTAAATCCGGCAAGGAAAGGTTGACGAAATGCCCATAGGGGCGGTATAATAATCTGATTTATTGTATCATAGAGAATGGGAGGACGGGCTATGTGGATTGCGGACCGATGGGAGGACTATGAGCTGCTGGACTGCGGCGGCGGAGAGCGCCTGGAGCGCTGGGACCGTCAAGTGCTGGTCCGCCCGGACCCCCAGGCCATCTGGGAGACGGCCCGGGAGCATCCCGCGTGGCGGAAGGCGGGGGGGCGCTATCTCCGCTCCTCCACCGGAGGCGGCCACTGGGAGAAGAAGGCCCTGCCGGAGAGCTGGAAAATCGCCTACCGGGACCTGACCTTCCAGGTGAAGCCCATGAATTTTAAGCACACCGGCCTCTTCCCGGAGCAGGCGGTAAACTGGGACTTTATGACGGAGAAGATCAAACACGCCGGACGGCCCATCCGGGTGCTGAATCTCTTCGCCTACACCGGCGGGGCTACCGTCGCCTGCGCCAAGGCCGGGGCCGCTGTCTGCCATGTGGACGCCGCCAAGGGCATGGTGGCCTGGGCCCGGGAGAACGCCCGGCTCTCCGGCCTGGGAGAAGCCCCCATCCGCTGGATTGTGGACGACTGCGCCAAGTTTGTGGAGCGGGAAATCCGCCGGGGGAAGCGCTACGACGCCATCGTCATGGACCCGCCCAGCTATGGCCGGGGCCCCGGCGGGGAGGTCTGGAAGCTGGAGGAAAATCTGTATCCCTTTGTGAAGCTCTGTGCCGGGGTTTTGTCGGACAGGCCCCTGTTTGTGCTCATCAACTCCTACACCACGGGCTTGGCCCCGTCGGTGCTGGGCTACCTTTTGAACCTCCTGGTAAAGGAGAAGTACGGCGGGAAATGCGCCTGGGACGAGCTGGGCCTTCCGGTGACCGCCACGGGCTTGGCGCTGCCCTGCGGGGCTACCGGAAGATGGTTCTCAGAATAGAAAGCGGGAGAAACGATGCCAGACATGATTCAAACCGAAAGCCTCCGCTTCGCCTACCCGGCGGACGAGGGCCAGAAACCGGTGTACGCCCTCCGGGGTGTGGACCTGGAAATTGAAAAAGGCAGCTTTGTGGTCATCCTGGGCCACAACGGCTCCGGGAAATCCACCCTGGCCAAGACCTTCAACGCCGTGCTTCTCCCCGCCGGGGGGAAGGTGTACGTGGAGGGCATGGACACTCTGGACCAAGACCTGCTCCTGGCCATCCGCCAGCGGGTGGGCATGGTGTTCCAGAACCCGGACAACCAGATCGTCGCCAATGTGGTGGAGGAGGACGTGGCCTTTGCTCCGGAGAACCTGGGTGTGCCCGCGGAGGAGATTCGCCGCCGGGTGGACGAGGCGCTGAAGGCTGTGGGCATGGATGAGTTCGTCACCCACGCGCCCCACCTCCTCTCCGGCGGACAAAAGCAGCGCATCGCCATTGCCGGGGTGATCGCCATGGAGCCCGCCTGCGTGGTGCTGGACGAGGCCACCGCCATGCTGGACCCCATTGGCCGGCGGGAGGTGCTGGCCACCGTCCACCGTTTAAACAAGGAGAAGGGCATCACGGTGGTTTTGATCACCCACCACATGAACGAGGCGGAGGGGGCGGACCGGGTCATCGTCATGAACGACGGCCGGGTGGACCTGGACGGGACGCCTCAGGAGGTGTTTGGCCAAGTGACCCGCCTCCGGCATCTTGGCTTGACGGTGCCGGATACCGTGGACCTGCTGGACCGCCTCCGGCAAAAGGGCTGGGACGTGCCCCTGGACGCTTTGAGCGTGGAGGACTGCGCCGCCGCCGTCGCCGGGGCCTTAGAGAAGAAATAGGAGGAGCCGGACTTGCCGATTTTAGAGATCAAAAACCTGATCCATACCTACGGCGCCGGGACGCCCTTCCGGCGCAGTGCGGTGGAGAACGTCAGTTTTGCCGTGGAACCGGGGGAGTTCCTGGGTGTCATCGGCCACACCGGCTCTGGGAAATCCACCCTGATTCAGCACATGAACGGTCTGCTGAAGCCCACGTCCGGGCAGATTTTGCTGGAGGGGAAGGACATTTGGGCCGAGCCGAAGAATATACGCACTGTCCGTTTCCAGGTGGGGCTGGTGTTCCAGTATCCGGAGTACCAGCTTTTTGAGGAAACCGTCTATAAGGACATCTCCTTCGGCCCCAGAAATCAGGGGAAAACGGGGGAGGAGCTGGACCACGCCGTGCGGGAGGCCGCCCGGCTGGTGGGTCTCCGGGACGAGCATTTGGATAAGTCGCCCTTTGAACTCTCCGGCGGTCAGAAGCGCCGGGTGGCCCTGGCGGGAGTGCTGGCCATGGAGCCCAAGGTCCTGGTGCTGGACGAACCCACGGCGGGACTGGACCCGGCGGGCCGGGAGAACTTGATGGCAAACATCCGGGAGTACCACCGGCACAAGCGCGCCACGATCATCCTGGTCAGCCACAGCATGGATGAGATCGCCCAGAATGTGGACCGCATTCTGGTGCTGAAATCCGCCCATATTCTGATGAGCGGAACCCCGGCGGAGGTGTTCGCCCGAGGACCGGAGCTGTTAGCCGCCGGGCTGGACGTGCCTCAGATTACCCGGGTGGCCATGGCCCTCCGGGACCGGGGGCTGCCCATCGACCCTGCCGTCTACACCGTGGAGGCCCTGGAGCGGCAGCTCTTGGCTCTGAAAGGGGGCGGGCGGTCATGCTGAAAGACATCACCCTGGGCCAGTATTTCCCGGGGAACACCCCCGCTCACAAGCTGGACCCCCGGACAAAAATTCTGCTGGTGGTGCTGTATATCACGGCCCTGTTCACCGCAAAGAGCTTCCTGGCCTATGGCCTGATGGCCCTGGTGCTGGCGGTCTGCGTCCGGGTCTCCAAGGTGGGACTCAAAGCCCTGGTGAAGGGCTTGAAGCCGGTGCTGTTCATCATTGTCTTCACCGGTATCCTGAATTTGTTCTTTACCCCGGGGGAGGGGGTCCTCTGGGCCTGGGGGCCCCTCCATATCACTACCTCGGGCCTTCGAAACGCCGCCTTTATGGTGCTTCGCATCATGCTGCTCATCATGGGTACCTTCCTTATGACCTACACCACCAGCCCCATCAGCCTCACCGACGGCCTGGAGCGGCTGCTCAGCGGCTTGAAGCGCTTTCACGTCCCGGTTCACGAGCTGACCATGATCATGTCCATCGCCCTGCGGTTCATCCCGACGCTGATTGAGGAGACAGACAAGATCATGTCCGCCCAGAAGGCGCGGGGGGCGGACTTTGAGAGCGGAAACCTGATGGAAAAGGCGAAAGCTCTGGTGCCCATCCTGGTGCCGCTGTTTATCAGCGCCTTCCGCCGGGCAGACGAGCTGGCCACGGCCATGGAGTGCCGCTGCTACCACGGCGGGGAGGGGCGGACGAAGCTCCACGTTTTAAAGTACGAGCGCCGGGACTATACCGCCCTGACCCTGGGGGTGCTGATTCTGGCGGGAGTGATTGCCATGAGGGCCGTTGGGCTGTAAGAAAAGGAGCGTTCCGATGGAAGGGAGAAAAAAGCGGGACTGGGGAACCATCGCGGCGGTCCTCTGCGTGCTTTTGCTGGCGGTGAACCTCTGGCAGGGGAAGCGCCTGGAGAATCTGGAGCGGCGGATTTCCGAGGCGCAGTGGAATCTCTCGGCCGAAATCAAAGGACTGGAATCCTCCTTATATGCTCAGGCGCAGGAGAAGGACAAGCTGGTCCAAAACTGGAATTACACCTCCTCCACAAATATGGAGAAACGCTGTTTGGACCTCACGGTTTCCGTCGTATTAAAGGCGTGGCGGGAGGAGACCACCGCCGAGGCGCTGTGGGTCGGGGACGGCAATTCTGACGGCCAGGGCTCCGCGCCCCTTACCGGCGACGGGAAGGGAACCTTCACCGGTGTGCTGGAGATTCCCCTGGACAGGGGAATGCTGGAGTTTGCCCTGGTGCTGGTGACGCGGGACGGCGGAGACGTGCGCCGGGAGAACCTGGGCGGTATATACGACACGGCGGAGCTGCTGCCGGTCCAATGTACGTATCAGGGAGGGCGGACCACGGCGGAGTATATGAAAGGCATCTTTACCGCATATGGGCGCAGTGCGGAGCTGTATACGAAGGCAGATCCCGGCGGCATCGAGACGGAGAGCCAGGTGTTCCGCCTCCGGCGAAACGACGAGATCGTGGCGGAACAGGCGGCGGAGCCGGAAGACGCTTCCAATCGCTATTCCTGCGGCAAGCTGACCTCCGAGGCCCAGCCGGGGGACCGGATGGCCCTGACCTTTTTCTGCCGGGATGAAAACGGCCTGGGCTATGAGTTTTTGCTCCAGAACTGGGTTGCCGTTGCGGAGCGGGACGTCGCATACGTCGACGCCGAGTGGGAAGACTGGCTCAAGCTGACCTGGAATTAAACGGAACAGGAGGGCGAAATGGACAAAAAGAAAAACTGGATACAGGGTTTCACGCTGGTCCTCTGTCTGTTTTTGCTGGTTTTGAACCTCTGGCAGCTCCGCCAGATATCGGACCTGCGGAGACAGCTTCAAAGCACTGAGACGAATTTGCAGATGGAGACCCGGCGTCTGGACGAGCGGGTCCAGGCCGTCCAGCGGGCGGCGCAGGAGGCGGACAAGCTGGTCCAGGATTGGGAGCTCCAGTCCGTGGACGTGGACCCGGCATCCCGCTGTCTGCGGGCGGAGGTGTCTTTGGGCCTGAAAGAATGGCGAGAGGACACCCAGGTCTATTTGACAGTGACTCAGGGGACGGAGACCCGGAACGCTCTTCTGACCGGAAACGGAGGACGGTACTCCGGCGTGGTGGAGATCCCCGTGGACAGCCGGGAGATCCGGATGCTGGCCCGGATCAGTGCCGAGGGGCTTCAGAAGGAGGAGGACCTGTCCGGCTGGGACAGCGCCTCCATGCTCCTGCCGGTGCAGTGCTACGGCTGGGGCGTGGGCGGGCCGAATTATGCCCGGAACCCGGACAAGACCGGCGCGCTGACGGTGACCCACTGCGAGGCGGAGCTCATGGGCTATGAAAAGAGGGCCCTTCCGCAGCTCTCCGAGCAGGTGTTCCGCCTCCGGCGGAACGGGGAGATCGCGGTGGAGAAGACGGCCATGTACGGGGAGACCATCAACCAGTACACTTGTGAGGAAGTGTCCTCAGAGGCTCAGATCGGAGACGAGCTCATCCTGACCTTCTTCTGCCGGGACGAGTCCGGCCTGGGGTACGAGTTCTTCCTGGACTGCTGGGCCATTGATGATAACGGCATCGGGGCGCGTCGTGCCCCCGCGGCGGACTGGCCCCGGCTGACCTGGGACTGAAAGAGGGGAATGCTTTGAAACGAAAACGCTGGGCCGTGGCGGCGGTGTGCGCGGCGGCCGCCCTGGCGGCGCTGGATGTGCGGCTTCGGACGGTAGTCTATTCCATTACCACGCCCAAGGTGGCCGCGCCGGTGCGGCTGGCGGTGCTGTCGGACCTCCACAGCTGTGTTTACGGCCCGGAGCAGAGGACTCTGCTGGAGGCCGTGGCGGCGGCGGAACCGGACGCGGTGCTCATGGCCGGGGACATGGTGGACGACGCCATGCCGGAGGAGCCCGCCTGGACGGCAGTCCGGGCGCTGGCGGAGGAATATCCCTGCTTTTATGTCACCGGAAACCACGAGTGGCGGACCGGGGAGGCGGAGCGCATTTGCCGGGAGATGGAGGCCCTGGGCGTCCGGGTTCTCCGGGGCGATGGAGAGACCGTGGAGCTGAACGGGCAGCGGTTGGACCTCTGGGGAGTGGACGACCCGGATTCCGGAGCGCTGGGGCTGGAACAGGCGGGGGAGGGCGTCCGGGAGGAGGTTTTTTCCGTCCTGCTGGCCCACCGGCCCGAGAAAGTCCGGCTCTATCTGCAAGCTCCCTTTGACCTGGTGGTGTCCGGCCATGCCCACGGCGGGCAGTGGCGGCTTCCGGGCCTGGTGAACGGACTCCTCGCGCCGGGGCAAGGGATGTTCCCGGCCTATGCCGGGGGATGCTATGACGTGGGGGAGGCCCGGCTGGTGGTCAGCCGGGGACTGGCCCGGGAGAGCACCCGGATTCCCAGACTCTTCAACCGCCCGGAGGTGACGCTGGTGGAGATTCTGCCGGAGTCATAGGGCCCTTGGAATTTGAGAGAAAGCAGGAGGCGCCATGCGCAACATTGCCTTAAAGCTCACCTACAACGGAACGGCCTACCACGGCTGGCAGGTGCAGAAGAACGCACTCTCCGTCTGCGAGACCCTGCAAAGGGCCATCTCCAAGGTCTGCGGGGAGCCCGTCCACCTCACCGGCTGCGGGAGGACGGACGCGGGAGTCCACGCGGAACGGTACGTGGCCAACTTCCGCACGGAGAGCCGCATTCCCATTGACCGGATGCCCTACGCCATCAACACCCACACCCCGGAGGATATCGCCGTCCGGGAGGCGGTGGAGGTCCCGGAGGATTTCAACGCCATCGGCTCCTGCGTTAAAAAGGAGTATACTTACCGCATTTACAATTCCCGCTTCAAAAATCCCTTCTACGTCAACCGGGCCTATTTTTATCCTAAGCGGCTGGATGAGGACTTTTTGAACCGGGCCGCCCATATGTTTGTGGGGACCCACGACTTTCGGGCCGTCCGCTCCGTGGGCACGGAGACGAAGACCACTGTCCGCACCATTTACTGGTGCGACGTGACCCGGAACGGGGAATTACTGGAGTTGAAAGTCTGCGCCGACGGTTTTTTGTACAACATGGTTCGGGCCATCACCGGCACGGTGCTTTACGCCGCCGAGGGCAAGTTCGCCCCGGAGGACATCCCCGCCATTTTGGAGAGCGGGGACCGGACTCTGGCGGGGCCCACAGTGCCTCCCGGGGGGCTGTACCTGACGAGAATCTGGTATGAGGATGAACGGCTGAATGAGTGAGAAACACACGGATAAGTCCAAGGAAAACGAGGCGGAAAAGCGGCATCCCGTCCGCGGCGCGGCCAGCTTTCTCCTGATGATGGCGGCGGTGCTTCTGGTGGTGTTGCTGGCCGCCTACCGGGACGGCACCGGCTTCGATATTCTCCGGCGCTACCTCCACTACGGAGGCACGGAGAAAGTGGGAGGCGAGACGGTCTACCATTACGAGGCCGCCTCCCGGAACCGTTTTGCCACGCTGGGGGAAACGTTGGTGGTGCTGTCGGACGCCTCCCTGAGCGTGCTGGGCAGCGGCGGGGAGGAGATCTGGTCCGTCCCCGTGACCATGACGGCCCCCGCCCTGGTCTCCGGCGGCGGCAGGGCCGTGGCCTATGACGTGGGGGGAACGGCGCTGTACGTGGTGGACCAGACGGGCCTGCTGCTGGAGCTGACCGCCGACGAGGAGGAGCCCTACATATCCGCCACGCTGAACAAAAACGGACGGCTGGCGGTGACGGCCCAGAAGCGGGGCTATAAGGGCAGCGTCAAGGTTTATGACCGCGCTCTGGGCCCGGAGCCGTCTTTTGAGTTCAAGTCCTCCCAGCGCTTTGTGCTGGACGGCTATGTGCTGGGGGATACTCTGGCGGCGGTGACCCTGGGGCAGGAGAACGGCGTTTTTGTCAGCAGCGTTGTCCTCTACAAAATGCCAGGGGAGGAGCCCGCCGCCAATTACAGCATCTCCGGCGGCCTGGCGGCCGCCATTGGGGAGCAGGAGGGACGGCTGGTCACGGTTTCCGACTCCGTATTGACCTGCGCCGGTGTCAACGGCGAAATTCAGGGCTCCTATTCCTACAACGGGTCCTACCTCCGGGACTATGACCTGGGAGGGACCGGCTTTACGGTGCTGCTGCTGAACCGCTACCGCTCCGGCAGCGTGGGGCGTCTGGTCTCCGTGGACGGCGGCGGCGAGCTGCTGGGCTCCCTGGACGTGCGGGAGGAGGTGCTGGGCATTTCCGCCTCCGGCCGCTATCTGGCGGTGCTCTATGCCGACCGGCTGGAGGTTTATAACCAGGAGCTCCAGACCTACGCCGCCCTCCGGGGGACGGGGGATGCCCGGGATGTCCTGATGCGCCCCGACGGGTCGGTGCTGCTGCTGTCCGCCGGGTCCGCCAGCCTGTTTTTGCCTTGAACGTCAAAAATTTAGGGGTATGTTCACAAAACGTTTACATGGGAAGAGGTAGGAAAGCTTGACGACACCTGTTATAATAGATGCCATCGCCGTGGCGGTGCTGGCGGGCTTCGCGATTCTGGGGGCCTGGAAGGGCCTGCTGCGAACTTTGGCGGGTCTGCTGGTGCTGGTTTTGTCCCTGGCGGGGGCGGGAATCATCGCCTCGGCTCTGTCGGCCCCGGCGGCGAAGCTGATCGCCCCGGTCGTTGAAAAGCGGATTGAGTCCCGTTTGGACGAGGCCATGCGGGAGCAGCGCCCCGGCCGTGAGACGGAGGAGGACCTGCCCCTGGCGGAGCTGCTGGATCTGCTGGGTGTGGATCAGGCCCGGCGGGACGCTCTGGCGGACCGCGCGGAGAAAAGCGTCCGGGAGACCGGCGCGTCCCTGGTCATGGCGCTGGTGGAAAGCCTGGCCCAGTCCGTGCTCTACGGCGTTTTGTACATGCTCGCCTTTGTTCTGCTGAGCGTCGCCCTGCATTTGCTGGTGCGGATGCTGGACGCGGTTTTAAAGCTGCCGGGCCTCCACGGACTGAACGCCGTAGGCGGCGGCCTGGTGGGTTTGGCGGAGGGAGCCCTGCTGCTGTTTCTGGCGGTATGGGCGCTGCGCCTGGTGGGGGTCTCCTTCGACGGGGAGGAGGGCACTCAGATTTTCCGGTTTTTCACCACCCATACGCCCCTGGACGCCCTGAAATTCCTGGGGGGATAAAGGGCCCGGGTATTCGATATCAAACAATAGCGCCCAAGGGCGCGTGGAGGTTTAAGAGGTATGCAGCCGACACTTTGTTCCAAATGCAAGAAAAACGTCGCCGTGGTGTTCATCTCCAAGCTGGATGGCGAGAAGACCATCAACGAGGGCCTGTGCCTGAAATGCGCCAAGGACCTGGGTCTTCCCCAGGTGGACGACATGATGAAGCGCATGGGCATCTCCGACGAGGACCTGGAGACCTTGAACAGCGAGATGATGCAGGCCATGAACGGCGTGGAAAACATCGAGGACCTGCCCGGCGGCGAGGAGAGCGGAGAAGAGGAGGAGGGAAAAACCGCTACCTTCCCCTTCCTGAACCGCCTGTTTTCCGGCGGCGAGTCCTCTAAGGACAGCGCCGAGGAGGGCCGGAGTGAGCGCCGGGAGAAGAAGGAGTCTTTGAAAAACACCAAGCGGAAGTACCTGGAGAATTACTGCATTTCCCTGACCCAGAAGGCCAAGGAGGGCAAGCTGGACCCGGTGATCGGCCGGGCGGAGGAGATCGAGCGGGTGGTCCAGATTTTGAACCGCCGCCAGAAGAACAACCCCTGTCTCATCGGCGAACCCGGCGTGGGCAAGACCGCCATCGCCGAGGGCCTGTCCCAGCGCATCGCGGAGGGCGACGTGCCCTTCAAGCTCCGGGAGAAGGAGGTCTACCTTCTGGACCTGACGGCCCTGGTGGCCGGCACCCAGTTCCGGGGTCAGTTCGAGAGCCGGATGAAGGGCCTCATCGACGAGGTAAAGCGGCTGGGGAACATCATCCTGATGATTGACGAGGTCCATAACCTGGTGGGCGCGGGAGACGCCGAAGGCAGCATGAACGCCGCCAACATCCTGAAGCCCGCCCTCTCCCGGGGGGAAATTCAGGTCATCGGCGCGACGACCTTTAACGAGTACCGCAAGCACATTGAAAAGGACTCCGCCCTGGAGCGCCGCTTCCAGCCGGTGACGGTGAACGAGCCCTCTGTGGAGGACTCCATCAAAATCCTGCAAGGCCTGGCCTCCAAATACGAGGAGTTCCACGGTGTGAAGCTGACGGAGGGCATCCTCCGCCAGGCGGTGCTGCTCAGCGAGCGGTATATCACGGACCGCTTCCTGCCGGATAAGGCCATTGACCTCATTGATGAGGCCAGTTCCGACCTGAACCTGAAGGACCCGGACATCTCCCGGCGGATGCAGATCCAGCGGGAGATGGACGATTACGCCAAGGAACGGACCATGTTGGAGGAGAAGGAGGAGAAGTCCGAGGAGGACTACGCCCGTATGGCCGATCTGAAAAGCCGGGACCTTCAGCTCTCCACGGAGCTCGGCGCCCTTGACGAAAAGGGCCAGCCCCAGCTGACCATGGAGAACCTGGCCCACGTCATCGAACTGTGGACCAAGATTCCCGCTTCCCGGATTCGGGAGCAGGAGTTCCAGCGCCTCAGCCAGCTGGAGGCGCGGCTGAAAGAGCACATCATCGGCCAGGATGAAGCCATTGAGGCCGTTTCCGCCGCTGTCCGCCGGAACCGGGTGGGCATCTCCCCCAAGCACAAGCCGGTGAGCTTTATCTTCGTGGGCTCCACCGGCGTGGGCAAGACAGAGCTGGTGAAGCAGCTGGCCACGGACCTGTTCAATACCCCCGACGCCCTGATTCGCCTGGACATGTCGGAGTTCATGGAAAAGCACTCCGTCTCCCGGATTGTGGGTTCTCCTCCGGGCTATGTTGGCTATGATGAGGCAGGCCAGCTGACGGAGAAAATCCGCCGGAAGCCCTACGCCGTCGTTCTCTTTGACGAGATTGAGAAGGCCCACCCCGACGTACTGAACGTGCTCCTGCAAATCCTGGACGACGGCGAAATCACCGACGCCCACGGGCGGAAGGTGAACTTTGAAAACACCATTATCGTCATGACCTCCAACGCCGGAAGCGCCACCAAGGAGGGCACCGTGGGCTTTGACCGGAGCCTGAGCCAGCAGGACAGCGAGAAGGCCATGAAGGCCCTCCAGCAGTTCCTCCGCCCCGAGTTCATCAACCGGGTGGATACGGTGATCACCTTCAACCGCCTCTCTGAGAAGGATTTCCAGTCCATCGCCCGGATTATGCTGGACGAGCTGCGGGATTCCTTGAAGGAGAAGGGCATTACCTTTACCTATGACGCCACCCTGGTGGACTTCCTGACTAAGAAGTCCTATTCCCGGACCTACGGGGCCCGGAACCTCCGGCGGACCATTCAGAAGGAGCTGGAGGACCCCATGGCGACAAAAATCATCAACAGCTACGAGGAACCCATTATCGGCATCAACGCCGCCGCCGAAAACGAACATGTCTGCCTCCAGACGCTCTGAGCCGCGTCCGCGATTCCTGATTAAAAAAGCCGGGGACTTTCCGCCGCCCGGCGGGAGAGGGAGGACCCTATGCTTTTTCGAAAAGACATTGATCCCCGCTGCGCCTACTGCAAGCGGGGCCAGCAGCTAAACGAGCGGGAGGTGGCCTGCGTGAAACGGGGGGTGGTCCCGGTGGAGCACGCCTGCCGGGCATTTCGCTACGACCCCTTGAAGCGCGTCCCGCCCCGTCCGGCGGCGCTGGACACCAGGAAGCTCAGCGAAGAGGATTTTTCCCTCTGAACCCATACACACCGCCCCGGCGAACGCGTTCGCCGGGGCGGCTTCACAGAGACCGAAAAGGAGGTTTTCCATGGAACTGCGGCAAATCACAGCCGTCTATTACAGCGCGACCGGTGTGACCGATAAGGTGGTCCGCACGCTTGCGGAGGCTCTGGCGATAGAGCTGTCCCTGCCCCTGACCTGCCGGAGCTTTACGAAGCCGGGGGAACGGGCGGAGGCGATGCGCTTTGGCGAAGAGGAGCTTGTCATCGTGGGCTCTCCCACCTACGCGGGCCGGATGCCCAACAAGATTGCCCCGGATTTCCAGGCCCGGCTCCAGGGGAAGGGAGCTCTGGCGGTGGCGGCGGTGACCTTCGGCAACCGGGCGTATGACAACTCCCTGGCGGAGCTCTGCGCCATGCTGGAGGCCAATGGCTTCCATACCGTGGCGGCGGGGGCTTTCCCGGGCCGCCACGCCTTCACCGACGCGCTGGGAGAGGGCCGCCCCGACTGGGACGACAAGCGGACCATTCAGCAGTTTGCCAAACAGATCGCCGGAAAGCTCCGGAAGCTGGAAGCAAATCCCCCGCCGCCGGTACAGGTCCCCGGAGACCCGGAGGCCCCCTATTACATCCCCAAGGGACTGGACGGGGAGCCGGTAAAGTTTCTGAAAGCCAAGCCCCGGACGGACCTTGGGAAGTGCTGCAACTGCGGCGTCTGTGCCCGGACCTGTCCCATGGGGGCCATTCACCCGGCGAACGTGGCGGAGGTGCCGGGGACCTGCATCAAGTGCCAGTCCTGTGTGCGGAAATGCACCCACCATGCCAAATATTTCGACGACCCGGCCTTTCTTTCCCATGTGGCTATGCTGGAGAAGAATTTCCGGGAGCCAAAGGAAATCGAGACTTTTCTATAAAGCAAGGACCGGGGACTTTTGTCCCCGGTCCCAGGCTGGCGAAAACACTTTTTCGCCAGCCTGAGCAAGTTTTCGGAACTTTAAAAAAGTTCTGAAAACTTCTTGATTGAAAACGAAAGGAACCCTTCCTGGGTTCCTCTCGTAACTCTCTTCCTTCCCGTTGATGGAGTTTTTACTGTTTTTTGACACTCTGGGACCGGGGACTTTCGTCCCCGGTCCTCTCATTCAAACAGGTTCTCCGGCAGGCGGATGTCTTCCTGCGGCACCTTTTCCCAGGAAAACGCCTCCAGCAGCTCTGCCGCCGTACTGGGGTCGCCGGAGGGATGGAAGCCCGCCAATTGGGCCAGCCGTCCCAGCAGCGCCTCTGCTGTAACCCGGCCCCGGAGGCTGTCCAGACCCACGTCGGCATCCCGCTTGGAGAGCCGCCGCCCGTCAGGGGCCAGCAGGAGGGGAAAATGGAAGAACTCCGGCGGCGTCAGGTCCAAGAGCTGATAGAGGTACAGCTGCCTTGGAGTGGAGGACAGCAGATCCGCGCCCCGGACCACTTCCGTTACCCCCATGGCGGCGTCATCCACCACCACCGCCAGCTGATAGGCAAACATGCCGTCGGACCGCCGGAGCAGGAAGTCCCCGCAGTCCCGCTCCAGACGTTCGGCATAGCCCCCCATATGCCCGTCGATCAAGGAAATTTCCTTGTCCGGCACGCGCAGCCGCAGGGCAGGGGAGCGGCGCTTGGCCCGCTTTTCCCGTTCTGCGGGGGACAGGTTCCGGCAGGTCCCGGCGTAGACGGTTAGGCCGTCCTCCCGGTGAGGGGCGCTGGCGGCGTGGAGCTCCGCCCGAGTACAGAAACAGGGATAGATCAGGGCTTCCAGCTTCTCCAAAGCGTCCTGGTACAGCGCCGTTCTCTGGCTCTGAAAATAGGGCCCGTTCGGCCCGCCGGTTTCCGGCCCCTCGTCCCAGTCCAGCCCCAGCCAGCGGAGGTCCTCCACCATTTGCTCCGCGTAGCGCAGGGGACAGCGGGCGGTGTCCAGATCCTCAATCCGCAGAATCACCTTTCCGCCCTTCTGCCGGGCGCTGAGCCAGGCCAGAAGACAGCAGAGAATGTTCCCCAGATGGATGCGCCCGCTGGGGGAGGGAGCGAAGCGGCCGACCGTCATGCCGGACCTCCTTTCCAACATAAAGCAGGCCCGGACCCAAACGGTCCGGGCCGGTTTCTCATTCCATGGAAATAATATAGTAATACACAGGCTGCCCGCCGGAGAGGACCATAACCTCCGCGCCGGGACAGGCGTCCTCAAAGAGCTTTCCAGCCGCCTGGGCGTCCTCCTCTTTCACATCCTCGCCGAAGTACAGCGAGATGAAGGACGCGCCCCGGTC
The DNA here is from genome assembly GCA_910588175.1 of uncultured Oscillibacter sp. Classification (GTDB taxonomy): domain Bacteria; phylum Bacillota; class Clostridia; order Oscillospirales; family Oscillospiraceae; genus Oscillibacter. Next base: position 42,295 of record CAJUQQ010000010.1, read on the forward strand.
CGCCGCGTTTGCCGCCAGCTTCTCCAGCAGGCTGCGGAGGGACCCGTTGGTGCCGAAGAGCTTTCCCTCCTCCAGGGCCAGATAGTCCCCGGCCTTGATGTCGAACCCGTCGAAATCCGAATCTCGGGCCGCGTAGGTGATCTGAGCCGTCGTGACGCCAGAGAGGGATTCCGTCATGGTCCCCATCAAGGTCTCGGCGTCGGGAGCCTCAAAGTCCACGTTCATCATGGCGGTGATGCCCTGGGGCACCGTTTTGCTGGGAATCACCACTACGTTTTTCTCCGTCAGCGCCGCGCACTGCTGGGCGGCCATGATGATGTTCCCGTTGTTGGGCAGGATGAACACCGTCTCGGCGGGAATTCGGTCCACGCCCTCCAAAATGCTCTCCGTGGAGGGGTTCATGGTCTGTCCGCCGGACACCACGCCGTCCACGCCCAGGTCTTGGAACACGGCGGCCAGGCCGTCCCCGGCGCAGACAGAGAGGAAGCCGTACTTTTTCTCCGGCGGGGCCACAATGTGGATGCTCTCCACGCTTCCGGCGGCTTCCGCCTCGTCCATCTCCAGGTCGTCCACACTCTGGACCTTTTTCCCGGCGGCCACGTCCTCGTACTGGGTCCGCATGTTTTCAATCTTCGCCAGCTCCAGGGTGCCGTATTTCTGGCCCTCCGTCAGAGCGCTGCCGGGGATGTTGGTATGGACATGGACCTTGAACGCCTCGTCGTCTTCGCCGATGACCAGGCTGTCTCCGATGCTGTTCAGATAGGTTCGGAATGGCTCCAGATCCACGTTGGGGTCGTTTTTACGGACGATGAACACGGTGTCGAAGGCAAAGGTGATCTCCTCGGTGGAGAACACGTCAAAGTCGGCCTTGGCCTTCTGAGGCTCCTCCTCGATGGCCTCCGGCATGGGCTCTCCCCGGAGCTCCGCCAGCATGCCCTCCAGAATCAGCAGATAGCCCTTGCCGCCCGCGTCCACCACACCGGCCTTTTTCAGCACCGGGTTCATGTCCGTGGTCTGGGCCAGAGCCTCGTAGCCCTCCTGAATGGCGGCCTCCAGCACCTTCTCAAAATCCGCTTCCTCCGCGGCACACTCCGCCGCCCGCTTGGCGGCCAGGCGGGACACGGTGAGAACAGTGCCCTCGGCGGGCTTCATAACGGCCTTGTAGGCGGAGGACACACCCTCCTGCATGGCGGAGGCGAAGTCGGCGGTTCCGGCGGTCTCCAGGCCCTTCAGACCCTTGGACAGCCCCCGGAACAGCAGGGAGAGGATGACGCCGGAGTTTCCCCGGGCTCCCCGGAGAAGGGCGGAGGCGGTGATGGACACAGCCTGGTCCAGTGCCGCGGGCTCGGACTTGCGAAGCTCCGTCACGGCCGCGCCGATGGTCATGGACATATTGGTGCCCGTGTCGCCGTCGGGGACGGGGAAGACGTTCAGGTCGTTGATGGCCTGCTTCTGGGCCGTGATGGCGGCGGCGCCGTGGAGAATCATCCGCTTGAAGAGCCCGCCGGTGATTTGTTCATTCATTCGATCTTCCTCCCTCACAGGGTCATGGAGTCCACGCAGACATCTACGGCCCGAACCGTGACGCCGGTGTTTTTCTCCACCACGTAGCGGACCTCGTTCATGATGGACCGGCAGACCGCAGGGAGGTTGACGCCGTTTTCCACGATGATGTGGAGCTCGATGGAGATGGAATCGTCTTCGTGATACGAGATGCTGACGCCCTTGCTCATAGCCTCCCGGCGCAGCAGGTGGACCAGTCCGTCGGTCATGGAGCGGAAGGCCATGCCCTTTACGCCGAAGCAGTTGGTGGCGGCCATGCCCGTGATGTTGGAGAACACGGCGCTTGAGACGGAGATCTCACCTTGTTCAGACTTGAATTGAATCATGAGAACGTCCTTTCTTTCCTATTGTCAAGGGGCGGCCTCCGCCCCCGGCTGAACCAGCACTTGCCCCATATTATAAACGATTCCGCCCCAAAGCACAAGTGGGAAAAGCGGAAAAACCTGCCTCTCCGGCCCGCTTTCCGGTCCTCCGACTGGGAAGGGGGGAAATTTTTTTGCCATACTATCGAAATAGTATTGACAGACTGAAACTATTGTGATAGTATAGCGCCATAAACTACCGCGATAGTTTGAAAAGGAGGTTTCAGCAATGAAGCTGTTCGATTCGGAATTAAAGGTCATGGATGTCCTCTGGCGCCTGGGGGACCGCACGGCCAAGGAGATTTCCTCCATCCTGGGGGAGGAGACCGGCTGGAACGTGAACACGACCTATACTGTTATTAAAAAGTGCGTGGCCAAGGGAGCCGTCCGGCGGAGCGAGCCCAATTTCCTCTGCCACGCTCTGGTCACCAAGGAAGAAATCCAAAAGGCGGAGACGGAGGAGCTCATTGGGCGGCTCTTCGACGGGGCGCCGGACCTGCTCTTCGCGTCCCTGCTCAGCAGCAAGACGCTCTCGCCGGAGCAGATTGTCCGTCTCCGGGAGATTGTGAACGAGATGAAATGAGGTGAGGCGGCTATGACCTTCCTGGAACTGTCCTTTTCCGGAGCGGTTTTCGTCCTGGCCATCGCGGCCTTCCGGGCGCTGACCCTCCGCCGCCTGCCCAAGGGGACCTTTGTGGCGCTTTGGTGGCTGGCGGCGGCCCGGCTGCTGCTGCCGGTGGAGCTGAGCTCCCGGTTCAGCGTCTACACGCTCCTGGAGGCCCTGCGGCCCAAGGCGGCCCCGGTGGAGCCTATTCTCCCGGCGGCCCCCGTAACCCCCGCCGCGCTGCCCGTCCTCATCGTCCCCACCCAGCCCGCGGCGGCTCCAATGCCGCAGCCCGCCCCCGCGCCCTTCCCGGTGTGGACGGTCCTGTGGATTTCCGTGGGCCTCCTGCTGGCGGCCTGGTTCCTGATCCGCTACGTCCGCTGGCGGCGGCGCTTCCGGGAGGCCCTCCCGGCGGACTGCCCGGGGCTGGATGCCTGGTTCCAGCTCCGGCGGAGGGTCCAGGTCCGGGTGACGGACCAGATCACCGCCCCGCTGACCTACGGGCTTTTCCGCCCGGTGATACTCCTGCCCAGGACCATGGATTTTGCGGACGAGGAGGCCCTGACCTGCGTCCTGGCCCACGAGCGGGCCCATATCCGGCGGCTGGACGGCCTCCTCAAGCTGGCGCTGACGGCGGCGGTTTGCCTCCACTGGTTCAACCCCGCCGTGTGGGTCCTCTACGTCCTGGGAAACCGGGACATGGAGCTGCGCTGTGACGAGGCGGCGGTGCTGGCCCTGGGGGAGGACAGCCGGGAGCGCTACGCCCTGGCCCTCATCCGCCTGGCGGAAAATAGAAATGTGCCTCTGTGCGGTTTCGCCCATCGGAACGGCATGGAAGAAAGGATCAAAGCAATTATGAGCATCAAGAAAAAATCCCTGCTGGCTTGCTTTATGGCCCTGGCCCTGGTGCTGGGGATTACCACGGCCTTCGCCACCTCCGCCAAACCGGCGGAGACGGACGGGCCCTATAGCGAAGACTTCACTGACCGGGACTTATACGCCCAGTCCTCGGCGGAGTCCGCCGCCCTGTGGGAGGAGACTTTGGCGCCCTACGAGCCCTTCGGACTCACCTGGACCTTTGACGACCCGGACCTGGACGGAAACGGCCTGACCATGACCTGGGAGGGCCATGAGGTGCGGGGCATCTACGACGAGGGGAAGTTCTCTTGGATCACCGAGCACGCCGGAGACGGCGCCTTCGGCCCCGACGCCGTGGAGCTCTATACCATCTATGAAAATGGCAAGCTCACCGGCCTCCGTCTGGCGACAGAGGAGGAGCAGAAGGCGTTTGACCGGGACCGGAGGCTGTCCGCCGACAGTCTGAAGGTGGAGACCCTGGCGGACAGCGTCCGCTATGACAGCGGGCATATCTACTTCACCATCCCCGAGAGCGAGGAACCCTGGAGCATCTTCATCCAGGGCCGCCTCCTGCTGGAGGACGGGTCCGGGATGAGCGTCCACTACCTGGAGGAGGAGAGCGAAAAGGCGGAGTGGGTCCCTCAAATGACCTATTCCTTCGAGGTGGCGGACGTCGCCTATGACGAGCTGACCATGGACGTGCGGTACGGAAACGCCGATTATTGCTATCCCCTGACCCTGCTCCTGCCGGAGAAAGCCCCCTTGCCCGTGGAACCCTTGCCGGAGGGTAAGGCGGATATTCCCGAAGGGGCGGAGATGATCTGGCCGGTAGAGAGCGATCAAATCAACAATTCCTTTGGGGACCGGGCGAAGCCCGGCGGAGAAGGCGTTGTGACCCATACCGGCGTAGATATCGGAGGTATGGAGAAGGGGACCCCCGTCTATGCCGCCGGAAAAGGGACGGTCAAGGAGGCCGGATTTAACCCCCAGGACGGGAATTTCGTCCGCATTGACCACGGGAACGGGCAGGAGACCTTCTATGCCCACTGCGAAAAGCTTCTGGTGAAAACCGGGGATACCGTGACCTTGGGACAGACCATCGCCACGGTGGGCAGTACCGGCCAGTCCACCGGGCCCCACCTGCATTTTGAGTTTCGTGTGAACGGCGTGTCCCAGAACCCGGAAGCGATGCTGAAATCCGGCCAGGATACGGCGAAGCCGGAGGAGAAGCCGGAAGCTGAACCGGAAGCCCCGAAAGTGCCGGAGGAAGAGCTGTCGAAAATGGCGGCAGACCCCCAGGAGAAGGAGCCTCACGGCCTGACCCTGCAAAAAGAGCAGTTAGTGGACGGCGGATATCCTACCAACCGTCAGGGGGAGACCTATGGGAACGCATTTGGGTCTTCTCTGATTGGTCAAGACCCGGATCTGATTGCGGCGAAGGGGACAAATGGAGAGAGCGGCTATATTTCCACGGAAGATCAGAACATCACTGTGGGCAAAACTCCGGAGGAAATTATGGCCTACATGAACTGGAAAGAGGAAAACCAGGTGACTGGCTATATCATTCCCCTCTATGACCAGGAACACAATGTCATTGGGGAATTCCAAGTGGGAGAAGGCGGCTCCGGCAGCAAAACCTTCGAGGAGATGAAGGAAGCGAAGGCCCAGGGCTGGCCCAACTCCAAGGGCAGTACGCTGGAGAAGGAAGAGCCGATTTTCAAAGACATAGATGAGGCGAGAGCGGCTGCGGAGGCCGGTTGGGTTGGCGATTCCAACGGGGGATATTACATACCGGTAGGCGAATAAGCAAAAGGCCGTCCCAAAATGGGGCGGCCTCTTTTTTGTTTTCCGAAAGAAAAAATAAAACTTGACTTTTATAAAATTAAGGTTTATATTTAATATTATGAAAGGAGGCCGTGCCGATGACCACCCTGCCCCCCTGGATGGCGGACCTGGACGAACAGGACTTGACCTTTGTGAAGCGCTTCCTCCTGGCTTCCGGCTCCTTGAAGGAGGTGGCGGCCCAGTACGGCGTCAGCTATCCCACGGTTCGCCTGCGCCTGGATCGCCTGATTCAAAAAATCCGCCTCAGCGACACGGCGGAGGCGGACCCCTACGTGGCCCTGGTGAAGCGGCTGGCGGTGGACGACAAGCTGGATTTTGACACCGCGAAGATTCTGATAGCCGCCTACCGGGATTCTTTTTCTCGAGAGAAAAAGAACCAAAAAGAGATTTAGCGCGCTCTGGAGTCTGGCGGGAAGCCAGGATGAAGCGACGGCGACATGGAATGGAGGTTACCTTATGGCAATTTTATCAACAGGGATGATAGCGTTTTTTGTGTTTGTGCTGGTGGTTCTGGTGGGAGGAATCTTCCTGCAAATCTTCCTCTCCAAGCGGGAGAGCCGCTGGCCGGGGCTGTTTCTGCCGCTGCTGACGTTTTTGTGGTCTTTGCTGGGCCCACTAAACGTCATGGATACCGGAAGCGTGTCCCAGAACGTGTTGATGGTGCTGGTGACTTTGCTGGTGGGAAATATCCCCACGCTGGTTCTGCTTGCCGTCTATTGGGCGGTTCGGGAGAAGCGGCGGGTGAAGGACCAGATCGATAAGATGAAAATCGACGAGCTATAAAGCGCCCGGCCTCCCATTAGGGCAGCACTCATAAGACAGTATTAGAAATGTTTCCGGGAAACGGCGTAGCTTGCAGGCTATGCCGTTTCTCCATTTTGCAGGTCATTCAGTAAAGACGCGGGGAGTATTCCCACAAGGTCATAGGAAATGTCAATCTGCTGTTCCCTATGCCCCTTTGATTTATCCGGCGCGTGAACGTACACCGCCTTTACCATGTCGTTTAAGACAGAGGGTGTCAACTCGTCCAAGTCAAGATATTTCCGTACTTTGCTGATGAACCTGTCAATGTCCTCTGTTTGTTCTTCCTGTTCGCTAATTTCTTCATTCAATCGCAACAGCTTTTTCCGCAGTTCTTCCTGCTCCTGCTCGTAATCGTCGGAGAGCATTTGAAATCTGCTGTCAGATAGTTTTCCGCCTACGTTGTCCTCAGAGAGCTTTTGTCAAGGGTAAATTTATAAAATGCTGTATGACCTTCATAATTGTAGGTCATACAGCATTTTATTAAAGTCATCAACTATACCAGAGATTTCCGAAAAGTGTAGCTATGCAGGCTTTTGAATGTGCTTCCGGATCCGCGTCCCCAGGACATAGAAGCCGGGTATATCCGGGTATTCCTGAAAACAGCGGGGGCGGATTCTCCCAGGCCGGTCAAGCTCAGGCAAAAGGGCAGCCTGTGGTATCTCTGGGAGTATTCCAGTATCCTCAGCGGGATACGGATCCCCGCAGAACGCGATCCCTGGGGGTGAGAATATGAAACAACGCTGGATCTATGCCTGATATGAGGAACGAAGAAAAAGTGACGGCGGAAAGCCCTGCGAATCAGGGCTACCGTCTGAAAATTGGCCGCGACATTATCCGTGTAGTCAGCGTGTTCAGCGGCACCAGAACCGCAAGTGAGGTGATTCATGAGGCTGCGGTCAAGAAGATTCTTTCGAGAAAGCGGCGGGATAGTCCCCGCAGAAAATTTTGTGAAGCAACAGGCGGCACAGCTTGACTTTCACACTTTAATGTGATACACTGTCCTTGACAGTCGTACATAAACCCTGTTGTTTCTCTGGCTGATAAGGAGGCAGTTTTATGAGAGAGCAACAGAATTATCGGGCCGCTATCTATTGTAGATTATCTTCCGAAGATGGGGCCGATCATGAGTCCATGAGTATTGGAAACCAACGGGCCTTATTGACTGAATATGTTGAGAAACAAGGCTGGGAAGTTGTTGATACCTATATTGACGATGGATTTTCAGGCACAAATTTTGCTGGGGTAAGATAGCGTAACCATAAAAGATGGTGCGCTGCCTTACCCCAGCATTTTGTATTATCAGACGGCAAAACTCTTGACATCAGCGCCAATCTGCCGGAAATAGGATATGCTTTCCGTCGGTTCCTCACCGCTGTCCACTTTGCCCACGAAGCTGTAAAAGATTTCGATTTTCCGGGTGTTTGTTTCCCTGTCCAGCTCATGGACTAAAATGCGGTCGATAAACTCATGGACGCTCTCATAGGTCAGTTCGCTGATCTCCGAGTAGCGGCGCACCAGGGCGACAAACCGCTTCACATCCGCCCCACGCTCCGCAGCGGTGTCGATCTCTTTCCGCAACTCCGCAGTCCGTTTCGTCAACGCCGCTTTCTCGTCCTCATAGCCGGAGGTCAGAAGCGCAAACTGCTCATTTGACAAGCGGCCCAGGGCCATGTCCTCATAGAGTTTACGGAACAACAGGTTCAGTTCATCCATCCGGCGTTCTGCCTTATCCAGTTCTTTCCGCTGCTGGGAAAGGGCCTTTTTCGTGGCCTGCTCCCCGCACTCGGCGGCAGTACGAATAAACTCCTGCTCATGCTCTTTCACATAGGCCAAAACCCGCTGTAAATCGGCAAGGACAAGCTCTTTCAGAACGCTTTTGCGGATGTAATGCGTCGTGCAGAGAAAATCGTTTCTGGCCCGGTTGCGGTAGTTGCCGCAGGTATAAGCGTGTTTCCGCTCCGGCGTTCCAGCTCCCTTTTGGAGATACATTTTGTAGCCGCAGTCCCCGCAGAACAACAGCCCGGAAAACAAGTCGATTTCCTCGGACTTGGTAGGGCGGTGGCGGGTAGCAATACGCTTTTGAGCAAGGGCAAAGGTTTCTTCATCAATCAGCGGTTCGTGAGTGTTGGGGAAGAAATACCGCTTGTCCTCTGGATTTTTCCGTGTCTTTTTGGACTTATAGGACACCTTGTAGGTTTTCGCCGTGATGGTGTGGCCTAAATACTCCTGCCGGGTGAGAATGTCGTATAGCGTTTTGTCCGGCCAACTGTACCAGGCGTTAAGCTGGGGACGGGGGAATTTCTTTCCGCCTTTCCTGCGGTAGCGCAGTTCACCAACGGTCAAAATTTCGTTGTCCCGCAGCCAGTTCTGGATTTCACACATACGGTCGCCCCGCACATACATGGCGAAAATCTGCTTGACAACATGGGCCGTTTCCGGGTCGGGGATAAGGTGATTGCGGTCGTTCGGGTCTGCGATATACCCATAGGGGACTTCTCCGTTGACACGTTCGCCCCGCTGGGCCTTGGCCTGTTTGACAGCCCGGATTTTCTTGGACGTATCGCGGGCGTAAAACTCATTAAACCAATTTCGCAGAGGGGTAAACTCGTTGTCCTCTCGCGCCGTGTCCACTCCGTCATTGATGGCAATGTAGCGCACATCATACTCCGGGAAAATGATTTCGATAAGCTCCCCGGTTTTCAGATAATTCCGGCCCAGGCGGGAAAGGTCTTTTGTTATGACCGTCGCCACATTCCCGGCCTCTACCTCACGCAGCATAGATTGAAGGCCCTCACGCTCGAAGCTGACCCCGGAAAATCCATCATCCACGAAAAAGCGGGTGTTCAGGAAAAAATGGTCATCAGCGTACCGTTGTAAAATCAGCTTTTGATTTTGGATGCTCTCGCTCTCCCCGGCCTGCATATCCTCTTGGCTCAACCTGCAATAGAGGGCGGTGATTTTGCCTGCCTGCAACATGGTAATCCTCCTTTCCGGCGGCAGGCAAGCATGGTTATGTACTGATGCCATTTTACCACAAACCGCCGCCCATGTCAGCTCAAAAATTCATTGTTTGTCGAATATTCCGCTTTGTTCCATGTCCTTTTTGATAAGTTTACGGATTTTCCTGTCCAGGCTGTCCGTAGCCCGGTCGCTGGCCGAAGCACAGACATGATAGGTCGTTTTGCCGATTTGGTGTTCCGTCATGGTGACTTCACCCTGATTTTTCGGCAAAGATGTTCCCCCTTTCCAAAACGCAGAGCAAGGCCCGCAGGCGGAAGAAGCCGGGAAAGGGTAGGCTGTTCCTCCCGCCGGGGTCGGTTTATCAGTTCACGCCGAGGATGGCGCGGATCAGTTTGTTTTCCAGGCGGCTTTTCATGTACTCGTCCAGACAGGCGTGGGGACAGCCGCTTTCATCGTAGACCGTCCGGGTACATAGCTTGTTTATGTAGCCCTCGTAGTACCGCAAGACCTGCTCCACAGCGTCAGCATCCCCGGCCTGGGCCGCGTCGCTCACCGCCAGCGGTAGCAGTTCACGGCCCTTGTAGTTCCGGCGCTTCATGGCGCTAACCTCCTTTCCTCGCTGTCAGTTTCGTCCGCAGGACATTCAGCGATTTTGTTCTGCGCCGCTGGACGGCACTCCGGGACAGCCCCAGGGCCTCGCCGATCTCGCTGTCTGTCAAATCCAGCACCAGGCGCAAAATCAAAATGCTTTGCTCCTGCTCCGGCAGACCGGCAAAGGCATCGGCCACCTGTTGGCTTCTAATCGGCAGGTCACAGCCGCAGTACGAAAACACATAGCTGTCGCTGGGGTAACTGTCCGCCGAACACAGCTTGTCCATCGCCGTTTGGGGCAACCGCTCCAAGGATGTTTCCCGGCTGGCCCGCCGCTTCATTTCCCGGATGTAGTCGATTGCCTCATGCTTTAATACAGTTTTGCAAAAGGCGTCAAACCTGCACTGTTCGCCATAGTCGCGGAGGTTGGTTTCCATCTTTTCACCCCCTTTCGTTGGGGGATGGTGGTGGTACTCTCCCTTTCCGCTAACAGAGCGTTCAGCGGCACAGGTTTTGCGCGCAAAACCGCTTTCCGCAGAGAAAAAAGCAAAGAAAAATTTCCGGGCCGCAGGAAACGACAAAAATTGCCCGGCAGGTCGCAGACCTACCGGGCGGGGGATGGGAATATGATTGCACTTTATGGCTGTGTATAGTTCATGCTCATGGCCGGAATATTCCCAGGCGGTGAACGGGCTTTTTTTGATGGGTCAAGCCTCATCAGATTTTGTCGAATAGGTATGTGCCTCATGGCGGCTGCCTCCTGTCAGCCGCCGTAACTTTAAACTCTAGGAAATGCTCAAAGATTGAAAAAAACGACGGCTTTGAAATCAAAGCCGCCATTTTAAAATAGCGAATGGATGTGTCTACTGTACGACGGCTTTTTTTCTTTTGCCGTCGTGCGGCAGATATTGAATTATGAACTTTTAAGAGGCGATATTAGGCTTTCGAGACTTTTAAGATTGGAACACAAATCTCGCAATAGTGACTATCGACCAATTTTTTTACATATCGCTCCATAGCAGGTCTATCATAATCTAAAGTATAGCCCAACCGCACTAACTCGTTGAAACATTCAACCCATGCAATCTGTATATCTGTGGCTGTGTGTTTAATCAAAAATGTTGCATAGGCACCGCCATCAACCTTTCTAGCTTTAACTTCATCTGAAAAGACATTCTCGTTCCCAGTGTAAACGGTGCAAACATCGTATCTGCATCTGTGGGCTTCTGTGGTAGCAGGGTCATCTAAAGGAATGGCAAAAATTGCTGTATTATTGTCAAACAGATTTTGTTTCTTTAGCCATTCTTTGAAGTTGTTCATTAGAACATGGTTTTCTTTTCCGTATGCACCCGTTCTTCTCATATATATGACCGTGACTGGCTCAATAAATTCTTCGCTCATTCTGATATAAAAACCCAATATAAAACCTCCAATCCTTATAGTACACCGATGTCTAAGTAGATGGTAAGCCCAATTAAAATGATTTTCAAGAACTTTTTTAAATTTTTGCAATGAACTATAAACCATAAGTAAGTGCATATCATATCATTCCCAAGGACACCATATGAACTATATACTGTTATAGGGTGATGTGATATGGCAAAGATAGAGGATTGTCCCGGCTTTGAAACCTTTGGCGAGGATGTGCGGGCCGCAAGGGAGGCGTTGGGGCTTACGATCAAGGCGCTGGCAGAGCAGGTGTATGTTGACCCACGGTATCTTTCGGAAATCGAATTGAAGCCTACTATTCCAAGCATCCCTGTCATGCTGCGGTTGGTACGGATTTGCCGTCTGCCGATAGAACGCTATTTCAGCCCTGATCTTATCGGAGAGGACAGCGCCCAGCGTCAGCGTGTCAGCCACAAATTGAAGCTATGCCCGGAAAAGTATCTGCCTATCGTCGAGGCTACCATTGACGGAGCAATCAAATTAGACGAGTAGAGGTCGTTTTGCGAGAGCGAAGCGGCTTCTATTTTTTTACGCTCTTTTCCCGAAAATGCCTGCCTTTGGTGGGCATTTTTGCTTCTCCCAGGTGTCTTGTTAGTACGGAGGACGGGGGAAGCGGAACGGGGGGAGGGGTAACGTAGCAAGCATAGGGAGTGTGGCCACACTCCCGGAAAACGGCCAAATCCGGCTCCTGCCGGGCCGTGTCCGTTTTTGCTTGTTGGGATAGTCCCAAACCCTTATGCAGAACGGAAGCAACACTCACAGAGGCATAGCAGATGTAGCGATGTATTTTTATCAGGCTATCCGAAAAGTCTGTACCAAGACGCCGGAACAGCGGGACAGAAAATTTATGGGTCAGGCGTAGAAAAAGCAGCTCCCGGAGGTACTAAAAACACAGGCTTTTTTCGGGGGTGTCGGAGAGCGGCAAGGTGTTTATATCTGTTCTCCCGAAAATGGGGATAACTCTTTCTATATAACCAATCTATCCGACACTTTGGCTGACAGCCCCAAGTCGGCCCATCGGCCTACGCATTTAGAGCCTGTTCAACGGCCTGTTTCCAAGGCTTTCAAGAGGCGGTCGCATAGGGGGTAGTACAATTTGACCTGTACCCTCAAAAATGGACTTCTAACTGCGTAGAAATGGACGGGGAACCCCTGCCGCCGGGATAGAACTGATATGTAACGCTTTAGAGGCAAAACAGCCCCGCTATTTCAAGGCTTTCTGGCTACGGTCAATAGGGGGGCAGTACAATTTGACCTGCGCCCATCAAAACGGGCCTCTAACGGCGTACAGATGGACGCAAAAAGCCAGGGCGGGAGGCCGACACACCGGCGCTCCTGTCCTGGCTCCTGCTGGACTGTGAAACTGTGCTGTCACACAAGAGGCCCTGCGGCCCTCTTGTGGCACCCGCAGAAACCGTACACCCGCTTCGCGTCTGTACGGTTTCTGCGGGTCAGATAACGGCCACGATAACCCCTGCTGCTATTTGGCCTCCCTGCTTCCCGCTTCCGTTCCATTCCCTTCCGGCGGCTTTGCCGCTCGTTCCCCAAGGAAAGGGGTAGGGGAAAGGATAGGAAAGGAATGGGTAATTGATAAATCTTTACTTGATTTTTCTTTATTTACTTATATCTTTATTTTATTGCGTCGGATTTACCTACATAGGATTTTCCGATATTGGATTTCCCGACGCAGGTTAATCCAACGCCGGTAAAGCAGACACCGATTGCGGCTGTTCGTAGATGGTGTACTCCGCTCCCCGTAGCCGTCCCCGGCTGTCCCGTTCCCTCACCCGCACAATATATCCGGCCCGCTCCAGCTCGTGGACGGCCTGACGGATGGCGTCAATCTGCTCCCGGTTGATGTAGGCCAGCCCTTGCAGGGTGTAGTCCCATTCTTCCGGGAGTGACAACATTTGCGATAGGAGGCCCTTGGCTTTCA
>CAJUQQ010000011.1:0-489 GCA_910588175.1 uncultured Oscillibacter sp.
AAGAAATTCCCACCAGAGTGCAGTTTCCGGCAAAGCCGGAAACGGAACGGTGGTGAGAAAATCTACCCGTCCCCCGTTCCCCCTCCGCCGTGAGTCCAGTGGAGCACCCGAAAGGGTGCGCAGCGAGTCGGGGGCGAAAGCGAAGAAATTCCCACCAGAGTGCAGTTTCCGGCAAAGCCGGAAACGGAACGGTGGTGGGAAAATCTACCCGTCCCCCGTTCCCCCTCCGCCGCGAGTCCAGTGGAGCACCCGGAGGGGTGCGCAGCGAGTCGCGGCGGAAAGCGAAGAAATTCCCACCAGAGTGCAGTTTCCGGCAAAGCCGGAAACGGAACGGTGGTGGGAATTTCTGAGCTGGTGACCCGGCGGGGATTCGAACCCCGGACCCACTGCTTAAAAGGCAGTTGCTCTGCCGACTGAGCTACCGGATCGTCGTCGGAAGAAATTCCGCTAAGTTCCGTCCCCGCTTACAGCGAGGACTGCACCCGCTCC
>CAJUQQ010000011.1:589-55230 GCA_910588175.1 uncultured Oscillibacter sp.
ATTCCTTCCTCCTCTCCCACCAAAATCTGGGGATTTTGGCGGGGTTACGCGGGGGAGGTTTCCGCTAAGTTCCGTCCCCGCTTACAGCGAGGACTGCACCCGCTCCATTCCTTCCTCCTCTCCCACCAAAATCTGGGGATTTTGGCGGGGTTACGCGGGGGGAGGGGATACCGCTAAGTTCCGTCCCCGCTTACAGCGAGGACCGCACCCGCTGGATTCCTTCCTTCTCTCCCCACAAAACCGATGGATTCTGCTGGGGCGCGGGAGCGTTTGACGGGGTGCGCGGCTTCGCCGCCCCGGCCGTCCCCGTCCCCCGCAGGGGTGGGGGTTGCTCAAGGGGGAGCCCGCTCCCCCTTGAAGGGGCGAAGAAATTTCCCGTCCGGCGCAGTTTTCGCCGCAAGGCGGAAACGGAGCGGTAAGGGGAATTTCTGAGCGCTGGCAGGGACGGCTGGACTCGAACCAGCGCATGAGGGAGTCAAAGTCCCTTGCCTTACCGCTTGGCTACGTCCCCATGCAGGAAGGAATAAGCGCGGGGACCGGGGAAATGCCCCGATCCCCTGCTCTTGTGGGGTGGGAGATGGGACTCGAACCCACGACACCCGGAACCACAATCCGGTGCTCTAACCAACTGAGCTACACCCACCACATATCAACTGTCTGGAACACGTCTGACGGGGGCCAGGGAAAAGCCTGGTACGCCAGAAGGGACTCGAACCCCTGGCCTACTGCTTAGAAGGCAGTTGCTCTATCCAGCTGAGCTACTGGCGCGAATTTGATGGAGCAGGTGACGAGAATCGAACTCGCATCCCCAGCTTGGAAGGCTGGTGCCCTGACCATTGTGCTACACCTGCGTAGACCTTGACGAAGGCCTGAACCCTCCCTGGAAATCGTCAGCTTGGATATCATACCATGAAAGCCCCCGGCTGTCAAGCGGTCTGACCGTAAATTTTCGGAAAATTTTTCAGCGCCCCAGCCCTAGGCCTTGTTTGAAAAATGTCAAAACGCCGTCTCAAGGCATCTTTTTCCGTCATGCCGCGTTGCTTCGGCTCGAAATCCGTCAGGATTCCCGCGCCGAAGCGCCTCGCCCGGCGAAAAAATCTGCCTCAATCCGGCATTCCGCCAATGTTCAAACAAGGCCTAGAAAGGCCGCCATCAGCCGCCGCCCCGGCTCCCGGTTTCCAAGACGCTCCGGATGCCACTGCACCGCCCACACCGGCAGACGCCGGTGGCACAGGGCCTCCACCACGCCGTCCTCCGCCCACTGGACCGCCAGAAGACCGCCGCCCAGCCGCCCGGCCGCCTGGTGGTGGGCGCTGTTGACCCATATCCGCTCCCCCCAGAGGGCCCGGAAGGGCGAGGGGGCCGTCCCCACGGCGTGAAGCCGGTCCCCGTCCGCCCAGGCGTTGTGGCCGGGAATGTCCTGGGCCAGCGTCCCGCCGAAGAAGACGTTGATGGTCTGGAGCCCCCGGCAGACCCCCAGCACCGGCTTTCCGGCGGCGGTGAATTCCTGGAGCAGCCGGAGCTCCGCCCCGTCCCGCTCCGGCTCCAGCCCCCGGGAGGCGGTGTTCTCCTGTCCGTAGCGCCAGGGCTCCAGGTCCCCCCCGCCGGGGAGGAGCAGGGCGTCCCACAAAGCCCCCTGGCCCGCGGCGGCGGAGCCGGAAACCGCCCGCCCTCCGGCGGACTCCACCCAGCGGCGGTAGTTGGAAAAGCGCTCCGCCTCCCCCCAGATGTACACGGTTTTTGCCATAGCCGTCCCTCCTCCCCGGTCTCCCCCCAGCCTATGCGGCGGAGGCCGTCCCCGTTACCGGGGGGCGGAAAGCCCCCCCGTTCCGACGGGGATATTGACTTGAGGGATGGTTCGTAGTATGATTTTCCCAGGCCCGGAAGTCCGCTTCCGGGGACGAGAGATTCCGATTACAGAATTGGGGGATATCCTGTGATGAAAAAACTGCTTTCCTTGATCGTGACCCTGCTGCTGCTTCTGACCCTGGCCGCCTGCGGCGGCGGTTCCGGCGGCGGTTCCGGCGGCGCGGGCAGCGGCGAGGTCCGGGCGGAGGACGGCTTTGCCGAGGCTCGGATCGGCGATTTGGTCCACTCCTACTTTATGGACTTTACCGTGAACAGCGCCTACACGGCCCCGGACTATCACGGCCACACCCCCCCGGAGGGTAGGAAGGTGCTGGTGGTGGAGCTGACCGTCAAGAACACCTTCCACGAGAGCATCCCCATGTACGACGACGATTTCCAGGGCCAGTGGAGCGGCAGCGCCGGGTCCGACGACTTTGCCTGGCCCATCACCGAGGGGGAGGACGGCAGCGGCCTGGACACCGTGGCGGAGGAGCAGCTTCCCGCCGAGTATGAGCTGGCGGTCAACGAGTCCCGCACCGGGGTGTTGGTCTTCGACGTTCCGGCGGAGGAGAAGGATTTCTGCATCGCCCACATGGAGCTCTTTGACAACGACAGCGAGGGGGACACCTTCTTTGTCTATTTCACCGCCACGGAGCAATGACGGAAAGGCGGAGCGTCAAAAAACGGTAAAGACTCCATCAACGGGAAGGAAGAGAGTTACGAGAGGAACCCAGGAGGGGTTCCTTTCGTTTTCAATCAGAAGTTTTCAGGCTGGCGAAAACACGTTTTCGCCAGCCTGGGGCGGAGCGGCTTTGCCGCTCCGCCTTACTCTATCCCAGGGCGCGGGCCAGCAGAAACAGCAGGCAGGTGTGGGCGGGGTAATAGAAGTAAAAAAACCGTTTCCAGCCCCGGCCCTTTTCGCCGTTATACCGGAGCATCAGCGGCAGGGCCAGGACCATCATCCACTGAACAGGGAAACCGCCGTACAGCGCCTCGGCGCTGAACTGGTAGACGCAGAAGACCAGGTACACGGCGGCCAGGGCCTCCCGGCGGTCCCGGAGGAAGTACAGGGCCAGCCCCAGGGCGATGAACTCGAAGCCGAACTCGTTTACCGCCAGGTTCGGGACCACTCCGGTGAGAACGTCCCCGCTGAAATTCCGGGTGAAGGGCAGCAGGAATGGGAGAAGCCCGTAGAAAACCTGAACCAGGGCAATGGCCCCCAATAGCAGCCCGCCCCGCCTCCGGTCCCGCTGGTACGCCTCCACCGCGCTGATGAGAACCCCCGTTAGAAACAGCGGCAAGAAAATGTTGTGGTTTCCATAGCCCCCCTCCGGGAGGAACCGGGTATTCAGGAACAGGCCCAGAGCCGTCATGAAAAGGCTCATCAGGTAGAGCCGCAAAAGATATCGCTTCCGGCTCCGGGTATGGGCATAGCCCTGGACCATACAGAATAAAAACAGGGGATAGGCCCCCCGGCCCAACCAGCGCAGCCACACCGGGGCCGCCGGAATGTACAGCCCGATGTGGTCCAGGGTCATGAGAACCACCGCCGTCAGCTTCAGGGAAAACGTCGTCATCGTCTCAGCTCCTTATTCAAAAAGGTACGGGCGAAAGGCCCGCTGAGAACAAAACGGGAAAACGGGGCCGGATTCTTCAAAATAAGCCCGGAATTTTCCTGGTTGCTATTTCCATCCAGGCTTGTTATAATGCCCTCATAAGTACAGGCCCTTCGGGCCAAAGCAGATGAATTTGACAGAGAGGAGACATTTTTATGGATCGCTGCGCGATGGCGTATCAATATCACAAGGAGGGCTGGAACTGCGCCCAGTCCGTGGCGGGGGCCTGCGCGGACCTGGCGGGCCGGACGCCGGAGGAGGTTCTGCCCCTGCTGGGGGGCTTCGGCGGCGGCCTGGGCGGCAGCCATGAGGAGGTCTGCGGCGCCGTCAGCGGCGGCGTACTGATTTTGAGCCTCTGCTTTCCCTTCGACAAACAGGGGGACCAGGAGGCCAAGCGGAATGTCTACCGCATTGCCAAGGAATACCGCCGCCGCTTTTCCGAGGTCTTCGGCCTCACCCGCTGCGCCGACCTTCTCCGGGACAAGCCCGGCGTGACGGACAAAAATCCCGCCTCCCAGCGCCTGGGCGTCACCGCCCACTGCGACAACATGATCGTCACGGCGGTGGAGCTGCTGGAGGCCCTGGTTCAGGAGGAGCGGGAAGGGGGCACGGCATGAGCCACGAGCACAAGAAGCGCCAGTTCAGCAGCCAGTGGGGCTTTGTTCTCTCGGCGGTGGGCTCGGCGGTGGGCATGGCCAACGTGTGGGGCTTCCCCGCCAAAATGGGCAGCTACGGCGGCGGGGCCTTCCTCATCGCCTATCTGATTTTCATCCTCCTGTTCGGCACGGTGGGCCTGACCGCCGAGTACGCCGTGGGCCGCCGGGCCCGGACGGGGACCCTGGGGGCCTATGAAATGGCCTGGGGCACCCGGAAAAGGGAGCTGGGGAAGACCGGGGGCCTTCTGGGCTGGCTGCCCCTGGCGGGGTCCATGTGCATCGCCATCGGCTACGCGGTCATCATCGCCTACGTGCTGAAGGCCTTTGCCGGGTCCCTCACCGGGGAGCTGATGACGGCGGACACCGCCGTTTGGTTTGAGAGCTTCTCCCTGGCGGACTACTCCGTCATTCCCTTCCACGCCGTGGTGGTGGTGGGCACCCTGCTGACCCTGCTGCTGGGGGCCAAAAGCATCGAGAAGAGCAACAAGGTCATGATGCCCCTGTTTTTCCTGATCTTCCTCATCCTGGCGGTGCGGGTGGCCTTTCTCCCCGGCGCGGCGGAGGGCTACCGCTATATGTTCTCCCCCCGGTGGGAGGAGCTGCTGGACCCCATGGTGTGGGTCTGGGCCATGGGACAGGCCTTTTTCTCCCTGTCCATCACCGGCAGCGGCATGATCGTCTACGGGGCCTACCTGGACACGGCGGAGGACGTGGCCAAGCTGGCGAAGCGGACGGCCCTCTTCGACACCATCGCCGCCCTGGTGGCCGCCCTGGTGATGATTCCCGCCTGCTTTGCCTACGGGCTGGACGTGGGGGCCGGGCCCTCCCTGCTGTTTGTCACCCTGCCCCGGATTTTGCAGGACATCCCCCTGGGGCGGCTCTTCGCGGTGATTTTGTACGTGGCCATGATCTTCGCCGGGGTCAGCTCCCTCCAGAACATGTTTGAGGCGGTGGGGGAGTCCCTGCTCCACAAGTTCCCCCGGCTGAGCCGGAAGGCCATGCTGGCCCTGCTGTGCGTGGTGTGCCTGGGCGTCGGCCTCCACATGGAGCCCATTTTCAAATGGGGCCCCTGGATGGACATCGTGTCCATCTATATCATCCCCATCGGGGCCACCCTGGGGGCGGTGAGCTGGTTCTGGGTCATGCGCCGGGAGGATTTGCTGGACGAGGTGGACCGGGGTGCCGGAAAGGCCCCGGGCCCCTGGTGGTACGCCGCCGGGCGGTACGTCTATGTGCCCTGCGCCGTCATATTGTGCCTGGTGGCGCTGTGCATGAAGGTGGCGTTCTAACTTTTCTTTCGAGAAAGAAAAGTTAGCAAAAGAAAGCTGACACGCTCTGTAAGTCTGGATATAGACAAAGCGGAAGCGGCGGCAACGAAGTCTGGCCTCGCAGCTCTTTTCCTCCTGTTCGGCCAGCACTTTTTTGGCAATTTGGCAACAAGCGGAAGCGGCGGCGAGGGATAACCTCGCCGCCGCTTTTAGGGTTCTATTTGCCTTATAACAGTCCTTGGACCAGGATGATCAGAATCAGCACCGGCAGCACGAACTGGAAGTAGGGCCACAGCCACCGGGGCATCTTGAGGCCCGCTCCGGCGTTGGCCTCCTCCAGATAGCGGTCATAGCCCCAGCCCTTTTTGCTGACGCAGAACAGCAGATACACCAGGGAGCCCAGGGGCAGGAGGAGATTGCTGACGATAAAGTCCTCGCTGTCCAGCACGTCCCGCCCGCCGATGAGGCGGAGCCCGCTCCAGAGGTTGTAGCCCAGGACGCAGGGCATGCTGGCGAGGAGGATGAAGACGCAGTTGATCAGGGCGGCCTTCTTCCGGCTCCAGCCGAAGTTGTCGATGGCGTTGGCCTGGAGATTCTCAAAGACGGCGATGACCGTGGAGAAGCTGGCGAAGGTCATGAACAGGAAGAACAGCGTCCCCCACAGGCGGCCCCCCGCCATGTTCAGGAAGACCTTGGGCAGAATCATGAAGATCAGCGCCGGGCCCTGTCCCGGCTCCACATCGAAGGCGAAGCAGGCGGGGAAGATGATCAGGCCCGCCATCAGGGCCACGAAGGTGTCCAGCAGGCAGATGCGCACCGCCTCGCTGGTGAGGGTGTTTTCCCGGCTCATGTAGCTGCCGAAGATCTCCATGGCGGCGATGCCCAGGCTCAGGGTGAAGAAGGCCTGGTTCATGGCGGCGGTGATCACGTGGCCCAGGCCCGCCTCCGCCGCCCGCCGGAAGTCGGGCAGGAGATAGAACTTCACGCCGTCCATGCCGCCGGGAAGGGTCAGGCTGTGGACGGCCAGCACCACGATGAGGCCCAGCAGGCCCAGCATCATCCATTTGGTGATCCGCTCCAGCCCGCTTTGCAGGCCGAAGCTCACCACCAGAAAGCCCGCCAGCACCGTCAGCACCATCCAGAGGGTCATTTCCCCCGGATTGCCCAGCATGGCGGGGAAGACGCCCTCCACCGCCTCCGCGCCCAGCCCCGTGAAGGTCCCGGAGGCGAACTTGCAGAAGTAGCCCAGCATCCAGCCGGAGACGGTGGTGTAGTACATCATCAAAAGGCAGCAGCCCGCCACGCAGAACCAGCCGTGGATGTGCCACTTGCTGCCCGGCTTTTGAAGGGCCTGATAGCCCTGGACGGCGCTCTTGCGGCTGGCCCGGCCCACCGCCAGCTCCATGGTCAGCACCGGCACGCCCATAATGGCCAGGAAGAGCAGGTAAAACAGCACAAACACGCCGCCGCCGTTCTCTCCGGTGACATAGGGGAATTTCCACACGTTGCCGATGCCCACGGCGCAGCCCGCGCTTACCAGCAGGAAGCCCAGGCGGGATTGAAAACGCTCCCGTTTCATAAGTTTCTCGTTCCTCTCTCGTATATTTCGCTGCAAAGCCCACAGGCGGAAGGGACCGCCCGGGCGGATTCTCCTATGATACCGGGCCTTGGCGGAAATGTCAATGCTTTCGTGAAGAAAGCCGCGCCGGAAAGAGAACGGAAAGGAAAAGAGCTGCGAGAGAAACCCATCAGGGGTTTCTCTCGCTTTCAATCAGAAGGCTTTCAGACCTTTTGGAAGGTCTGAAAACCTTGCGCAGGCTGGCGAACATCCCTGTTCGACAGCCTGAAGCCCCGGCCAACGCCGGGGCTTGACAGACAGGCCGTTTCGGCCTATAATAATCCCAGGCGCCGGGGCAAGCGGTTGGTCCGGCTAGATTTTTACAGTTTCCAAAGAGAAACCGTCACCCTGCCCGGTGGCGGTTTCCGCTTTTTACCTTGATCGTTATCGTCCAATGAAGGATATGGAACGTCAATCTGAAAGAGAACGGAAAGGAAAAGAGCTGCGAGAGAAACCCATCAGGGGTTTCTCTCGCTTTCAATCAGAAGGCTTTCAGACCTTTTGGAAGGTCTGAAAACCTTGCGCAGGCTGGCGAACATCCCTGTTCGACAGCCTGAAGCCCCGGCCAACGCCGGGGCTTGACAGACAGGCCGTTTCGGCCTATAATGAGCATAGCGAGAGCGGACCGCGGCAAGCGGTTTGTCTGAACGCAGGTTAACGTGTCATAAGCAAAAGCCTATGAAACCGTCACTTGGCAGAGTGGCGGTTTCCGCTTTTTACCTTGATCGTCACAGTCCAGCAAAGGATATGGAACGTCAGTGTAATCGGCATGCTGTCACCCCCTTTTCAGAGAGAGACCAACCGCCCGCCGGCTGCCATCCGGCCGCCCAAGCGATGCTCACGGACAGCATACCACAAAATCCGGCAAAAAACAAGGCCGGAAAGGAGGCCCCCTATGACGGACTGCCGCACCCGGTATCCCCTTCTGCTCATCCACGGCCTCAACTGCCGGGACGACTGGATCTTCTCCTACTGGGGGCCCTTGACGGACCTCCTCCGGGCCCATGGGGCCGCCGTCTACCTCAGCGGCCAGGACGCCTGGGGCGGCGTTCCCGGCAACGCCCGGGCCCTCCTCCGCCGGGGAGAGGAGATTCTGGCGGAGACCGGAAGCGAAAAGCTGAACCTCATCGCCCACTCCAAGGGCGGGGTGGAGGCCCGGTATCTCCTCTCCACCCTGGGCTTCGCCCCCCGGGCCGCGTCCCTTACCACCATCTGCACCCCCCACCGGGGCTCGAAGGCGGCGGCGGAATGGCTGGCGCGGGAGCGGGTCTGCCGGATTGCGGGCCGGGGGCTGGAGGGCTTCTGGCGGGCACGGGGAGACCGGGACCCGGACTTCCCGGCGGCGGTAAGCGCCCTGACCCCGGAGGCCATGGAGCGCTTCAACCGGGAAAACCCGGACAGCCCCCTGGTGTACTACCAGAGCTGGGGGGCCCGGCTGGACGGGGCGGGCTGGGACCCCATGGACCGGCTCCAGCTCTGGCTGACCAGGGCCGACGGTCCCACCGACGGGCTGGTCTCCCCGGAGTCCGCCGTCTGGGGCCGCTGGCGGGGCACGCTGGAGGGCGTGTCCCATCAGGACGGCGTGGGAGGGCGGCGGCGGAAGCGCCCCGGCTTTGACGCCGGAGAGTTTTACATCCGCCTGGTGCGGGAGCTGGCGGAGATGGGATTTTAAGGAGGACTTTATGGAACGATATGCGCAGGCCGCCCCGGCGAAGGTCAATCTGGCCCTGGACATCCTGGGCCGCCGCCGGGACGGCTATCACGAGATGCGCATGGTGATGCAGACGGTGAGCCTCTGGGACACCGTGACCCTGGAGGAGGGGGGGGAGGGCTTCACCCTCTCCGTCCGGGGGATGGACCTCCCCCCGGGAAAGACCCTGGAGCAGCGGGCGGCGGAGGCCTTTTTCACCGCCATAGGACAGCCAGCGCCGCCCCTCCGGGCGGCGCTGGAGAAGCGGACCCCGGCCTACGCGGGCCTGGGGGGCGGCAGCGCCGACGTGGCGGCCCTTCTGCGGCTGCTGCGGGAGGGGTACGCCCCGGATATGCCCCGGGAGGCCCTGGAGGCCGTGGGCGGGCAGATCGGCAGCGACATGCCCTTCTGCGTCCGGGGGGGCACGGCCCTGGCGGAGGGCCGGGGGGATCTGCTGACGGACCTCCCCCCCCTGCCGGACTGCCGCTTTGTGCTCTGCAAGCCGGACTTCGGCCTGCCCACGGGGCCCATGTTCGCCCGGCTCCGCCTGGACGGGAGCCTTCCCCGCCCGGACGTGGAGGGGATGGTCTCCGCCCTGAGACGGGGAGACCTGGAAGGGGCGGCCAGCCGCGTGGGCAACGTGTTCGAGTCGGTTCTGGAGCCGCCGGAGCGGCGGGAAATCGAGGGAATCAAGGAGACGCTGCTCCGCCATGGGGCCCTGGCCGCCGCCATGTCCGGCTCCGGCCCGGCGGTGTTCGGCCTGTTTCCCCCGGAGGCGGAAACCAACCGGGCGCTGGCGGAGCTCCGGGCCCGCTATACCCAGGTCTTTGAGGCGGAGCCGGTAGGGCGGCTGCTTTAGAGCAAAACGGCGATCTCACGCCGGAGGGTCAGGCTCTCCGGCGTGACGGCGCAGTCCCACGCGCACACCCGGACCCCCGCAGAGGCGGCCTCCCGCAGGGCCGCGCCGAAGGCGGGGTGGGTCTCCTCGTTGGGGGCCACGCTCTTCATGCCCTCCATCTGCGCCACGAAGAACAGCGCCGCCCCCAGCCCGGCCTCCGCCGCCTTCCGGAGCTCCCGGAGGTGCTTCACCCCCCGCTCCGTGGGTGCGTCGGGGAAGCGGGCCGCGCCGCCCTCCTCCAGGGTGACCCCCTTGACCTCGATGAGGAACCGGCCCCGGGGCCCCTCCACGCAGAAGTCCAGCCGGGAATCCCCATAGGCGTACTCCCGCCGGAGCACCGCCCCCTGGGGAAGCCGGGGGATCAACCACTCGGCGAACACCCGGTTGGGGGCCTGGGCGTCCATGTTGATGAGCAGGTCCCCCTTTTGGACGGCGATGAGGTCATAGGCGGTCTTCCGCCTGGTGTTTCCGCTTTTTTCCAGATACACGGCCGCTCCGGGGACCAGCAGCTCCCGGCAGCGGCCCGTGTTTTTCACGTGGACGGTCTGCACGCCTCCCTCCGCCTCCACCCGGGCGATGAAGCGGTTGGGCCGGGCGAGAAAGCGGCCCGGGACCACGGTTTGATACTGCATAGCGGACTCCTTTCCGGCGGGGCGGGGAAATTTTACCGGTTTCTTAACGGATAAACCCGCTGCTTCCCGCCCCGGATTCGTAAAATTGTACCATGTTTTATTACTTACGTCCAGCCTCCGGGGACTAGGCAAAAAAGCCCTGATAAAATTTCTCCAAAGTCATTGTTTTTTTCGGCGGAAGTTGATACAATAGCCCTGCATCTATATTTATAGGAGGGAGCATATGCCAGAATATGGAAGTTTATTTGTCTGCCTGATGGGCATGGGCACCGTGTTCTTCGGGCTCATCTGCCTCATCGTCCTGACGACGGTTATGGGCAAAGTCGTGGGAGGCCGCCCGGCCCCCGCCGTCTCCGCCCCCGTCCCCGCCGCGGCGGTTTCCGCCGTCCCGGAGGGCAACCGCCAGGAGATCGCCGCCGCCGTCTCCGCCGCCATCGCGGAGGAGCTGGGGACCAGCATCACGGGCATCCGCATCGTATCCATGAAAAAACTGTAAGGAACAAGAAGGAGAGAGCATCATGAAAAAGTACAGAGTCACCGTCAACGGCACCGCCTATGAGATTGAACTGGAGGAGCTGACCGGGGCCGCCCCCGCGCCCGCCGCCGCGGCCCCCGCTCCGGCCCCCGCCGCCGCCGCTCCCGCCGGAGGCGAGCAGGTCACAAGCCCCATGCCCGGCACCATCCTGGACGTGAAGGTCAGCCAGGGCGCTTCCGTGAAGAAGGGCGACGTGCTGATGATTTTGGAGGCCATGAAGATGGAAAACGAAATCATGTGCCCCTGCGACGGCAAGGTGGCCTCCATCAACGCCGCCAAGGGCGCGGCGGTGGAGTCCGGCACGCTGCTGTGCGTCATCCAGTAAGGCGCTGGAGGGACTGGAATGGAAGCTATACTGGATTTTGTAAACAGCTCGGGATTCGCGCTGTTTGCCCAGGGGGACAACTGGAAGTGCCTGGTGATGCTCCTCATCGCGTGCGGCCTTCTCTACCTGGGTATCGTCAAGAAGTTTGAGCCCCTGCTGCTGGTGCCCATCGCCTTCGGCATGCTCATCACCAACCTCCCCGGCGCGGAGATGTACCATGAGATCTTCTTCGCCGGAGGGCACATCCACTGGGACCTCATCGGCGGCGCGGAAGTCACCCAGGCGTTCATCAATGAGCTGGCCGCCGTGGGCGTGTCCGACGCCGTGCTGGCCACCGCGCCGGTAGGCGCGTCCATCACGGTGGGCCTCATCGACATTCTGTACCTGGGCGTGAAGCTGGGCATCTACCCCTGCCTCATCTTCATGGGCGTGGGCGCTATGACCGACTTCGGCCCCCTGATCGCCAACCCCAAGAGCCTGCTTCTGGGCGCGGCCGCCCAGCTGGGCATCTTCATGACCTTCGTGGGCTGCCGCCTTGCGGGCGCGCTCACCAATCCCCCTCTGTTCACCTCCGCCCAGGCCGGTTCCATCGGCATCATCGGCGGAGCGGACGGCCCCACGGCCATCTACGGCGCGACGAAGCTGGCCCCGGAGCTGCTGGGTCCCATCGCCGTGGCGGCGTACAGCTACATGGCCCTGGTGCCGGTGATTCAGCCCCCCATTATGCGGCTTCTGACCACTGAGGCGGAGCGGAAGATCGTTATGAAGCCCCTGCGGCAGGTCTCCAAGACCGAGAAGATCATCTTCCCCATCATGGTCGCCGTGTTCGTGGCCCTGCTGGTGCCCTCCGCCGCTCCCCTGATTGCCTGCCTGATGCTGGGCAACCTCTTCAAGGAGTGCGGCGCGGTGGAGCGCCTGAGCAAGACCGCCCAGAACGAGCTCATCAACATCGTCACCATCTTCCTGGGCATCTCCGTGGGCGCTACCGCCACGGGCCGGACCTTCCTGAGCCTCCAGACCATCGCCATCATGCTGATGGGCATCGTGGCCTTCGGCTTCGGCACCGCCGGCGGCGTGGTTCTGGCCAAGATCATGAACCTGTTCCTGAAAGAGAAGATCAATCCCCTCATCGGCTCCGCCGGCGTGTCCGCCGTGCCCATGGCCGCCCGGGTCTCCCAGGTGGAGGGCCAGAAGGCCAACCCCAGCAACTTCCTCTTGATGCACGCCATGGGCCCCAACGTGGCCGGCGTCATCGGCTCCGCCATCGCCGCGGGCGTGATGATCTCCCTGTTCGGCTGACGTCCAAACAAACTGCACTGCGCGAATCCCGCCCTTCGGGCAGGCTTCGCTCCGTTCCATTTGTTTCTCCTCTCCCCACCGCAACCGCTCCGCTGGGTTGCGGCGGGGACCCCCATTTGATTCTTTCATAGGAGGCAATCTATGTCTATGGAATTTTTGTCTAAGAAGCCCCTGTATATCACCGACACCATCCTCCGGGACGCACACCAGTCCCAGGCGGCCACCCGGATGCGGGTGGAGGACATGCTGCCCGCCTGTGAGGTGCTGGACTCCATCGGCTACTGGTCTTTGGAGTGCTGGGGCGGCGCGACCTTCGACTCGTGCATGCGCTTTCTTAACGAGGACCCCTGGGAGCGTCTGCGGAAGCTCCGCAAGGCCCTGCCCAACACGAAGCTCCAGATGCTCTTCCGGGGCCAGAACATCCTGGGCTACAAGCACTACGCCGACGACGTGGTGGACGCCTTCTGCCGCAAGTCCATTGAAAACGGCATCGACATCATCCGGATTTTCGACGCGCTGAACGACGTGCGGAACCTGGAACAGGCCATCAAGTCCACCAAGAAATACGGCGGCATGGTGGAGGCCACCCTCAGCTACACCATCTCCCCCATTCACAACGAGGAGTACTTCGTCAAGCTGGCCCTGGAGCTGGAGCAGATGGGCGCGGACGTGATCTGCGTCAAGGACATGGCGAACCTGCTTTTGCCCATGGACGCCTACTCCCTGGTGAAGAAGCTGAAGGAGACCGTGAAAATCCCCATCCACCTCCACACCCACAACACCACCGGCACCGGCGACATGGTCTATCTCATGGCGGCCTATGCCGGAGTGGACATTGTGGACACGGCCCTGAGCCCCCTGGCCAACGGCACGGCCCAGCCCGCCACGGAGTCTCTGGTGGCCACCCTCCAGGGCACCGTCCGGGACACCAAGCTGGACCTGAACAAGATGAGCGAGGCCGCCGCCCACTTCCGCAAGGTCGCCCAGAAGCTCAAGGAGCAGGGCAGCCTGGACCCCAAGGTGCTGAACGTGGACACCAACACCCTCCTCTATCAGGTGCCCGGCGGCATGCTCTCCAACCTGATTTCTCAGCTGAAGCAGGCGAACAAGGAGGAGAAGTACTACGACGTGCTGGCGGAGATTCCCCGGGTCCGCAAGGACTTCGGCTATCCCCCGCTGGTCACCCCCACCAGCCAGATCGTAGGCACCCAGGCCGTCATGAACGTGGTGGTGGGCAAGTACAAGACGTTCCCCAAGGAGTCCAAGGGCCTCCTCCGGGGCGAGTACGGCCAGGTTCCCGGCGAGGTCAACGAGGAGGTCCGGGCCCTGGCGGGCATCAAGCCCGAGGACGTGATCACCTGCCGTCCGGCGGACCAGCTCCAGCCGGAGGTGGAGAAGTACCGGGAGGAGTTCAAGGACATCGCCAAGAGCGACGAGGACGTGCTGTCCCTGGCCCTGTTCCCCCAGGTGGCCCCCAAGTTCCTGGCATGGCGGGACGGGCCCCATGACGAGCCCGCCGCCGCGCCCGCGGCTCCGAAGGCCGCCCCGGCGGACCCCAACGCCGTGCGGGAGCTGTTTGTGGAATTCAAAGGCTAAACCTTTTTCTTGAAAGAAAAAGGTTCCCAAAAAGAACTTTATCCCGCTCTGGCTGTCTGGTGATTATCCAGGCCGGAGCGACGACGACGGAGAGTTGCTGAAATGAAAAGAGGACGGTATCGTGAGATGCCGTCCTCTTAGCTTGTCAAAAAAGTGCCCTCTGAAAGAGGCCGGAAAGGAAAAGAGCTACGAGAGAAACCCATCAGGGGTTTCTCCCGTTTTCAATCAGAAGTTTTTCGGACCTTTTTAAAGGTCTGAAAAACTTGCTCAGGCTGTCGAAAAGACATGTTCGACAGCCTGGGACGGTATCTTTCGATACCGTCCTCTTTTTACGGATAGGAATGCAGTTCATAATTGTCGATGGACAGCTCCAGGGTATCCAGCACGCCGCCCGCCTCATCGTACAGCGTCACCTTGACCGGCAGGTCCCCGTGGAGTATGCCCCGGACTCCGTCGGGGGCCCCCTTTGGATACACGCTGTACCAGTTGTACGCCGCCGCCTCCAGGCCGGTGTAGGGGCCCCAGGCGCCCCAGGAACCCATGCCCCCCGTTCCTTCCCGGTAGCGGAAGGCGAACAGGGCGTCGCCGTCCTTCTCCCCCTCATAGACGAAGGTCTTTTTGTCCCTGACCACCAGCTCGTACTCCTCGGTTTCCGGGTCGTACATCCGGGTGGTCCGCTGGGCCGTCACCTCCACGGAGGCGGAGGCCGCCTCCCCGAAATCCCCGGCCACGTACAGCGTCCCGTTCAGGCCCAGGCACAGGGCGCTGCGGCTCATTTTCAGGTTCCGCCGGTACTCCGGCCGGACCTCCAGGCCGTGGCGGGTAAAGTCCGTGCTGACGTAGGTGTCCCCCGTCCGGGCGATCAGATAGGTGACGCGGTGGGGGAGAAAATCGTCGCTGTACCGCCAGGAGTCCCGTACCACCAGCACCGGCTCCAGGTCCGAGAGGAGGTACCGCCGCTCCACCCGGTCCAGCATCCCCCGGACCGTGTAGGGGGGAAAGCCCAGCATGGCGTACACCAGGGCGGCCAGCAGGATGCACAGCAGCGCGTTTCGGAGGGTCTTTTGTCCCCGTGTCAGCCTCATGACTCCGCCTCCCATTCCACCCGCAGGGCCCAGTCCTGGCCGGAGAGGGGATAGGACACCTCCGCCCACCGGGGCGGCCCGTCCAGCACCAGCTCCACCGTCTGGCTGTGGCGGGTCCAGCCGGTGCGGGTAACGCCGGTGTTCCGCCAATAGCGGCTGGCCGCCGCGGTCCGGGTGAGGGGGTCCGTCTCCTGGACGGACAGCTCCCCATGCTCGTCCCGATAGGTGAAGAACCAGTTTTTGATGCCGTAGTAGGGGTCTGTCCCCAGGGGGTCCCGCATTTGGAGCCACAGCCGGATTTCCGCCCGCGTCCTGCCGCCGGGCTCCTGGGTCACGTCTCCTGGCGCGGCGTAAAGGGTGCCGTGCTCCAGCTCCACCCTGGCCGCCGGGGCGGGGGGCTCCTCCCAGGTGAGCTCGGCTATAGTGCGCTCCACTAAGGAATCCAGGCCGGCGGTCCAAAGCAGCGTCACCAGGGCCAGGACGGTCAGAGCCAGCGCCAGAGCCCGGCTCGCCTCCCACAGCCAGCCCAGCCAGGGCTTATGTACGTTATCCAGGGCCCGGCCCACCTCCTGGGCGTTCCCCATGGCCTCCAGGGCCCGCTCCTCCGCCAGCGCCGGGTCCCGCCCCAGGCGGAGGAGGTCCCTGACGTGGTCCTCGTAGTGGACCCGGAGCTCCCGGGCGATGCCCTTCCGGTCCGGCTGGAAGCGGACCTGCTCGCACACGGCGTCCACCCAGATTTGAAACGCGTCTCTCATGATTCCGCCCCCTCACGCCGGGGCGGCGCTGTTCACCACCGCGTCCACCTGGTCCCGGAAGGCGACCCATTCCTCCCTCCGGGCGTCCAGGGCCTTTTGCCCCTTCCGGGTGATGCGGTAGTATTTCCGGGTCCGGCCCTCCGGGGACTTCTTCTCCCGGACGCGGACCAGCCCCTCCGCCTCCAGACCGTGGAGGATGGGGTACAGGGTCCCCTCCTTCAAATCGAAGACGTGGTTGGACCGCCGGGCCAGCTCGGTGATCATCTGATAGCCGTACATCTCCTCCCCCGAGAGCAGGGAGAGAATCAGCAGTGTCGTACTGCCGCTCATCAGGCTTTTGTCGGTTTTCACGGCCCGCCTCCTTTCCGCGATACCTCGGTCATCTAGGATTATTATACATAGATGACCGAGGTTTGTCAAGGGCAGAATGGCGCAGAGGGAACCCTGCGCCATTCTGCTCTGGAGATCGGGAAGGGGCGGACACAGCGGTCCGCCCCGGAGAAAATGCCTCTTGTCAAGTATAGGACCGTTCCACCCGGACCTTGGCCTGGAAGCCGCTGTCCAACACCTGGACGGCGTTTTGGATTTTCTCCTCCACCTCCTGGTCCGTGAGGCGGAAGTCAAAGGGCACCGCCGCGTCGAAGACCAGGTGGGCGTGGTCCTTCCGGGGAATCACCCGGAAGTCGTGGATGGTGATGCCGCCGTCGATGCAGCGGATCAGGGCCTCCACCCGGCGGCGGGTCTCCTGGGTGACGCCGTCGTCGGTGCACACCGGGTCCATGTGAATCACCGCCTCGCAGCCCAGCCGCTCCCGGAGCTCCCGCTCCACGTGGTCGATGCGGTTGTGAAGCTCCGTCAGCTCCCCTCCGGCGGGGACCTCGGCGTGGAGGGAGATCATCCGCCGCCCGGGGCCGTAGTCGTGGACGATGAGGTCGTGGACCCCCAGAATGGGCTGGTGGGAGAGGACCAGAGAGCGGATTTCCTCCACAAACTCCGCCGAGGGCGGCGTGCCCAGCAGGGGGTCGATGGTGGTCCGGACGGCCTGGACGCCGGACCAGAGGATGAACAGCGCCACCAGCAGTCCGCCCCAGCCGTCCAGAATCAGGTCCGTGTACCGCTCCACCAGGGAGGCGGCCAGCACCACCGCCGTGGCGGCGCAGTCGCCGAGAGAGTCCAGGGCGGCGGCCTCCATGGCGGTGGAGCCGATGCGCCTGCCGGCCCGGCGGTTGTAAAAGGCCATGTAGAGCTTGACGAGAATGGCGGCGCAGAGCATGGCCGTCACCTGCCAACCGGCGTTTGCGGGAACGGGATGGAGGATTTTTTCCACCGAGGACTGGGCCAGCTCGAAGCCCATCAGCAGAATCAGCATGGACACCACCAGGCCGGACAGGTACTCCATCCGCCCGTGGCCGAAGGGGTGGTGGTGGTCCGGCTTCTGCTCCGCCAGGTGGAACCCCAGCAGGGTCACCACGGAGGACCCGGCGTCGGAGAGGTTATTCACCGCGTCGGCCACCACGGCGATGGACCCGGAGGCCAGGCCCGCCGCCAGCTTGCCGCAGAACAGCAGCAGGTTCAGCCCCACGCCCACCGCGCCGCAGAGAACGCCGTAGCCCTTGCGCAGCTGGGCCTCCGACTTGCCCGCGGGCTTGAGAAACAGGCGGGCCAGCATCGTAATCAACAAGACCAACTCCCCTCGCAGGAATGTGCAAATACCACAGGATATGCGGAAGAGCGGTAGCTTGATACCGCTCTCCCCGCTTTATGGTTTTCCCGGCAGCACCAATTTCATGTGACAGCACAGATCGTCCAGGTCCCGGTCCGTGGCGGCGGGAATCCGCAGCTTCGCCCCGCAGTCCCGGCAGATCAGGTCCACGGCGGAGCGCCGGACCTCCATGCCGTAGCGCCCGCTGCCGCAGGCGCAGGCGATGCCCCCGGGCCGGGAGGCGATGTCCCGCAGTTCGGACAAGACCTCGTACATAATCACGCTGTCCAGGAAGGCCTCGCCCTCCCCCTGGCGCTGTTCCTTCTCCGCCAGGACCGCCAGCTCCCGGAGCTGTTTTTCCACCGTCCCCTCCGGGCCGATGAAGCAGCAGAACTGCTTGGTCCCGGCGCAGGCCAGGGCCACGGCCCCCTCCAACACCTGCTCCGGGGAGCACAGGGCGCTGTGGGTCCCGCCGCAGAGGCCGCAGGGAACGGTGAGGCGGTAACGCTCCCCGTCGAAGGACGCGGTGAGGGCGGAGCCGCCGCAGGCGCACTCCACCTCCGCGCCGGAGGCCTCCAGCGCGAAAACGGAACGGGCTTTTTGAACGGTCTTTCCGCACTTGGGGCAGAGATAGCCGAAGGTCCGCATCTCCTCGCCCATGGAAAACCACCTCCCTTGCGCCTCCCGCCGCCGCGGGAAGCCGTGTAGTTAGAATTTAAAGTATACCATGGGAAGGGCCCTTCGTCCAGCGTTTTTGTGCAGATTGTGGAAACCGGTTGTGTAAATTTTTTGTGACCGAAGGATGTGACCGAAGGAAAAAGCGCCGCCTGGAAGGGCGGCGTCAGAGTGTCGAAAAACGGTAAAAACTCCAACAACGGGAAGGAAGAGAGTTACGAGAGGAACCCAGGAAGGGTTCCTTTCGTTTTCAATCAGAAGGTTTTCGAACCTTTTGAAGGTCTGAAAACCTTGCGCAGGCTGGCGAAAACACGTTTTCGCCAGCCTGGCGGCTATGGCAAAAGGTTCGCCGCCAGGGGGCACAGCAGGGCGGTCAGAATGCCCGCCACGGCGATGGAGAGGCTGCTCATGGCCCCCTCCACCGGCCCCAGCTCCAGGGCTCTGGCGGTGCCGATGGCGTGGGCGGCGGAGCCGATGCCCACCCCCTTGGCCACGGGGTCCGTGACGCGGAACCAGCGGCACACCGCCTGGGCGGTGAGGTTGCCGAAGACGCCCGTCAGGATGATGACGGAGGTGGTCAGGGCGGGGATGCCCCCCAGCTCCCCGGACACGTCGGAGCCGATGGCGGTGGTGACGGACTTGGGCAGCAGGCTGACGGCGGCGGCCCGGTCCATGTGAAAGGCCCAGGCCAGGACCAGAATGGCCCCCACGCTGACCAGCACCCCGGCGGCGATGCCGGAGAGGATGGCGGCGGCGTTTTTCCGCAGGGCCTCCCACTGCTCGTAAAGGGGGACGGCCAGGCTGACCGTGGCGGGAAGGAGCAGCCAGCTCACCGGTCCGGCGCTGGCCTGGTAGTCCGGGTAGGGAATCCCGGTTAGGCGGAGGAAGAGGACCACGAACAAGCTCCCCAGCAGCAGCGGGTTGCACCAGGCCCGCCCGGTCTTTTTTTGCAGAAGGGTCCCCAGGGCAAAGGCCCCCAGGGTCAAAAGCACCCCCCAGACGGCCCCCTGGGCCAGCAGCTCAGCCATGCCGCGCCGCCTTTCGCCGGGAAACCGCCTGGGTCACCCGCCCGGCGGCGGCCATGACCAGCACCGTCACCAGGGCCACGGCCAGGGCGACGGGCAGCCAGCTGGCGGCCAGCACCGGCCCCAGCTCCATGATTCCGGCGGCTCCGGGGACAAAGAGCAGGGGAAAGACGGCCAGGAGAAACCCGGCGGTTTCCTTCACCTGCTCCAGCCGGACCAGCCCGGCCTTCAGCGCCGCCAGCAGCAGGGCCAGCCCGTAAATGCTGGCGGGAATGGGCAGGGGCAGGAGGCCGCGCAGGACCTCCCCCAGGAAGCAGAAGGCCAGGATGCGGAGAAATTGGAAGACGTATTTCATCGAACAGCACCTCAAATCCGCGCCCGCCGGAGACCGGCCCCGGCGGAGGGCCCCCTCATTATATAAAATCCTCCGGCG
The DNA here is from genome assembly GCA_910588175.1 of uncultured Oscillibacter sp. Taxonomy (GTDB): domain Bacteria; phylum Bacillota; class Clostridia; order Oscillospirales; family Oscillospiraceae; genus Oscillibacter. The sequence goes on from CAJUQQ010000011.1 coordinate 20,246, forward strand.
CTTGTAAAGGGGTTTCCCCGCGGAATGGATGGCCGAAGCGCGGCCCCGCTGGAAAAGAGACGGAATGTAAAAAATGGGGGTTAGTGCAAACAAAGCACTAGACAAGAGAAGAAAAGTTTGGTATAATCCCGAAACAAACGATTACGCGGTATTTAATTTCCAGAAAAAGGACATCGAGAGGAGGCCGTTTTATGGACGTGACAGCGATTGGCGAGATTTTGATTGACCTGACGCAGACCGGCGTCAACGAGGCGGGCGTGCCTCAATTTTCCGCCAACCCCGGCGGAGCGCCTGCCAACGTGGCGGTGGCCGCGGCCCGGCTGGGGGCCCGGACCGCCTTTCTGGGCAAGGTGGGGAACGACCGCTTCGGCGCGTATCTCCGCCAGGTGTTGGCGGACAACGGCGTGGACAGCCGGGGACTGCGTACCGGGGACCTGCACACCACCATGGCGGTTGTCACCGTGGACGAAGACGGGGAGCGGAGCTTCCGCTTTGTCCGGGGGGCGGACCGGGACCTGGCGCCGGAGAGCGTGGACGAGGACGCGGTGCTGAGGAGCAAGATTCTCCACTTCGGCTCCGTCAGCCTGACGGCGGGCCTCAGCCGCAACGCCACCATCTTCGCCGCCCGGGCGGCCCACCGCCGGGGCGGGCTGGTCAGCTATGACCCCAACTACCGCCCCGCCCTCTGGGGAAGCCAGGCCGAGGCGGCGGAGTGGATGACCATCCCCCTGCCCCTGGTGGACATCCTCAAGGCGTCGGAGGAGGAGCTGCCCCTGCTCACCGGCGCGGCCGGACTGGAGGAGGGGACCCGGATTTTGGAGGAGCGGGGCGTTTCCCTGGTGATGGTCACCCTGGGCGGCGACGGCTGCTTCTGCCGCTGGCGGGGGGAGACCTGGCGCCAGCCCGGCGTCCCCGTCCGGGTGGCCGACACCAACGGCGCGGGGGACACCTTCCTGGGCGCGGTCCTCAGCCGCCTCTGCCGCCGGGGGGAGAAGCCCCTGGAGGGCCTGACCCGGGCGGAGCTGTCGGAGATTCTGGCCTTCGCCAACCAGGCGGCGGCCCTGACCTGCTCCCGCAGCGGGGCCATCCCCGCCATGCCCGCCCTGGCGGAGGTGGAGAAGTACAAAAATGGGTAAACGATTAAATTGTATTTGCAAACAGATGGTAAAGGTGGTATCCTAGAGACAAGACGCCGGATGCCCCGGCTTCCAACACGATCAGAAAGGAAGTAGTCTCATGAAACAGTTCACTTATACCATCACCGACCCCGTCGGCATCCACGCCCGCCCCGCCGGACTTCTGGCCAAGGCCGCCAAGGCCCTGGACAGCACCGTCACCATCACCAAGGGCGAAAAGTCCGCCGCCGCCACCAAGCTGATGGCCGTCATGGGCCTGGGCGTGAAAACCGGCGAGACCATCACCTTTACCATCGAGGGCGGGGACGAGGAAGCCAGCGCCGCCGCCATGGAGCAGTTCTGCAAGGAAAATATGTAAGAGCGCCGGGAGGGTACAGCTATGCAAGTTGCAACCGGAAAGTCGATTCTCAACGGCATCGCCATCGGACCCCTGCGCATCTACAAGAAGAAGGAGACGGAGACCGCCGCCACCTCCAGCCTGACCCCGGAGGAGGAGTACGCCCGCTTTGACGCCGCCCGGGTGAAGGCCCAGGAGCAGCTGGGCGCTCTCTACGAAAAGGCCCTGGGGGAGGTGGGAGAGGACAACGCCTCCATCTTCGAAATCCACCAGATGATGCTGGACGACGAGGATTATCTGGACGCCGTCAAGGGCATCCTGGACACCCAGGGCGCCACCGCCGAGTACGCCGTCTCCGCCACGGGAGAGAACTTCTCCGCCGCCTTCGCCGCCATGGAGGACGAGTACATGCGGGCCCGGGCCGCCGACGTGAAGGACATCTCCCGCCGGGTGGTGAACGTGCTTCTGGGGGTGGAGGACGCGGACATGATGGCCGACCAGCCCGCCATTCTGGTGGCGGACGACCTGACCCCCAGCGAGACCGTCCAGCTGGACAAGAGCAAGCTGCTGGGCTTTATCACCCGCCACGGCTCCAGCAACAGCCACACCGCCATCCTGGCCCGGACCATGAACATCCCCGCCCTGGTGGGGGTGGACTTCCAGGACGACTGGGACGGGAAGCTGGCCGTCATCGACGGCTATAACCACTGCGTCTACATCGAGCCCGCGCCGGAGCTTCTCAGCGCCATGGAGGAGAAGCGGAGCAGCGACCTCAAGCAGGAGGCCCTGCTCCAGAGCTTGAAGAAAAAGCCCAACGTCACCCTGGACGGAAAAGAGATCAAGGTCTACGCCAACATCGGCAACGCCGGGGACGTGGGTCTGGTCCTCCAGAACGACGCCCAGGGCATCGGATTGTTCCGCAGCGAGTTTATCTACCTGGACTCCCAGGACTACCCCAGCGAGGACCAGCAGTTCATGCTCTACAAGCGGGTGGTGGAGACCATGGCCGGGAAAAAGGTCATCATCCGCACCCTGGACATCGGCGCGGACAAACAGGCGGACTACTTCGAGCTGGAGAAGGAGGAGAACCCCGCCCTGGGCTACCGGGCCATCCGCATCTGCCTGACCCGGAAGGAGGTCTTCAAGACCCAGCTCCGGGCCATCCTCCGGGCCAGCGCCTTCGGCACCGTGTCCATCATGTTCCCCATGATCATCTCCGTCCGGGAGGTCCGGGACGCCAAGGAGATTCTGGAGGAGTGCAAGGCGGAGCTGACGGAGCGGGGCGTGGCCTTTGGCAAGGTGGAGCTTGGCATCATGGTGGAGACCCCCGCCGCCGTCCTGCTGGCCGACGAGCTGGCGGAGGAAGTGGAGTTCTTCTCCCTGGGCACCAACGATCTGACCCAGTACACCCTGGCCATCGACCGGCAGAACCCCAAGCTGGATAATTTCTACGATTCCCACCACCCGGCGGTTCTCCGCATGATCCGGCACACCATCGAGGCGGGCCACCGCCACGGCTGCTGGGTGGGCATCTGCGGCGAGCTGGGCGCGGACCAAACGCTGACGGAGACCTTCCTCCGCTACGGCGTGGATGAGCTGAGCGTGTCCCCCGCCGCGGTCCTGCCCCTGCGGAAGCTGATTCGCGGCTTGGACCTGAGCAAGGAGACGGGGACCCTGTCTATGTGACGGTCAGACCAAGCGCCGGGCGCGGAAGCGTCCGGCGCTTTTGGCGAAAACACCATGGTATTTTCCGGCGGAGCGGCGTAGAATAAGAACCTGTATTCACAACCGTTGGACGCCGTATGAGCGGTCTTTTTCCCGCCATACTGTGTCAATTTCCCTTGAAATCCGTCAGGATTCCTGTGGAAAATTTTCTTGTCCGGCGGGAAAAATCCTCGCCCATCCGGCATCCCCCGGTTATGAATACAGGTTCTAAAACATCATCATTCCCGCCCCGGCGGCCCGGTCAGGGGACCGGCCCCTGGGGGCCCGGCCCCTGGGGGGCCCGCTGCCCGTCATGTTGAGGCCTGTCGTTGGGCCCCCAGTCATGGAGCGAGGAAGAACGGAGGAATCTCTATGAACCGGCAGGAAGCCGCGGCGCAGTACGCCGCCGCGCTGAAGCAGGGCCGCAAGGCCTATAAGGAGGCCCTGGTCCGGGGCCGCTACCCCTATCCCCAGGTTTTGGACGAGATCATCAGCGACGCCATGGTGGCGGGCCAGACGGAGCTGGGAGTGATGGAAATTCCCATTGACCAGATTGTGGGCACCAAGACGGCGGGCCGCCGCTCCGCCTTCTCCCGGGACTTTCTGCCCCTGCTGGACCCGGACACGGAGTTTGCCGGGAAGTGGATGAGCCTCTGCGAGGCCCACCTGGGGGACGGGGGCATCCGGGACCCCATCCGGTGCTATGAGTATTTCGGCCGCTTTTACGTCCAGGAGGGGAACAAGCGGGTCAGCGTCCTGCGGAGCTATGACGCGCCGACGATTTCCGCCTACGTCATCCGCATGATTCCCGTTTGGACGGAGGACCCGGCCGCCGCGGCCTACTACGAGTTCATGCAGTCCTTCCCCAAGACCAAGCTCTACCGGACCCGGTTTACCCGGGCGGGGAGCTTCGTCAAGCTCCAGAAGGCCCTGGGCTATGAGCCGGACCACGTCTGGACGGAGGACGAGCGCCGCCGCTTCACCGCGGGCTACACCTATTTTCAGGAGCCCTTTTTGAAGCTGGGGGGCGGGGAGCTGCCCATCACCACGGCGGACGCCATGCTGGTGTGGCTGAAGGTTTACCGCTTTGACGATCTCATCGCCCTGCCCTCGGCGGAGCTCGCCAAGAGCGTCAAGGCCGTCTGGGCGGACATCAAGGCCCTCTCCGGGCCCATCGCCGTCCTCACGGACACGCCGGAGGCCAAGGAGGAGGGCAACCTCCTGGGCCGCCTGTTCAAGCCCCGGCAGCTGGGACGGCTGCGGGCGGCCTTCATCAGCGACCAGCTGCCGGAGCAGAGCGACTGGGCCCGGGCCCACGACCTGGGCCGGGAGTATCTGGAGACGGTGCTGGAGGGCCGGGTGGAGACCGAGGTGTTCTACGGCGTCCACCCCGGGGAGGAGGCGGAGGCCGCCATGGAGGAGGCCATCCGGCGGGGGGCCCAGCTCCTCTTCGCCATCACGCCGCCGCTGATCGGGGCCTGCCGGAAGACGGCGGCCCGGCACCCGGAGGTCCACATTCTGAACTGCTCCGTCTCCATGCCCTACGCCGGGGTCCGCACCTACTACAGCCGCATTTACGAGGCGAAGTATATCGCCGGGGCCATCGCCGGGGCCCTGAGCCGCAGCGGCCGCATCGGGTATGTGGCCAGCAACCCCATCTTCGGCGTTCCCGCCAGCATCAACGCCTTTGCCCTGGGGGCCCAGCTGACCAATCCCCGGGCGGAGATCACCCTTCGCTGGTCCTGTGTGGAGGAGGACGCCATGGACGCCCTGGCCTGGGAGGGGGTCTCCCTGATCTCCAACCGGGACATCCCCACGCCGGACCGCATCCGGGAGCCCTGGGGCCTGTGCCGCATTGAGGACGGGAAGTTCCACTCCCTGGCCTCCCCCTACTGGCACTGGGGCAACGTCTATACCAACCTGATTCGGGGCATTCTCTCCGGCGGGTGGGAGGCCCTGGCCGCGCCGGAGGGCCAGGCGGTGAATTACTGGTGGGGCATGGACATCCGGTCGGTGGACATTCTGCTGGGGGACGATCTTCCCGCCGGCGTCCGCCAGCTGGCGGCCATCCTCCGCCGGGGCATCATCGACGGGTCCGTCCAGCCCTTCCCGGAGGCCACGCCGGAGAAAATACTCCACATGGACACCCTTCTGGACTGCGTCCACGGCAGCATTCCCCCGTATGAGGACCTGCTGCCCATGGCCCGGCCCATCGCGCGGCTCCAGGGCGTCTACCGGGACGCCATTCCCCCGGAGAAGGAGGACCCGATCCTGTGAAGCTGCTGTTACTGTCCGATAAAGAGAGCGAATATCTGTGGGACTACTACCGCCCGGGCCGCTTGAAGGACATTGACCTCATTCTCTCCTGCGGCGACCTGAGCTCGAAATACCTCACCTTTCTGGTGACGATGGCGGGAAGGCCCCTGCTCTATGTCCATGGCAACCACGACAAAACCTATGACCAGCACCCCCCGGAGGGCTGCGACTGCGTGGAGGACCGTCTGGTGACGGTGGGGGGGCTCCGGATTCTGGGCCTGGGGGGGAGCATCCGCTACAGCGGGGGCCCCCACCAGTACACGGAGCGCCAGATGGCCCGCCGGGTCCGGCGGCTGCGCTACCGCCTCTGGCGGGCGGGAGGCGTGGACATTGTGCTGACCCACTCGCCCATGCTGGGCTACGGAGACGGGGAGGACTATGCCCACCAGGGGTTTGAGAGCCTGCTGGCCCTGGTGGACAAGTATCACCCCCAGTATTTGATTCACGGGCACGTCCACGCGAATTACGGCTGTCACCTGCCCCGGGTGCTCCAGCGGGGGGAGACGACCATCATCAACGCCTACGAGCGCTATGTGCTGGACCTGGAAAATCCCCCCGCGCCGGAAGGATAAAGCAAAAGGGGCCCCCCTCTTTCCGCCCCGCCCCCCACAGCCGCAGGGGTCCCCGGCGGCAGCCGGTTTGCTGCGCAAACCGGCGACCCGCCATAAGGAAGACCCACCCCAAAAGAAAAGCCCCCAACAGACCGCAAAACCGCAGGCAAAAGGAAGCCCCCCTCTCTCCGCCCCGCCCCCCACAGCCGCAGGGGTTCCCGGCGGCAGCCGGTTTGCTGTGCAAACCGGCGACCCGCCATAAGGAAGATCCACCCCCAAGGAAAATCCCCCAACAGACCGCAAGGAAAAGGGTGTGTGCGGGAAAAACCTCTGCGGGTTTTTCCTGCACGATTTCAATAAGCCTGCCGCAGCAGCCGGTTTGCGCAGCAAACCGGAGTACCCTGCTCCAAAAGAGAAGGACACCGCAAAGCGGTGCCCTTCTTTTTTGGAGCAGGGTACGGGAATCGAACCCGCCTCCACGGCTTGGGAAGCCGTTGTACTACCGATGTACTAACCCTGCGGATGGAATTGTGACAACACGATTATTATAAACGAAGGCGCGGGAAAAATCAAGTCCTTTTCCGCCGGAGATCGAAATTTTTCCAGCCGGGTCAAGATGGGCAAACGGCGGTTTTCCGTACCGCCGTTTGCCTGACTCTCCGGTTACTGGAAGCGCAGGGTTTGGCCCGTGAGCTTCATCCGCGCGGTGTCGAGGATTCGATGGGACGTTTCCATCTGGGAGGCGAAGAAATTGTGACTGGTGTTCCCGTCAAAGATGGAGGTGCTTCCGGCGGGTTCCGCGAATTGTTTGCCGCCTGTCATCTCCCGATAGGCGTCCTCTACGTTCTGCTTCATGCCGTCCAGGGTCTTGGACGCGTTTTCCAGCGCCTCCATGATTTCCCGGGGGTCGCCGGACAGATTGGAAAGCCCCAGGGATTCGGCGGAAAGCGAATGGAGCTGGTTGTCCATGGCCGCCGACGCCAGCCCGCCGGACAGCCGGTCATACTCGTCCACGGTGGAGCGGTGGGGGTTGATGTGGCTGTGAAGGATATCGGTATAGTCGGATTGGATGCTCTGCTTGTAGTTGTGCAGATACGTCTCCGCCAGCTCTTTGGTCATGGCGGGGTCGCTGTGCGTGCCGGTGCCGTTCAGATAGTTTTCCAGCTCGGAAATCTTCGACATGGTATACCGCAGTTTGGATTTTGCGTAGTCGATCACATCGGACGCCGTCTGGAGGCCGTCTCTCTGTGCCGAAAGCGCCTGCTCCGCCCACTCCTCTTTCGTGAACATTTCCGGCGCGTATTTCCGGGGGCCCAAAGCGGCCTCCGGCTTCTTGGCCCCGTCGGCTTTTTCGGCCTTGGCGGCGTCCAGCAGCTCCAGGGCCTTTTGGCTCCATTCCACCGTGTCGTGGTTTTTCCTGCCGCCATAATTGGCGTTGATCTGCTGAATGACCTTTTGCAGCCCGGCGTCCGGCCCCATCCCGCCTTGCAGGGGATTCTGCGGCTGAAATAGATTCTGGGCGCTGGTCAGGTGTACGACCATAAACGTTTCCCTCCTTATGCGAAGAACCCCTCTCGCGGAGGCTCTTGGAACGCGGGCAGATTCTGGAGCGGATTTCCGTTTGCCCACGGGATTTCGCGGTGCAACCTGATTATAGCAAATGGCCGGTCTCTTTGTCAATAGGCGGAAGGGGGAACGTCCATTCCCGCGTTTGGAGAGGCAAAACGCCTCCCGGCACATTACCGTGCCGGGAGGCGTTCACGGACCGGCATGGACCCGTCCCTGGGGACGGGCCGGATGTCCGCTTCGTCAGTCGGTGACGTAGGGCAGCAGGGCGATCTGACGGGACCGCTTGATGGCCTCAGTCAGCTGGCGCTGATGCATGGCGCAGGTGCCGGTGGTCCGGCGGGGCAGGATCTTGGCCCGCTCGGAGATGAAACGGCGGAGCTTGGCGGCATCCTTATAATCAATATGCTCGCACTTCTCGGCGCAGAACTGGCAGACCTTGCGGCGCTTGCCCCGCATCGGGCGGGCGGGCCGGGATTCACGATCGAAAGCCATGGAATTTCCTCCTTTATTCCGGTGTCCGGAGGGGACCCTCCGAAACCCATCAAACTTAAAACGGCAGCTCGCCGTCCTCCTCGCCGATCTCGGCGAATTCAGACCCTCCTCCAAATCCGGCGGCGGGAGCCCGGCGGTCACCGGCGGGCGCGCCGTAGGCGGGGGGCGCTCCGTAAGAGGAGCCGCCGTAATCGCCGCCGTCCCGTTTGGAGTCCCCGAAGTAGACGTTGTCGGCCACGACCTCGGCGCTGCGGCGCTTGCCGCCGTCCCGGTCGGTCCAGTCGCGGATCTGCAGGCGGCCCTCCACCACGGCCATGCGGCCCTTGGCGAAGTATTTGCTGACGAATTCCGCGGTGCCGCGCCAGGCCACCACGTCGATGAAATCCGTCTCCTTCTCGCCGCTCTGGGACTTGAAGTCCCGGTCGCAGGCGATGGAGAAGGATGTGACGGCGGTGCCGCTCTGGGTGCGGCGCAGTTCGGGGTCACGGGTCAAACGGCCCATGAGAATGATCTTGTTCAGCATCCGGGGTCCTCCTTACTCGCCCTTGCAGACGATCAGGGAACGCATGATGCCGTCGGTGATACCGAGAACGCGGTCCAGCTCCTTGGGGAAGGACGGCTCGCTGGTGAAGCTCATCAGCACGTAGTAGCCATCGTTCTTGTAGTCAATGGGATAGGCGAGACGCCGGGCGCCCCACTCCTCCACCTCGACGGCGGAACCGTTCTGCTCAGCCAGGGTCTTGAACTTCGCGACCAGGGCGGCGATGTTCTCCTCCCCCTGTGCAGGGTCGATGATATACACGACCTCATAATTGGCAGTAACCTTTGCCATGTTTGCACCTCCTTTTGGACAAATGGCCCTCATTCTCCGATGAGAGCAAGGATATGCCTGCGGCTGCAAGCCTACTTATTATATCGGAATTTGTGGAAATGTCAAGGAAAACTTTCACACCGGCAGGGCCCGCATTTAATCATGAGGAGGCGCGGGAGGCGGTCTCTGCGGCAAGGGCGGCGGAAACGCCTTCCGCTTCCGGGACGGCTTCCGCTTCCGCGCCGGGGAGGGCTTCCGGGACGGCTTCCGCGCCGGGGGCGGATTCCGGGGCGGGGGGCGTTTCCCCGGCGGGCAGAGCCTCTCCGGCGGGAAGCGCATCCCCAGTGGGCAGAGCCTCCCCGGCGGGGACGGGGTCCGGCGTCTTCCAGCGGTAGCTGGTCTTTTGGAACAGCGGCTCGCAGACGCAGAGGATGGCGGGCATCAGGAAGATGCTGACCAGCGCCGAGATCAGCGCGCCCCGGGCCAGCATGACGCAGATGGCCCCGATCAGGTCGATGGAGGAGACGAAGGACACCCCCAGCGTGGCGCAGAAGAGGACCAGCGCGCTGGTGACGATGGACCCGTCGGAAGAGGCGGCGGCGGCGCGGATGGCCTCCTCCCGGCCGAGGCCCTTTTTCAGCTCCTCCTGGAAGCGGGAGGTCATCAAGATGGCGTAATCCACCGTGGCCCCCAGCTGGACGCAGCTGATGATGGTGGGGGCGATGAAGGGAATCTCCGTGCCCAGGAAATAGCAGCAGCCCTGGTTGAGGAAGATGGCCAGCTCAATGGTGGCCACCAGCACCGCCGGAACGGAGACGGAGCGGAAGACGGCGGCGATGATGAGGAAGATGGCGGCCACGGAGATGTAATTGGTCACCTGGAAGTCCACCGCCGAGGTGTCGATCAGGTCCCGGTACATGGCCCCCTCGCCGGTGACCATGGCGGCGGGGTCATAGCGGAACAGGATGTCGTTCATGGCGTCCAGCTGGGCCGCCACCTGGTCCGTGGCCGGGTCATAGCCGGAGTTGATCATCATCAGCTGCCAGCCCTCCTGGCGGAGCATGTTTTTCACGTCCTCCGGAATGAAGAAGTCCGGAATGCCGGTTCCCAGCAGCTTGTGATAGGAGACCACGGAGGTGACGCCGGGGACCTTCTCCAGCTGCCGCTCCAGCTCCCCCATGTCCGCGGCGCTGAGATCGTCCCGGAGGACCACAAAGTGGCTGGTGGCCATGCCGAAGCCGTCCTTCAGCTTCTCGTTGCTGACGATGGAGGGCAGGTCCCGGGGCAGGGACTCATCCAGCTTGTAGTAGATGTCCGCGTGCCGCTGGGCGTAAACCGCCGGGAACGCCAGCAGCACCGTCAGAACCACCAGGGGGACCTTGTGCCGGAGGACGAAGCCGTTTACCCGGTCAAAGGAGGGAATCAGGGTCTTGTGCCTGTGCCGGTCGATCTGCCTGTCGAAGAGCAGCACCAGGGAGGGCAGGACCAGAATCACCGTGGCCACGCCCAGGACCACGCCCTTTGCCATGACGATGCCGATGTCCCGGCCCAGGGTCAGCCGCATGAAGCACAGGGCCAGAAAGCCCGCGATGGTGGTCAGGCTGGAGCCGAAGAGGGACCGGAAGGCGGCGGCGATGGCCTGGGCCATGGCGTCCCGCTTGTCGCTGTAATGGGAGCGCTCCTCCTCGTAGCGGTGGTAGAGGAAGATGGAGTAGTCCATGGTGACGCCCAATTGCAGGACGGCGGCGATGGCCTTGGTGATGTAGGAAATCTGGCCCAGGAAGATGTTGCTGCCGAAGTTGTACACCACGGCCATGCCGATGCTGGCCAGGTACACGAAGGGCAGGACGGTGGATTCCAGGGTGACGCTCATGGCCGCCAGGGCCAGCAGCACGGCCAGCCCCACGAAGATGGGCAGCTCCCCGTCCATCACGTCCCGGGTGTCCTTGATGACCACGGAGAAGCCCGCCAGGAAGCAGCGCTCGTTGCAGAGCTTCCGCACCTGGCGGATGGACTCCATGGTTTCGTCGGAGGCCCCGGGGTGGTCGTACTGGATGAGCATCATGGTGGCCTGGCCGGAGAAGAACAGGTCCCGGAGGTCCGCCGGAATCATCTCCACCGGCACCTGGATGCCCACCAGGTTGCTGATCCACACGGCGCTGGACACGCCGGGGACCTTCCGGATGTCCTGTATCAGCCGGTTGGTGTAGCCCGCCGGCATGCCCTCCACGATGAGCATGCTGGTGGCCGCCATCTGGAAGGGCTCCTCCAGCAGTTGCTCGCCCTGGGAGGAGGGCAGGTCTTGGGGCAGGTAAGACAGGATGTCGTAGTTGATGCGGGTGGCGGCGTAGCCGATCACCGAGGGGATCAGCATCAGCAGGGCGGTCAGGGCCACCAGCCTGGGCCTGCGGGTCAGCTTATGGGCGATTTTCTCGATCATGGCGTCTGCCCTCCGTCAGTGGAACACGCCGGTGAGGGTGCTCCAGAAGTCTTGGAACATCTGGGCAATCCGCTCCCAGAAGGTGGTGGCGGGCTTGACGGCGGCGGGTTCCTCCGTCTCCGCCGGGTCCGCCTCCTGAATCTCCTGGGTGCGGATGAGGACCTGCACGCTGGTGGGGGAGGGATTCCGCCGGTCCGTCAGGGACACCGCCTCCGCCCCGGCGTCCATCAGCAGGAGGTTGTTCACATCGCCGGTGTATTCGTTCCAGGTGTCCTCGATGATCTGGGTGACGGTATTTTTGGCCTCCTTCACCTGTTTGGTGGTGGCCAGGGCTTTAGCGGTCTGGCGCAGGGCGGCGGAGAGGCCCCGGAGGGACTGCCTGGTCCCCGCGTCCAGGTCCTTCCCCGTGGACCGGGCCAGGTTTTCCGCGTCCGCCAGCAGGGTTTCCGTGTCCCGGATGGTGGCGGCGGCGGAGGTGCTGAGGGCGCCGGTGTTGGCCAGGGCCTCTTGAAGGGTGGGCTCGTAATCGTTCAGTACGGTACGCAGGGCGTCCACGTCCGCCAGAATCTCCCGCAGGGTCCCGGCGGACTCGCCCAGGGAGCCCATCAGATACCCGGCGTCGCTGAGGCTGTTGGTCAGGACGCCCAGCTCCGCGCAGAGGTCCGCCAGGTCGCCGATGACCGCGGAGGTGGGGTATTTGAGCTGGTTAAGGGCGGCGGTGAGCTCATATTGAATCTGGTCGATGCGGGCGCTGGCGCTGTCCAGGCCGTTGGTGATGAGGTCCACCACCGCGCCGCCTACCGTGTTGTTCTCAGGGGGCTTGCCGGGGGTGGGAGGCGTGCCGCCGTCAGGAGTTCCGGTGCCGCCGTCAGGGGTTCCGGTGCCGCCGTCAGGAGTTCCGGAGCCGCCGTCAGGGGTTCCGGTGCCGCCGTCGGGAGTTCCGGAGCCGCCGTCAGGAGTTCCGGAGCCGCCGTCGGGAGTTCCGGAGCCGCCGTCAGGAGTTCCGGTGCCGCCGTCAGGAGTTCCGGAGCCGTTGTCAGGAGTGCCGGAACTGCCGCCGGAGTTTTCGGCGTCGCTTCCGGAGCTGTCGGAGCCGCCGGAGCTGCCGCTTCCGGAGCTGCCGCTGTCGGAGCTTCCGAAGCTGTCGCTTCCGGAGCTGCCGCTGTCGGAGCTGTCACTTCCGGAGCTGCCACTGTCGGAGCCGCCGGAGCTGTCAGACCCGCTGTCGGACCCGCTTTCACTGTCCAGGGCGGCGTTCAGAACCAGCCGGGCGGCCATCTGTCCCTTCCGGAGAATCTCCGGCGCTTCGCTCGCAGAGGCCGCCGGGGCCTCCGGCGCGGGAGCCTCCGGGGATTCGGAGGTCCCGGGGGCCGGTGTTTCCGGGGCCTGCGGGGCCTCCGGGGCGGGAGCTTCCGGGGATTCCGGGGCCTCCGGGGCGGGAGCTTCCGGGGATTCCGGGGTCTCGGGGGCGGGGTTCTCCGGAGCGGGAGCCTCGGGGGCAGGGGCCTCCGGGGCTTCCGGGACTTCGGGGGCCGGTGTTTCCTGCGTGGGAGCCTTCGGGGATTCGGGGTTCTCCGGCACTTCCGGGGCGGGAAGTTCCGGCGCGGAGGGCGCTTCCGGGACGGCCGGGGTTTGGACATTCGGAATCTTGATCCGGATGTCCCCCCGGGTCCGGGTGTTGGTGGAGCCCCCGGCGTTGTAGATCAGCCAGAGGTCGTTCATCATTTTGGCGTCCTCGGGCTTTTCCACCACCTGGCCGCAGAAGCCCTGGAAGCTCATGCCCGTCTGGTCCTTCGCCTGGCGGAGGGCCTCCATCTGCTTCGCCGCGGCCAGGGCCGCCCGCTGGTCCGCGGGCAGGCGGTCGGGGCTAAAGCCGGGAACCTGGGACGCCGCCAGCAGTTGGCTCATGGCCGCCGCCTTGGCCTTGGCGTCGGCGCTTCCGGCGCCCTGGGCCTCCAGCATCTTTTGGAGGAAGGTCTCCGTGTCCTCCGCCGCGTAAGCGCCGTGGACGTGTTTGACCTTTTCCACCATGGCTTTGCTGTTGGTCGCCACGCTGTGGGTGTTGACGTGGCTGCCGCCCAGGGCGTGCTCCAGCCGGAGGAGGCTGCCCTCCATGCTCCCGGCCACGTCGATCACGTGCTGAAGGTCGCAGGTTCCCTGCTCCAGGCCGTACAGCGCCGCTTCGATTTCCGTCAGCTGGTCCTGGAGGACCACGGTGGCGTCCGTCATTTCATTCAGCACCGTCTTGGAGTCCGTCACCGTCTGGCTGAGCCGCAGAACCCGCTCCTCCATGGGGTCCAGCAGGTCCGCCAGATTGCTCAGGTCCCCCCGGAGGGCCCCGGAGCCCTCGTACAGCCGGCCCTTGCCGCCGGAGAAGGTGCTTCGGGCCGCCTCCAGCTGGTCCAGGCCCTTGGCGGAGGCGTAGAGGCCGTTTTGAATGTCGCTGAGGGCGTCCAGCAGCTCGTCCAGACTGCCGGACAGGGCCCGGTAGTCCTCCTCCAGGTCATCCTTCCGCTGGCTGAGCTTGGCGATCTCCTCCAGCTGGGCCAGGGTGGCGGGCATCATCATCACGGTCAGGCCGCCGAAGGAAAAGGAATCGCTGCCCACGCGGATGGTGAAATGCTGCTCCTCCCCGGGGAGGCAGAGAAACAGCACCGTCCGCAGGTTGCCCACCAGCTGGACCTGGGCGCCCGGGGCCTCCAGGGAGAGGATGTCGTCCTGGTTGAACAGGGCCGTGGCGGCCAGGGTGTAATTGTAGCGGGCGTAGTCGCTGGCGGCCTCGTTTGGCGTCACGTCCAGCAGAATCTCCACCACCCCCCGCTGTCCCGCCAGGTCCTCCGCCTGGGTGGGGACGCCGTTGAGGGTGTAGCGGAGGGACAGCGTCCAGGGAAGCTCCTGGAAGGGCTGGCGGGTCTTGCCCTCGAAGTAGAAGTGGTCCGGCGCGCCGCCGTCGAAGCGGAAGGAGGTCCGGTCCTCCCCCCGGACCGGCGCGGAGCCGTCGGTGAGGTTGACCACCTCGTCGTAGACGCCGTAGTCCGTCAGGCTGTCCGTGCCGTTGAGGGCGTAGCTTTTCACCACGCTGGCCTCCAGCAGGTTGCCGTAGTAGTCCAGGGTGGCGTAGTACGCCTCGTCATACGTGGGGGTCACGCCGCTGCCGATGGGTTCCACAGCCCCGGCGGGCAGAGTCAGCGTGACGGACAGGACCGCCGCCAGGGACAGGGCGGCGGCGCGGGTTCGCAGGGTTTTCCAGTTCATCATAACTCCTCCATTTAATCAACGTAAGTCTATTAAAAGATTTTTGTTGACTTATTGACTTGAGTTGATTATAGTAAAAGCAGGAAATCCGGTCAATAGACAAAACCGGAGTTGTGCCTAACAAGGAGGAGCATGATGTTGAAAAATCCGGAAGACCGCCGGGCCCGGCGGTCCCGCAAGCTGTTAAAGGAGAGCCTGCTGGAGCTGATGAAGCAGAAGACCTTCGCCGACATCTCCGTCCGGGACGTGACGGACGCGGCGGACATGAACCGGGGGACCTTCTACCTCCACTACTCCGGCACGGCGGAGCTGCTGCAAAGTCTGGAGGAGGACCTGCTGGAGGAGATTCAGGCCTTGGTGGACGCCCACATGCAGGAGACGGTGGCCGTGGGCAGCGTCGCGCCGGTGTTCGAGCCGGTGCTGGACTTTGCCGTGGAGCACCGGGAGACCTGCGCGGTGCTCTTTACCAGCAGCGAGGCCAGCGGCTTTTTCCAGTCCATCCAGCGCTTGGTCCACGAGAACGGCACGCCGCTGGTGCGGGCCTGGTTCTCCCCGGCGGACCCCCGGCAGACGGACTATTTGCTGAACTTCCTGGCCTGGGGCTTCATCGGCCTTCTGGCGGAGTGGTTTGAAAAGGACATGGCCCTGCCCAAGGCGGAGCTGCTGGCCGCCGCCCAGCGCATGGCGGAGGGCGCCTCCGCGGCGCTGTTCGCCCAGGAGGGGAGGGGACGGAAATGACCGCCAGGGACGCCATCAAGGCCGCCTTCCTCCGCCTGCTGGAGGAGCGCCCCCTCCGGGAGATCACCGTGAAGGACATCGTCCAGACCGGCGGAGTGAACCGGAACACCTTTTACTATCATTATAAGGATCTCCCCGCCCTGCTGGAGGAGATCATCATGGACCACGCGGACCGCATCATCGCGGAACAGGGCCCCGCCCTGACCCTGACGGGCTGCATGGAGACCGTCGTCCGCTTCGCCCAGACCCACCGCCAGGCGGTGCTGCACATCAACCAGTCCGCCCACCGGGACCTGTTCGAGCTGTGCCTGATGCGGGTCTGCCGCCGGGTGGTGGAGGATTTCGCCGCTGCGGCCATCGGCAGCCTCCGCCTCCGCCCCGAGGACCGGGAGGCCATCGTCCGCTTCTACCAGTGCGAGTGCTTCGGCCAGGTGGTGGAGTGGCTGAACAGCGGGATGCGCTATGACATTGCCGGTCAGTTCCGGCGGATTTGTCAATTGGGGGAGGGCATGACGGAGCTGCTGCTGCGCCGGGCCCGGCTGGCGGCGGAGGGCGGCCCGGACTGAGAAAAAACCGGCGGGGAAGCTCCCCGCCGGTTTTGTGTATACGATGGTTAACCCTTTCCGCAGTATCGCCGGAGGCCGCAGTTGTACAGCGCCGCCATCCGGGGCTCCAGCACGGGCTCCTCCCGCTCAAAGCCCTCGTGCTGAATGAACCAGGTTTCCCCGTCGGTGTTGAGCATGGGCTCCAGCTCCTTCAGCGGATAGACGGGAAGAATGACGCTCCCCCGGCTCCAGACCCGCAGGACGTTGGGAATGTCCACGTCGGAGGGGGAGTCGATCACCGCCAGCCGGAGCTCCGGGAAATAGGCCCCGCCGAAGGGCCGCTCCACGTCCAGGGCGGCGAAGCCGCTGTCATACAGGGACTCCAGGGCGGCCTCCAGGCTGCCGTTGTTCCACACCGGGGCGATGAGGCCGCACTCGTTGAGCTTCACCCGCTTCTCCCCCGCCGGGGGGAGGCCGGAAATGGGAATCAGGTCGTCCAGGACGAAGGGGCCCGTTTTCGTCTTGGGGAGGAAGACCCGGGAGGCGCTGTCCGAGGTGAGGCTCATGGACAGCGCGTGGATAATCCAGTCCAGAAACAGGTCGAAGTTCCGCCCGGACACCTTGCACCGCTGGGCCCCCTGGTTGAGAAACTTGCCCATGGACTCGTAGTCCGTCAGGGCCATGGGCGGCAGGGGCCCGGCGTAGAGATTTTTCAGGCGTGTGTTGGGCAGCATAGGAACCTCCCCGCCTCTCGGCGCTTTTCGTCAGAATATGCCCATTCTAGCACGCCGCCGGGGAAAACACAAGCGGGAATCCGAACAACCGTTCCCGCCTCCGTCCGGGAAGATTCGGAGATTTTTACAGTAGCGGCTCTGGGCGCCCGTCTCCCGGGGTCCCGGCGCTTTCGGCGGTCCGCCCCTGCGGGGCCAACGGGCCCTGAGAAACGTGCCGCCCCGGGAATATCCGGCCCCCCAACGGCAGATACTATTCCTCCAAAACCACCTTGGGAGGAAGCGCCTATGATGACCGCCTTTGCCCGCACCGTCATTCTCTACTTTCTCATCATGACCGGCCTGCGCCTTATGGGCAAGCGGCAGATCGGCGAGCTGGAGCCCGGCGAGCTGGTGCTGACCATGATGATCTCGGACCTGGCCACCGTGCCCATGCAGGATTTCGGCATCCCGCTGCTGGCGGGGGTGATTCCCATTCTGACCCTGCTGGCCCTGTCCATGCTGCTGAGCCAGCTGTCCCTGTCCAGCCTCCGGTTCCGCCGCCTGGCCTGCGGCGCGCCCTCCGTCCTCATCCGGGAGGGGGTTCTCCAGCAGGAGGTCATGCGGAAAAACCGCTATACGCTGGACGAGCTGCTGGAGGAGCTCCGGAGCCAGGGCATGACCGGGGTGGAGGAGGTCAAGTACGCCGTGCTGGAGAACTCGGGACAGCTGTCGGTGCTCCCCTGGGCCGGGAGCCGCCCCCCCTCGGCGCGGCAGCTGGGGCTGGAGACGGAGGAGGACGTGACGCTGCCGGTGGTGCTGGTGAACGACGGCCGCCTCCTCCGGCGGAATCTGGAGGCCCAGGGCTTGGACGAATCCTGGCTTCGGGAGACCCTCCGGAAAGAGGGGCTGTCCTCCCACCGGGAGGCGTTTTTGCTGACCCTGGACGAGCGGGGGAAGGTGACCTGTGTGAAAAAGGAGGGACGCGCGTGAGAAAGGGCCTGCTGCTGCCCGCCGCGCTGCTGGCGGCGATTCTGGCCTTCTGCCTGTGGAACAGCGCCGCCATGACCGCCGGAGCCGCCCGCTGGCGGGCCCAGCTGGAGGAGGCGGACCGCCTGGCCCAGGCCGGGGACTGGGAGGGGGCCGCCGCCGCCATCCGGCGGGGATACGCCGACTGGTCGGCGGGGCAGACCTGGCTCCACATCGTCGCGAATCACGACGCCGTGGACGGCGCGGAGGCCATGTATCACCGGGCGCTGGCCTTTGCCCAGAGCCGGGAGGACAGCGAGCTTCGGGCGGAGCTGGCGGACCTCCGGGACCAGCTGCGGCTGCTGGCGGAGATGGAGGAGTTCAGCCTGCGGAACGTTCTCTGAACAAAAAGCCGCGGCCCCCGGACGATTCCGGGGGCCGCGGGCGGAAGGGTTCAGGAATCAGAGGTCCACGGCCTTGATGGCCTGTTCCTTGATGCCGTGCTTTTCGGCGTAGCCGGTGAGGATCAGGGTCAGCGCGCCGTCGCCGGTGACGTTGCAGGCGGTGCCGAAGCTGTCCTGGAGGGCGAAGATGGCCAGCATCAGGGCGGTGCCGTCGCCGTCGAAGCCCAGCACGCCGGTGATCAGGCCCAGAGAGGCCATGACCGTGCCGCCGGGGACGCCGGGGGCGCCGATGGCGAAGATGCCCAGAAGCAGGATGAAGAGAATCATGCTGCCCACGCTGGGAAGCTCGCCGTAGAGGACCTTGGAGACGATCATGATGAAGAAGGTCTCCGTCAGGGCGGAGCCGCAGAGGTGGATGTTGGCGAACAGGGGGATGCCGAACTCCACCATGTCGGAGCGGAGGCTCTTGCTCTTCCGGGCGCAGTCCAGAGCCACGGCCAGGGTGGCGGCGGAGGACATGGTGCCCACGGCGGTGAGGTAGGCGGGGCCGTAGTGCTTCACCACCTCAATGGAGCTGCGGCCGGAGTACACACCGGCAAAGCCGTACAGCACGGCCATCCAGATGTAGTGGCCCGCCATGACGATGACGATGGCCAGCAGGAAGGCGGGGAACTGCTTGGTGATGGTGCCGTCATAGCTGAGGCCGCAGAAGGTCAGGGCGATGAAGAAGGGCAGGACGGGAATCACGACCTTCTTGACCACGCTGAGGACGATGTTCTGGAACTCCTGGAGCACCGTGGCGACGGTCCTGGCCTTGGTCCACACGGCGGCCAGGCCGATGAGCACGGAGAAGACCAGGGCGCTCATCACGGGCATGATCTGGGGAATGTCCAGCTGGAAGGCCACGCCCGGCAGCTCCTTCAATCCCTCCATGCTGGAGGCGATGGGCAGGAAGGGCACCAGGATGTAGCCCGCCACCATGGACATCAGCGTGGCCAGCACGGTGCTGACATAGGCCACGATGATGGCCACCATCAGCATGCGGGTGGCGTTGGAGCCCATCTTGGTGATGGAGGGGGCGATGAAGCCGATGACGATCAGGGGCACGCAGAACATGATGAGCTGGTTGAGCACATACTTGAGGGTGACCACGATGGTCATGACGCTCTCGGGCAGGAACAGGCCGAGGACGATGCCCACCGCGATGCCGATCAACAGCTTCAGGGGAAGGCTCATGCCTTTTTTCTCAGCAGCCATAAACAGTTTCCTCTCTTTCTGTGTTGACACACAAACATAAATTCCGCTCCGCGGTCAGGGTTCTGCTTCCAGCATACGTGCGGCGGAGCCCGCGCATGCGTACGCCGGAGAAATTAGGCCGGGGGCTGGCCGGTCATGATGCGGATGATCTCCCGGTCCGTCTCCCGCATGCCCAGGCGGCCCAGGCGGCCGATGTTGCGGATGGTGTTTTCCACGCCCTTGGAGACGATGCCCTCTCCGCCGTAGAACTGCTGGCTGCTGCGGTACATGTTGTAGCCCAGCAGGCCCGCGTCCACGGCGGCGGCGATTTTGGCGGCGCAGGAGGGCTTCGCTCCGTCGCAGATCATGCCGGAGATGGTGGCCAGGGCGTTGACCAGGGTGTGGGCCACCTCCTCAAAGCCGCCGCCGTTCAGCCAGGCGATGGCGGCCCCGGCGCCGCACCCGGCGCTGACCGCGCCGCAGTACGCGCTGAGACGGCCGATGCCCGTCTTCATGTGAATGGTCAGCAGGTCGCTGAGGGTGACGGCCCGGAGGGTTTTCTCTGCGTCCGCCCCCAGGTGCTTCGCGTACTCGATGACGGGGACCGAGGCGGTGATGCCCTGGTTTCCGCTGCCGGAGACGATGATCACCGGCATTTCGCAGCCGCTCATCCGGGCGTCGGACCCGGCGGCGGCCATGGCCCGGGCGCGAATCTTGATGTCGTCGCCGTAGTGCTCCCGGAGGACCTTGCCGATGTTGGCCCCCCAGGGGTGGGCCATGCCCTCCTGGGCGATGGCGTAGTTGTAGTCGATCTGCCGCTGGACGATTTCCCGCACATCCTCGATGCCGCAGGTGTTGGCGAAGTCCACAATGGCCTCCACGGACAGGCAGCTCCGGTCCGTCAGGCCGCCGGTGCTGTCCTCCGACACCACGTTTCCGGCCTCCAGCAGCTTCTCGCCGTTTTTCTCAATCAAAACGATGTTGGTGTGGTAGTCCGCGATGCGCAGGCGGACGGAGTCCTCTCCGGCGGTGAGGGTGACGATGATGTCGAAGACCACATCCCCGGGAGCCGGGGCGACCCGAACCTCGTGGCTGTCCAGATAGGCTTTGATCTCTTCCTTCTGCCCGTCCGTCACCTGGGAGATGACCTCCAGGATTTTCCCCGCGTCTCCCGCCACCGCGCCGGCGGCGGCGGAGGCCTCGATGCCCTTCAGCCCTCCGGTGTTGGGCACCACGACGCTTTTGACATTTTTGATGATGTTGCCGCTGGCCTCTACCAGAATCTTCTCCGGCAGGCGGCCCAGGACTTCCCGCGCCTTGGCCGCGCCATAGGCGATGGCGATGGGCTCGGTACACCCCATGGCGGGGACCAGCTCCTCTCGCAGGATTTGCACAAAGTGGTGGTAACGCTGGTCTGCCTGATTCACGATACTCCTCCTCTCATGTGGGACTTCCCCGTACGAGGCCCGTGGAAATCCGCGATTTCGCTGAAACAGCTCCATTCAGCATAACAGTTATTGGAAGTTTTGTCAAGGAGCAGAAAGCGGCCGGGGAGGGCGCCCCTCCCCGGCCGTTTGCGCGCCGGCGCTCTTATTTCGTCACGATTTCCGCCGTATCCATGGCGATCATCAGCTCTTCGTTGGTGGGAATCAGCAGGACTTTCACCTTGGAATCGGGGGTGGAGAGGACGGTTTCCTTGCCCCGCACGTCGTTGGCGGCGGCGTCCAGCTTCACGCCCATAAACTCCAGACCCTCGCAGACCATGGCCCGGATGGCCTTGTCGTTTTCGCCCACGCCGGCGGTGAAGATCACCGCGTCCACGCCGCCCATGGCGGCGGCGTAAGCGCCCACGTACTTTTTCACCTCATAGGCGAATTTCCGCTGGGCCAGGGCGGCCTTGGCGTCGCCCTTTCCGGCGGCGTTCTCCAGATCCCGGAAGTCGGAGCTGACGCCGCTGAGCCCCTCCACGCCGGACTTCTTATTCAGGACGTTCAGCATTTCGCCGATGTCCATTCCCCGCTTGTTCATCTCGTACTGGAGGATGCCCGCGTCCAGGTCGCCGGACCGGGTGCCCATGGGCACGCCCGCCAGAGGCGTGAAGCCCATGGAGGTGTCCACGCTCTTGCCGCCGTCCACGGCGGTGACGGAGGAGCCGTTGCCCAGGTGGCAGGAGATCAGCTTGACCTCCTCGGGCTTTTTGCCCAGCATGGCGGCGGCCCGGCTCGCCACGTACTTGTGGCTGGTGCCGTGGAAGCCGTAGCGCCGGACCTTGTCCTCCTCATACCAGGCGTAGGGCAGGGCGTACATGTAGGCCTGGGGGGGCATGGTCTGGTGGAAGGCGGTGTCGAACACGGCCACCATGGGGGTGCTGGGCATGAGCTTCCGGCAGGCCTGGATTCCGATGATGTTGGCGGGGTTGTGCAGCGGCGCCAGGGGATTGCACTCCTCAATGGCGGCCATAACCTCGTCCGTGATCAGGACGGAGGCGGCAAACTTCTCCCCGCCGTGGACCACCCGGTGGCCCACCGCGCCGATCTCGCTCATGGAGGCGATGACGCCGTTGTCCTTGTCCGCCACCGCGTCCAGCACGGCCTGGATGGCCTCGGAATGGGTGGGCATGGGGATGTCGATGGCGTCCAGGGTCTTTTTCCCCTCGGCCTTGTAGGTGAATTTGCCGTCAATGCCGATGCGCTCGCACAGGCCCTTGGCCAGCAGAACGCCGCTCGCCGGGTCCAAAAGCTGATACTTCAGGGAGGAACTCCCCGCGTTGATGACCAGAATGTTCATGATGACCGTCTCCTCTTTTTGGGGGAAATCCTTGCGGAATTCTCCGATTTCGTATAATATAGAACGGCAGGGAAGGGCGGATGAGACCCGCTTTCCCGGCTGTTCCATTCCATTATACCAGACTTTCCCGGAGTTACAACCGCTTTTTTACCAAACTGTCACTTTTTTGTCACCACTTCAAGGAGGAATTTTATGGCCGCCGCTGGTATCATTACAGAATACAATCCCCTTCATATGGGCCACGTCCACCTGATGGCGGAGGCCCGCCGCCTCCTGGGGCCGGAGACGGGGATTCTCTGCGTCATGAGCGGGCACTACGTCCAGCGGGGGGATTTCGCCGTCGCGGGCAAGTTCGCCCGGGCCGCCGCCGCCGTCCGCAGCGGGGCGGACCTGGTGCTGGAGCTGCCCGTCCCCTGGGCCCTCTCCTCGGCGGAGGGCTTCGCCGCCGGGGCGGTGGAAATCCTGAAGGCCACCGGCGTGGTCACCCATCTGGTCTTCGGCAGCGAGGGCGGAGACGCCGCGCCCCTGGTCCGCTGCGCGGAGGCCCTGTGCTCCCCGGCGTTTTCCCAAAGGCTCCGGGAGGAGCTGAAACGGGGGGACAGCTTCCCCGCCGCCCGCCAGCGGGCTCTGGAGACCCTGCTTCCCCCGGCGGACGCCGGGGCGCTGGCCCGGCCCAACGACACGCTGGGCGTGGAATACTGCAAGGCCCTCCGGGGCGGGGGGATTCAGCCCGCCGCCGTCCTCCGCCGGGGAGCGGGACACAACTGTGAGGCTGCCGGAGGCGGCTTCGTTTCCGCCTCCGCCATCCGGGCGCGGCTCCGGCGGGGAGACGGGGAGGAGGCCCTCTCCCTCATGGCCCCCGCCATGGCCGAAGGCTACCGGGCGGAGCGGGCCGCGGGCCGGGCCCCCGCGTCGCTTTCCAACTGCGAGCGGGCGGTGCTGGCCCGGCTCCGGTTTCTGGAAGAGGCGGACTGGGCCGCCCTGGACTTGGGGAACGAGGGCCTGTACCGCCGCTTTGCCCGTTTCGCCGGGTCCGCCGCCACCCTGGCGGAGCTGCTGGAAGCCGTGAAAACCAAACGCTACCCCCTGGCCCGGCTCCGCCGGATGGTGTTCCGGGCCTATTTGGGACTGCCCCCCGCGCCGCCGGAGCGGCCCGCCTATCTGCGGGTTCTGGCGGCCAACCGGCGGGGGACGGCCCTGCTGGCCGGGATGCGCACCGCCGCCGCCCTGCCGGTTTTGACCAAGCCCGCCGCCGTCCGCCGCCTGCCGGAAGAGGCCCAGCGCCTCTTTGCCCTGGAGGCCCGGGCGAGCCGCCTCTACGCCTTGGCCTGTCCCGACCCCGCCGCCGTCCCCGACGAGCGGAGGACAGGCCCGGTGATCGTCCGGGAGGAGGGCTGAACAAAGGAGGAACCCCTATGAGTACCATGATCGCCCTGTTTCTGGTGTTTGCCGCCCTGGTGGGCTGTGTGGGAGAGACCGGCGTCAACGTGGAGAACGCCCCGCCCCCCGCCGCCCTCACCTTCCGGGTGGAGACGGAGGTTTACGAGGAGACGGTCCGGGACGGGGACGGCGCGGAGCTGGCTGTCTGCGCCTATGAGCTGCCGGAGCTGACGGTGCTTCTGGAGGACGGAACCCCTCTGGAGACCGCCGCCACGGAGGAGCAGGCCCGGGCGCTGGCCGCCGCGGGGACCTTCAACGCCCGCTTCGCCCAGTGGAAGAGCAACCCCACCACCCTGGCCGAAAGCGCCAAGGAGGACCGGGCCTTCCGGAACGAGTCGGGGCTGGAGGCCGTCGCCTACAGCGACGACCTGAGCTGCGCCGTCTACCAGACGGAAAACCTCATCAGCGTCTCCGGGGTCTACTCCACCTACACCGGCGGGGCCCACCCCAACCACATCCTGATGAGCTGGAACTTTGACCTGGGCAGCGGGGCCTTTTTCGACCCGGACCTTCTGGAGGAGGACGGGGGACTCAAGGAGGCCGTGACGGCGGAGCTTCTGCGCCAGGCGGAGGCGGCGGCCCTGGAAAACGGCCAGGCGCCGGAGGAGTTCTTCTGGACGGACTACGCCGAGATTCTGGCGGACTGGACCAGCTACGCCGTCAGCTTTGACGGGTCGGGCATGACGGTGGGGTTCTCCCCCTACGAGCTGGCATGCTACGCCGCCGGGCCCCAGGTGTTTCACGTGCCCTATGAGGAGCTGTCCCCCCATTTGGGCCAGCATGGCCGGGAGCTTCTGGGTCTGGAAACGGGAGACACCGGGGAAGCCGCCGGGTAAATCAAAAACAGCGGGCCGCCCTCTTGGGGCGGCCCGCCTTTTTATGGAGTTCAGGTGCTTTCCACGGGCTCCGCCTCGGGGGCCGGGGTCTCGGGGGCCGCCTCGGGAAGAGGCGCGGCCCTGCGCCCGAAGAGGGGCTTCCGGGGTTTTTTCGGGGGCTTCTCCCCCTTGTGCTTCCGGCGGAAGACGTGGCTGAGGCTGTCGATGACGGAGTAGTACACCGGGGTGAACACCAGGGTCACGATGGTGGAGATCACCATGCCCGCGATCATGGTGATGCCCATGTCGCTCATCATTTCGTTGGTCTCTCCGATTCCCAGGGCCATGGGGACCATGGCGAGGATGGTGGTCAGGGTGGTCATCAGAATGGGCCGCACCCGGAGGGGGCAGGCGTGGAGGATGGCGGTTTCCCGGTCCTCGCCCCGGGCCCTTCGGATCTTGATGTACTCCACCAGAATGATGGAGGAGTTGACCACCGTGCCCGCCAGCATGATGATGGACACCAGGGACAGCATGGAGAGGTCCCGTCCCGTCACCGGCAGGCCGAAGAGGGACCCGGTAAAGGCCACCGGGAGAATCAGCATGACCATGACGGGCATGAGGAAGCTCTCAAACTGCACCGCCAGGACGAAATACACCAGCAGCAGCGCCGCCGCCAGGGCAATGAGCAGATCGCCGAAGCTCTCCATCATGGTCTCGTAGGAGCCGTCGGTTTCCACGGCGTAGCCCTGGGGGAAGGTATAATTGTTCAGAATCTCCCAGATCGCCACGGTCATGGCGGCGGTGTCGCCGCTGACGGAGTCGCCGGAGATGGTCACCTGCCGGGTCTGGTTGGACCGGACGATGGTCTGGGGGGCCTGCTCGATGGAGACGTTCGCCACGGAGCCCAGGGGCACCGTGCCGCCCATGGCGGAGGGCACGCCCATGGATTTCAGCGCGTCCAGGCTTTTCGCCGCCGCGCCGCCGCCCCGGACCACCACGTCCAGCTCCCGCCCTGTGATGGTGACCTTGGTGGCGGTGGAGCCGGTGAGCTCCGACCGGACCGCCTGGCCGATGGCCGCAGCGGTGAGGCCGTACTGGGCGGCGGCCTCCCGGTTGACGGAGACCTTCACCTGGGGTACCTCGTCGGAGAGGGAGCTCTTCACGTTCACCGCGTCGGGCAGGGCCTCGATTTGGGAAATGAGGTCGTTTGCCAGGAAGGCCAGGGTATCGTAGTCGTCTCCCTCGATGTTGACCGCGATGTCTCCACCGCCACCCATCATCATATCCGCGTCGGAGGCGGAGACGGTGATTTCACAGCCGGCAATGTCCTGCACCGCCGCCCGGAGGGCGATGGCAATGTCGTTGCTGCCCCGGGTCCGCTGGGACTTGGGGCCGATGTCCAGCATCATGGTGACGGACTCGTTGGAGGCGATGTAGAACATCTCCTCAATCTCCGGCACCTCCGCCTCCGCGATGGCGGTGACCCGGTCGGCGATGGCGGAGGTCTCGTTCAGCTGGGAGCCGATGGGCATGCTGACATTGACGGTGATCTGTCCCTGGTCCATGTCGGGGATGAGGACCATCTTCGTATTGACCAGGGTGATGCCGAAGAGGACCACCAGGGCGAAGGAGGCCAGCATCCCCAGGAAGAGGTGGTGGACAAAGTAGTCCAGGGTTTTCAGGTAGAGCGCGGCGGTCCGCTCCTCAAACCGCCGGAGAAGGCCCGGCTCCTTCTTTTTGGCCTCCCGGCGGCGGACCTTCTCCTCGTCCAGGGTGAAGTAGCAGAGGAGGGGCACCAGGGTCAGGGAGATGACCAGGGAGGCAAAGATCAAGGAGGCGATGGTCAGGCAGAAATCCTTGAACATCATCCCCGCCATGCCGCCGGTAAGGGCCAGGGGGACAAAGACCGCCTCGGTGGTGAGGGTGGAGGCCAGCACGGAGCTGGTGACCTCCTTCGTGCCCTCGACGCAGGCGTCCGCCCGGCTGTGTCCCTCGGCGGAGAAGCGGTAGATGTTTTCCAGCACCACGATGGAGTTGTCCACGATCATGCCCACGCCCATGGCGATGCCGCCCAAGGACATCATGTTCAGCGTCAGGTTGAAAGCCCGCATCAGGACGAAGACCGTCAGAATGCAGATGGGCATGGACACGAATATAGTCAGCGTGGCCCCGCCCCGGCGGAGGAACAGCAGCACCACAATGGCCGCCAGCACCACGCCCTGGAGGATGTTCTGATAGGCGGCGTCCACCGTCTGGTTGATGTAGTCGCTGGCAAGGTAGGGGGCGGAATAGCGGAGGGAGGGATTATCCGTTTTCAGATTCTCCAGCCGCTTTATCACCTGTTCGGAGACGTAGACCTCGTTGGCGGCGGACTGCTTGGAGACCTGGAGCACCACGCAGGCGGACTCGCCGGACTTGGCCTGCGCGTCCATGTCCTTGTCCTCCAGGGTGACGTTCGCCACCTCGCCCAGCCGCACCGCGCCGCCGGTGGGGAGGGAGAGGATCATATTCCGCACGTCGTCCACCGTCTGAAACTTGGCGTCGGTGGAGACCGTCAGCTTCTTGGACCCGTTTTCCAGGCTGCCGCCGGGGTAGATCAGGTTTTGCCCCGCCAGGAATTGGGACACGTAGGAGGCGGAGAGGCCGTAGCCCGCCGCCCGGGTGGGGTCCAGCTCCACGGCGATCTGCTGCTCCACGCCGCCGTTCACCGTCACCTGGGCCACGCCGTTGATTCGCTCCAGGGCGGGGACCACCAGGTCCTCCGCCAGGGTTTGAAGCTGGCTGAGATCCTCGCCCACCAGGGCGATCATGGCCGTGGGCATCAGGGCGCTGAGGTTCATATTGATGATCACCGGGTCCATGGCGTCCTCCGGAAGGCTCACCATGTCGAACTGCTCCCGGAGCTTGGTGGCGGCGATGTCCAGATCCGTGCCGTCCACGTAGGTGATCTGAATCTGGCTCACGCCGTCGGAGGAGGTGGAGGAAATGGAGTCCACGCCGGGGACGGACATGATGGCCCCCTCCAGGGGCCGGGTGACCAGCTCCTCAATGTCGCTGGGGCTGGCCCCGGTGTAGTAGCAGGCCACCACCGCCATGGGCATCTCCATCTCCGGCATCAGGGCCATCTGGAGCTGGGTGGCGAACATCAGCCCGAACACGCAGATCAGGATGCTGGCCAGGATGGTTGCCACCTTGTGCTGGATGCTTGCTCTGGCAATACTCATGTTCTCTTATTCCCCCTGGTCCTCTCCGCCTGCGAGAGCGCCGGGCGTCCCGTTCTCCGCCGGGGTCTCTTCCGGGGCCTCCGCCGGGGTTTCCTCCGGGGTCTCCGCCGGAGCTTCTTCCGGGGTCTCCGCCGGAGTCTCCGCGCCGGAGACCACGCGGACCGGGTCGCCGTCGTTCAGGTAGGCCTGGCCCACGGTGACCAGCTGTTGCCCGGCGGTGAGGCCGGTGAGGACCTCCGTCACGCCGTTGCCGGTGAGGCCGGTTTGAACCTCTACGTATTTGGCGGCGCCGTTCTCCACCACGAAGACGTACCGGGTCTCGCCCCGGGTCAGCACCGCCTCGGTGGGCACCACGATGGTGTTCTCCGACACGTCGGTGTGGAAGGTCACGTCGGCGAACATCCCCGCCAGCAGCCCGCCGGTGTCGGAGGGCAGGGACAGCGTGACGGTGTAGAGCCGGGTCTGCATGTTCGCCGCCCGCTCCACGGAGCGGATGACGGCCTCAAAGGTCTGGCCCGCCGCGCTGACGGACACGTCCGCCTTGTCTCCCGCCGAGAGCTTGGGCACCAGGGCCTCGGAGACCTGGACCACGGCCTTCATCTGCTCCGCGCCGTCGATGACGGCCACAGGGGCGGTGTTGGAGATGAAGCCCCCCTCGGCGGCGTTCATGGTCACCAGGGTGCCGCCGCTGGGGGCGATGACGTTGCCCCGGGCGTCCACGTTTTCCAGCACGGTGTCCAGCTGCTCCACGTTGGAAAGGGCGCTCTGCATCCCCGCCTCCAGCTGGGAGAGGGTGGAATTCCGCTGGGCCACGGCGGTCTGGAGCTGGAGCTCCGCCTGGTCGATCTCCATTTGGGAGGCCGCGCCGATCTCATAGAGCTCCTTCAGGTCCCGGACGTTCTTCTCCGCCAGGGCGATCTGCTTGGCGAACACCGCCGCCTGGTCGTTGTAGCTCTGGGCGGAGGAGCGGTAGTTGATGCTGGCGGCGTTGTGAGAGGCCAGGGTGCTTGCCAGGTCCAGGGTACACAGGATGTCGCCCGCCTTCACCTCGTCTCCCGCCTCGGCGTAGACGGCGGTGCACTTGGCGCTGACCGCCACCATAATGGTGGATTGGTCCTCCGCCACAAGCTGGCCGGAGACGGTGTTTTCCGTGTAGATGGTGTCCGCGCCGATTTCCGCCACCTGAACGGCGACGCCGGGAGAGGCGGGTTCGTCTTCCGGCGTGTCCCCGGACCCGCCGCAGGCGGACAGGCTCAGCGCCAGCGCGGCGGCCAGAAGCGCCGCCAGGATTCTGTTCTTTGTCATGTGGTTCCTCCAAATTTTTGTCCGTCAGGTTCCGGTCTGGCCGCTGCTGGTCACGCCGTAATTCACGGCCCAGTAATAGGTCCGGTAGGCGGTGAACAGGTTTCGCCGGGCGGTCTCCACGGTCTCCTTGGACTCGTTCAGGGCGTCCTCCGCTTCCAGAAGGGCGTTGTGGGAAATGGTCCCCTGGCGGTACTTCATCTCCATGGAGGCGTAGCTGCTCTCCTGGAAGGCCAGGGAGGTCTGGGCGGAGCGGAGCACCTGGCTGTAGTCCTTCACGGAGTCGAAGGCGTTGCGGAAGTTCATCTCAAAGTTCTGCACCGCCATCTTGTACTCGTACAGCGCCGCCTCATAGGTGTGCCGGGCGCTGCGGACGTTGTATGTATTCTGGGCGTAGCTCTCCCGGGTGTCGTCGTAGGTGTCGCTGGCCTCGTCCAGCTTTTTCTTGGCGGCGAAGAGGTCGTAGCTGTGGCTCTTGGCCTCGGTGAGGTCCGGGGCGTAGTCCATGCTGTCGATGAGCCCCTGGCTCAGCGCCGGGAGGGGCCCCAGGACCAGGGACCCGGTGAGCCCGGCTCCCACCATGGACTGCATTTGCAGCTTGCACCGCCGGAGATTCATCTCCAGGGTGCTGAGACTGCTCTGGAGGCTGGCCCGGCCGCTTTTCACCTGCTCCAGGGTCAGGGCGGAAATCTGCCCCAGCTCATAGCGCAGCTCCATCTCCTGGAGCTGGCGGTCCAGGGCGGCCAGATTCCGCTGGAGGGCGGTCTTGGTCTGCTCCAGCTCCAGAATGGCGAAGTACAAGGACTCCGCCCCCACCACCGTGAGGTCCTGGGCGTTTTTCAGCTGCCGCCGGGCGGCGGCGGCGTCCTTTTGAATTCTGCCGGAGGCCAGGTCGGACACGGAGCTGCTGAGGCTGCCGTAGGAGCTGGCCAGATTGGAGATGATGTAGCCCTGCATGGCCCCCTCCATGGGGGAGGACACGGGAATCTGGGCGTACATGGCCTGGGCGGCCTCCAGACTGCTCATCTGGGCGTTTAGCTCCTGGGCCATTTTGGAGTAGTCCATGGCGTCGATGGAGGCGATGGACTCCTGGAGCATCCGGGCCGTCAGGCTTCCCTCCAGCACCCGGTCCCGCAGGTCCTCAAAGGCGAGATAGCGGAAGTCGTCCTCCCCGGTGAAGACCAGCTCGTCGTCCATGGTGCTGTCCTTGGCGGTGGTCTCCGGCTGTCCGTCGGGGCGCACCACGATGGTATTGCCGCCGTCTCCGGCGGCGGGGGGCGCTTCCTCGGGGGCCGCGTCTCCGGCTTCCTCGGGGGCTGTCTCCTCGGGAGCTGCCTCCTCCGGGGGCGCCTCTTTGCCGGGGTCTTCCTCGGGGGCCGCCGCCTCCGCCGGAGGCGGCTCCGTTTGCGCCAGGGCGGGTATGGCGCACAGCGGCAGCGCCAGCGCCAGCGCCAGTGCCAGCGCGGTCCATTGTTTCCTCATGTGGTCCTCCTTCTATATCTGGTATCAATCTCTATGGGGCGGCGGTGGTTTCCGCTCCCGCGAGGCCGGTTTCCTCTTTGTTTTACACCTTCCACCAGGGGGAAGGTCAAGAAAAATTTCAGCGGTCCCCCGGATTTCGCAGACTGCCCCGCCGGACGATCTCCAGCTTGGCGGCCAATTCCTCCCGGTGGTGGGCCCGCTCCTCGGGGATGAGCATGGCGTCCATACAAGCGCTGCCCAGGGCGGCCATCAGCAGGCAGAAGACGATCCGGCCATATTCCTGGGTGGGCTCCCGGAGGGCCGAGAGGTCCATCACGTCCCAGAGCCCGTCCAGAAGCCGCTGGCCGGGGCGGGTGGGGAGGAATTTCTGAAGGTCCACCCCCTGGTTGTTCCGCACGAAGCTCATGCACCGCTCCATCATGGGGTCCAGGGCGGGCTCCGGGGCGGTCATGCGGTCAAAGCAGTCCAGCTGGGCCTGGAACATGTCGCCGCCGTTGGCCGTCAGCACCCGGCGGTACTCCTCCTTGACGTGGTTGCGCACCTCCTCCAGCAGGTAGGCGAACAGGGCCTCCTTGTCGGAGAAATACTGATAAAAGCTGCCCCGTGGGATGCCCGCCCGCCGGACGATCTGATTGATGGAGACGTCGGTAAAGCGGGCCTTGGAAAATTCTTCCCAAGCGGCGTCGAGAAAGCGGCGCCGCTTCTCCTCCGGCAGCCGGAGGAAGGTCTCTGTACACATATGTATCCCTCTCAACAAAAATGACAGTCTGTCATTTTATGACAAGCTGTCACTTATTATAGTCAGGGCTAACGGCCCTGTCAACCGTTTTGTGCTTCCAGGGGCGTTAAGTTTTTGTGAATAAAGAAGTGAGGCCGCCGCTCCCAAGGGGAACGGCGGCCTCAGCAGAGTGTCGAAAAACGGTAAAAACTCCAACAACGGGAAGGAAGAGAGTTACGAGAGGAACCCAGGAAGGGTTCCTTTCGTTTTCAATCAGAAGTTTTCAGGACTTTTTAAAGTTCTGAAAACTTGCTCAGGCTGGCGAAAACACGTTTTCGACAGCCTGGTGAGGCCGCCGCTCCGGGAGGGGGCGGCGGCCGCCGGGTCAGTATTTCTTGTCCAGCAGCCGGTAGAGCGCCCAACCGGCGACAATCTGGAACACCATGTAGCCCGCCAGAAACAGGATCATCAGGCGGCAGGCGGCTTCGTCCACCATGCCCAGCTTCCCGAGGAAGGAAAAAACGGTCATCGCCGCCGCCGCCGCCAGCAGCCCCAGGATGTAGGCGTAGCGCCCGGACTTGTTCCGCAGCATCTCCTTCCGCTCGTCCCGGAGCTCGATCTGCTCCTCCTCCAGGTGCCTCTGATAGGAGTCGGGGGTTTCCAGCTTGGTCCATTTCACGTACTTATAGACCTGTATGACGCCGGGACCGGTAAAGGCCCCGAAGAAGCCGCAGAACAGGCTGTCCAGGGGCGTGTCCAGCAGCAGCGCCGCCAGCAGAAACAGGATTCCCCCGGCAATCATGGCCAGGCCGAACCAGAGTTCCCTCTTCTTCATGGCATATCCTTCCTTTCATGAATAAAAATCTCCTCAATGGGGAGTCCGAAAAAGTCCGAAATGGTAAAGGCCAATTCCAGCGACGGGCTGTACCGCCCGGTCTCGATGGAGCTGACGGTCTGCCGGGAGACCCGGATGGCCTTGGCGAATTCCTCCTGCCGCAGGCCCCGGCCTTTCCGCAGCTCTTCCACGCGGTTTTTCATAGCCGCCTCCTTTCAATGTCAAGGTTCTTTTACACGCAGGAGCGGCCGTCCCCTAATATGTAAAGGTCCCTTTACCTATAACCTACCACAGCTCATGAAATTTGTCAAGGACCCTTTATATAAAATTCAGGAATGTCTTTTTTGAAGAATAGGGCCCTGTAGGGGCGGCCCCTGCATCATGGTCCCGTTATAAAATGCGTGAATGGACAATCCCTCCCCGGTCTGCCGTCTTGCAATTTCCCCGGCCCTGTAGTATCATAGAGAAACTTGAACGAACAAGGGAGACCGCCCATGAAACGAATCTTCCCCCTCCTCTGCGCCCTGCTGCTGCTGGCCGCCTGCGGCCCGGCCCTGCCGCCGGAGAATTCGGACCGGCTTCAGATCGTCGCCGCCGTCTTCCCCGCCTACGACTTCGCCCGCGCCGCCGCCGGGGAGCTGGCGGACGTGACGCTGCTGCTGCCCCCCGGGGCGGAGAGCCACTCCTACGAGCCCACCCCGGCGGACATCCTCCGGGTTCAGCGCTGCGATCTCTTCCTCTACCTGGGCGGCGAGTCCGACGCCTGGGTGGACACCATCCTCTCCGCCATCGAGCCCCAGGGGGAGGCGCTGCGGATGATCGACTGCGTGGAGCTTCTGGAGGAGGAGACGGTGGAGGGGATGCAGGGGGGCCACGGCCACCAGGAGGAGGACCACCAGGAGGAGGACCACCAGGACCACGACGGCCTGGGCGAGGTGGTGGGCATGGACGAGCACGTCTGGACCGCCCCGCGAAACGCCGCCGCCATTACCCGGTCCGTCGCGGAGCGGCTGGAGACCCTGGACCCGGAAAACGGGGAAACCTACCGGGCCAACGCCGGGGCCTACGCCCGGGAGCTGGAGGCGCTGGACCGGGACTTTGCCGCCTTCTTTGACACGCTGCCGGACCGGACCATGGTCTTCGGCGACCGCTTCCCGCTGCTGTATTTCGCGGAGGCCTATGATCTGGACTACTACGCCGCCTTCCCCGGCTGCGGGGCCCAGACGGAGCCCTCGGCGGCCACGGTGGCCTTCCTGACGGAAAAGGCCCGGGGGGAACGGGCCGTCTGGTATATTGAGTTTTCCAACCACCTGGTGGCGGACAGCATCGCCGAGGCCGCCGGGACGGAGACCGCCCTGTTCCACACCTGCCACAACGTGAGCCGGGCGGACCTGGAGGCGGGGGTGACCTACGTCTCCCTGATGCGGGCCAATCTGGAGACCCTGGAGAGGTATCTGTGACCTTCCGAAAGGACGGATAGAAAGGAGGCGCGGCATGAGCGGCGCGTTTGACTTCCTGACCATGGACTTTTTCACCCGGGCGGCGGTGTTTCCGGGGAGCCTGGGGACCTTCCGCTACCGCTTCCAGCGCACCGGCTGGGTGGGGGAGGGAGACATCCAGGTCTGGGTGTATGAAAACGTCTGCTTTGAGCGGGCGGAACAAAAAGAGACGGAGACCTTCCCCTGGACGGAGGAGGGGGTGGCGGCCATCAAGGAGTGGCTGGGACAGAAGTTGGCGGAGCGGGGAACGGAGCCCTACCGGATTCCCTATCCGCCGCCGGCGGAGGCTGGACCCGGAGGCGCTGAAAGCGCCCCGGAGACGTGAAGCGCCGGAATCGAGTCACCGGCTGCCTGTAAAAAGGGAGGGCCTCCCATGAGGAGGACCTCCCTTTCCGGATTTATTTGATATAAAATACCCGGCCCTCTTTCCGGGCCGCCGCCTTGGGGGGCTCGTCCCCGGCGTAGCCCAGGGCGCAGTGGCCGACGCCCTCGTACTCCTCCTCAATGCCCAGGGATTTCAGCAGCTCCTTTCCCCAGGGGGTTTCAAATTCCTCCCTGGCCCGGTGAATCCAGCAGCTCCCCAGCCCCAGGGCGTGGGCCGCCAGCATCAGGTTCTCCATGACCACGCTGCCGTCGTAAACCCGGTTGGGCCAGTCCTTCCTGGCCAGCACGATCAGCATGGCGGGGGCGCCGTAGAAGGGGTCGAAGCCCGCCTCCCAGCCGCCGATCTCGCAGTTCCGCCGGACAATTTCCGCCCGGAGCGCCGGGTCCGTCACCTGGATGATGATGGTGTTCTGCTGGCCCTTCCCGCTGGGGGCGTAAAGGCCCGCCTCGATAATCCGGTCCAGGATTTCCTGGGGCACCGGGTCCGCCTTGTAGCTGCGGACGCTTCTTCTGCTTTTCAGCTGTTCCAATAAATTCTCCAATGCCGCACCCTCCTTGACGAATGGAAGTCATGGCTCCATGATACCACGCTCCCGGCGGAAAGTCCAGACCGGCCCTTGCCAGAAGGCGGCTTTTGTGGTATACTGCCTTCGATTTTCCATCCCGAGAAGGAGGCTGCCCATGTTTTCCGGCTTTACCGAGGAGACGGTGGATTTCATGTGGGGCATCCGCTTCAACAACGAGCGGACCTGGTTTGAGGCCCACAAGGAAACCTACCTGAACCATTTCTACCGCCCCATGCAGGCCTTGGGCGGGGAAATGTACGACTTTATCCGGGACAAGCGCCCGGACTACAACCTGATCAGCAAGGTCACCCGCATTTACCGGGACGCCCGCCGCCTCCATGGCCGGGGGCCCTATAAGGAGAGCCTGTGGTTCTCTGTGGAGGAGCCTTCGGAGCAGTGGACGGCCAAGCCCACCTTCTGGTTTGAGCTGATGCCGGAGCGCTGGACCTACGGCATGGGGTACTACCTGCCCAAGGCCCTGACCATGGCGAAGCTCCGGGCCCGGCTGGACCGGGACCCCAAGACCATGGAGGCCCTGACCCGGGCCCTGGACCGGCAGGAGGAGTTCGCCCTGCTGACGGAGGCGTACAAGCGCCCCAAGGGCCCGGCCCCCTCGCCGCCGCTGGAGCCCTGGTACCAGGCGAAGTCCTTCACCATCTGCCACGAGGAGAAGCTGACGGAGGACCTGTTTTCCCGGGCGATTGTGGACCGGCTGAA
>CAJUQQ010000012.1 GCA_910588175.1 uncultured Oscillibacter sp.
GCCTCTTCGCCTTCGTCACCCAGCTCCGCCGCCTGCTGGAGGAGGGGAAGGCCCCCCCGGCCTCCTCCGGCTCCGGGGCGGGGGGTGTCCGCCTCATGAGCATCCACAAGTCCAAGGGTCTGGAATTCCCCATCGTCATCCTGGCGGACCTGGACCACGCCTTCTCCCGCCAGGACTTCGACGCCTCCGTCCTGGTGCATCCCCTCCTGGGCCTGGGCCCCCGCCGGGTGGACCTGGACCGGAAAATCCGCTATCCCACCCTGGCCCGGGCCGCCATTGAGGAGACCCTCCGCCGGGAAAACCTGGCGGAGGAACAGCGGGTCCTCTACGTGGCCCTCACCCGTCCCAAGGAAAAGCTCATCCTCGTCCACTCCCTCTACTTTGCTGAAACCCGCCTCCAGCGCTTAGGGGCCTCCGCCGCCCTACCGGTCCCGCCGGAGGCGGTGGCGGCCTGCCGGACCTTTGGCGAGTGGCTGCTGCTGCCCCTCCTCTGCCGCCCGGAGGCGGAGCCCCTCCGCCGCCTGGCCGGGGGGGAGATTCCCGTGGCCCCCTGTCCCGGGGCCCCCTGGGAGGTGTACCTCCACGACAGCGGGGACTTCCGGGACTGCCCCGCCCGTCCCGGCCTCTCGGAGGAGGAGGAGACCGCCGGACCCGCCTTTGACCCGGCCCTTCTGGCCTTTGAGTATCCCTACCTCCGGGAGAGCGCCCTTCCCGCCAAGCTGACGGCCACCCAGCTCAAGGGCCGCCTTCTGGACCAGGAGATCGCGGAGAACGCCGCCCATACCCCCTACCTCCGCCCCCTCTCCCAGCCGGTGTTCCGCCGGGAGAGCAAGGGCCTCACCCCGGCGGAGCGGGGCTCCGCCACCCACCTGGTGCTCCAGTACCTAGACTTCCGCAATCCCGACGTTCCCGCCCAGGCCGCCGCCCTGGCGGAAAAGGGCCTCCTCACGGCCCGGCAGGCCCAGGCGGTGGATGTCCCGTCTCTCCGCCGCCTTCTGGCCTCCCCCCTGGCGGAGGAGCTCCGATCGGCGGAGGCGGCGGGCCGCGAGGTTCTCCGGGAGTACCGTTTCACCCTGCTGGTCTCCGCCCGGGAGTTCGACCCCCAGGCGGCGGCAGAGGACGCCATTCTTCTCCAGGGCGTGGCGGACCTGTGCTTCGAGACGGAGGAGGGCCTGACCGTGGTGGATTTCAAGACCGACCGGGTTCGCACGCCCCCGGAGGTGGAGGACCGGGCGGAGGTCTACCGCCCCCAGCTGGAGGCCTACAGCCTGGCCCTGTCCCGGGTTCTGGACCGTCCGGTGACCCGCCGTCTGCTCTATTTTCTGGTCCCCGGCCAAGCAGTGGAGGTGTGAGCCGGAAGTTTTCCACAAGTTTTCCACAAAAAGTGACAAAATGCGGCAAATACATCTTGTAATTTCTGCACGCTCTGGTATATAATAGCAGTGAGTAAACGCGGCAGTCGGGACGAAAGCCAGCCGGCGCGCGAAAAAATTAAAGGAGAGAACGATTATGAAGAAGAAGCTGTTGTCTCTGGCCCTGGTTCTCGTCATGGCCCTCACGCTGCTCCCCACTGCCGCCTTCGCCGCGGAAGACCTGCCGGAGCCCCCTGGGACAGAGGAATCCGCCCCCGGCGATGCCCTGACCAACCCGCCCGAGATCAAGGAAGCCGATCCGGACGCTTCCAGCGATTCCACCACCACTCCCTCCGCCGGTACCTGCACAGGGCAGGCGGGCTGCACTGCCGCCACCCATAACAAGGACTGTGTCGAGGCGTGTACGGGAGGCCCCGACTGCCCGAATACCCAGGGCACCGCCGCCGTGCACAAAAGCAACTGTCCCAAAGCGGACCCCGCCTGCACAGGAAAGGCGGACTGCACTGCCACCACCCATAATACGGACTGCGTCAGCCAGTGCACGGGAACCGACGCCTGCCAGAATACCCAGGGCAAAAACGACGTGCACAAAGCCGGCTGCCCCAAAGCGACATCTACCCCCGTCACGCCGCCTCCCGCCTGCACAGGAAAGGCGGACTGCACTGCCACCACCCATAACCAGGACTGTGTCAGCCAGTGCACGGGAACCGACGCCTGCCTGAATACCCAAGGCAACGTCGACGCACACAAAACCGGCTGCCCCAAAGCTTCCACCACCCAGCCTCCCAATCCGAACGGCCATTCCCTCACCTTGGTGGAGGCGAAGGCTGCCACCTGCACGGCGGCTGGCAACGAGGCGTATTACAAATGTTCAAAATGCCCCAAATATTTTGCCGATGCAAACGCCACAACGGAGATCACTCTGGCGGACACCGTAATTTCCGCCACAGGCCACACCAAGCCCAGCGCCCAGGCGGACTATGAGCGCACCAGCGACACCCAGCACTCCTACACCTGCCCGGCCTGCAATACGAAGGTTGCCGAGGCGCATACCTTCTCCAGCAATGTCTGCACGGCCTGCGGCTTCGAGCGGACGGTGACCCCCTCTCCCTACCGCTATATTGACATCTCCAGCGCCTATGTGAACCGTTACTCCATCTCGCTGACCTGGGCCTCCGACCTGCCCGGCGGCACCCTGTTTGACATCTACGTGGACGGCGGCCTGTACGCCTCCGCCGTCGCCCCCTCCAAGTCCTCCAGCGGTTATTTCTCCTACACGGCGGACTTCTCCCACTACCTGAACGACAGCTATTACACCGTTGCCGTCTATCTCTACAGCGACCACTCCGTCTATGACAGCACCCGGGTGTATAACCGCTACTACGACGATGACTACTGGTATCCCGACTATTACCCCAACGGCACCCCCGGCACCAACTCCTCCGGCATTCCCTACGCCTCCCAGGTGACGGGCCGTTACAGCGCCTCCGAGGCCATCCGGATTCTCCGGAACAGCAACCACGGGACCCTCCAGCATGATCTGCTGAACAGCACCTACGCCTCCAACAGCTTCTCCGACCTGGAGGCGGCGGTCAAGCGGGTCAACAATGTCTCCGTTCAGGTGAACATTGACCGCAGCGATGTGCCCAGCGCCATCCGGAACATCCGGATTGACGGCGCGGCCTTCAACGCCTCCCGCACCAACAGCACGGTCCGCCTGGAGGTGGACGCCCCCTCTGTAAACCGCTATCCCGGCTACGGCTATCAGTTCAGCATGTCCCTGACGGGAGTGGGCAACGACTCCAGCCTGGACGTGCCGGTGAAGATCACCATGCCGGTGCCCTCGGACATCAACGCCAACAGCGTCCGGGTGCTGCACTATCACAACTCCGGCGCCCCCACCGTCATTGATCCCAAGGTCTCCGGCAGCTCCATGAGCTTCACGGTGACGGGCTTCAGCGACTTTGTCGTCACCGACAACCGGGCCAATCCCTACTATTATTATTACACCCCCGGCGGCGTTCCCGTCAGCGCCCGCCGCAGCATCATGGAAGAGCACCTCTCGGTGATTCTCCCCATCCTGGCCTCCATGCCCCCCAGCGGCTATGTCTTTGACGACGTGGCCCCGGGCCACTGGGCGGCGGCGGAGATTGCCTGGGCCCGTGACGGCGGCATGATGAGCGGCTATTACGACGGCACCTTCCGTCCCTACGCCGCCACCACCCGCCAGGAGCTCTGGATGGTTCTGGCCCGTCTGGCCGGGGCCCGGCCCGCGGACATGTGGGCGGCCCGGGAGTGGGCCATGAACGCCGGAATCAGCGACGGCCGCAATCCCCACTCGCCGCTGAGCGTCCAGCAGATGATTTCCATGCTCTACCGCTACGCCCAGTATCTCGGCGTGGATGTCAGCGGCCAGGCCAACCTCCGGACGTACCGGGACAACAGCATGATTTCCGGCTACGCCCGAAACGCGATGGCCTGGGCGGTTGACCGGGGCATTGTGGCCGGCGATGCCAACAACCGGCTGAATCCGCAGAACATCGCCACCCGCGCCGACTTCGCGGTGTTCCTCTACCGCTTCGTGTATTAAGCAGCCTGTTTCCCATCGCGGCGTAAGCGGAAGGACGGGCGGATTGCCCGCCCCGCGAGGCAGGCATCCCCGGACATCCGGACGAACGGGCTCCTGAACGCGGTCAAGGCGGAAGACGCCGGACAGGCGCGGGAAGATGGGAAACCGGCTCCAAGGAGCAAAAACGGGAGAGGCAAACGCCTCTCCCGTTTCTTCAACATTTTTCCAGTTCTAAAACCGCCGCCGCCGGGGAAGCTAAAGACGATCTCGACAGGATTGGAGGGATTCCTATGGCAATCGACAAGATCGCCGTCCTGCTGGCCGTCATCGGCGCGCTGAACTGGGGCGGCATCGGACTGTTCGGCTTTGACACGGTGGCCTGGCTGTTCGGCGGGCAGACGGCGGTGTTTTCCCGTCTCATTTACGCCCTGGTGGGCCTGGCGGGCCTGTGGTGCCTGACGCTGCTGTTCCGCCTGGACCGGGAGACCGCCGCCCACCCGGCCTGACGGCGCGTTCCGCGAAAAAGACCGCGGAGAGGACAAAGGTCCCTCCGCGGTTTTTGCCGCCCTGCCGGAGAGGCGGGAGCCAGGGAACTGTACACACGCGGGTTCTTCTGAATCGACATACAGGCCCGCCTCCGCCGGAACCGGACAATCCTCCCCGGTCCGCGGCTCTCCTCCGGAATTCGTGAACGTTTTTTAAATCCCGGCCTGTCCCATCTTTACTTCCCTGTTAAAATGTTCTATAATCGCACATAATATGATTTCCGGATGAATCGTTTGGAAATCATCGCTTTGCTTGGAGCCGTTTTGCCGGCGCAGACAGCGGCAGCCGCAAAACACGGCGGAGATTCCTTTCGCCCCCTTCATTCGGAAGGAATCGTGTCATAAAATACCTGTGTGAACAGAAAGGATGGACCCATGGAAAACAAGCTCCGCGAATACGCCCGCCTGCTGGTCCGGGTGGGCCTGAACCCCTGCCCCGGCCAGCGGATGGTCATTTCCTCCCCGGTGGAGTGCGCTCCGTTTGCCCGCCTCTGCGCCCAGGAGGCGTATGACGCCGGGTGCGCTGAGGTGGTGATGAACTGGACCGACGACGCCATGACCCGGATGAAATACCTCCACGCGGCGGAGGAGGTCTTCGACACCGTGCCCCTCTGGCGGCGGCATTTTTTCAATGACCAAGCCCTGGAGGGCACGGCGTACCTGGCCATCTCCGCCTCGGACCCGGAGAATCTGAAGGGGGTGGACGCCCAGCGCATCATCCGGGCCCAGCGGGCCAGCGGCAAGGCCCTCAAGGATTTTGACCGCCTCCAGATGTGCGGTGGCTTCCCCTGGTGCATCGCCTCCATTCCCATCCCCTCCTGGGCCGCCCGGGTTTTCCCGGACAAGGGGGAGGCGGAGGCCGTGGCGGCTCTCTGGGACGCGATTTTCTCCGCCGTCCGCGTCACCGGCGACGGGCAGGCCGTGGAGCGCTGGCGGGAGCACCTGGAAACCCTGGAGCGCCGCCTGGAGAAGCTGAACGCCCTGCGTTTGAAATCCCTGCACTATACCAATTCCCTGGGCACGGACCTGACGGTGGAGCTCCCCGAGGGCCACATCTGGGAGAGCGGCGGGGACCGGACCCTGGCGGGGCGGTCCTATATCGCCAACATCCCCACGGAGGAGATCTTCACCTCCCCCCTGAAAACCGGGGCCAACGGCGTGGTCTATTCCTCCATGCCTCTGGTCCACGACGGCAACGTCATCGACAAGTTCCGCTTCGTGGTGAAGGAGGGCAAAATCGTGGAGGCCCGCGCGGAGCGGGGAGAGGAGACCCTGAAAGCCGCCATCTCCGTGGACGAGGGAGCGGCCTACTTCGGCGAGGCGGCCCTGGTCCCCTACGACAGCCCGATTTCCAACCAGAACCTCCTGTTCTACAACACCCTCTTTGACGAGAACGCCGCCTGTCACATCGCCTTCGGCGAGGCGTACCCCTGTCTGGAGGGGGGACAGCGGATGAGCAAGGACGAATTGAAGAAGCGGGGGCTGAACGACTCCATCACCCATGTGGACTTCATGATCGGCACCCCGGACCTCTCCATCGTGGGAACGACCCGGGAGGGGAAGGA
This sequence comes from uncultured Oscillibacter sp., assembly GCA_910588175.1. Lineage (GTDB taxonomy): Bacteria > Bacillota > Clostridia > Oscillospirales > Oscillospiraceae > Oscillibacter. Next base: position 6,053 of record CAJUQQ010000012.1, read on the forward strand.
GGTCCCCATCTTTGTCGACGGGAACTTCGCGGCGGAATTTTCATAAAGGGAACGGGCGGACCCGCGTGTCCGTGTCTCAGAACCGTCCTTCCGCCGGAGACGGAATCCGGCAGCTCACATATCACATAACAGAAATGAGGAAATGACCATGGCATACAAACTTCAGGAGACCACCCCCGACGTTCTGATCTGCGACGGAGCCCGGGTCAGCGGCGACGTGACCCTGGCCAAGGGCGTAAGCGTCTGGTATAACGCCGTTCTCCGGGGAGACGACGGAGCCATTACCGTCGGTGAAAACACCAACATCCAGGACTGCGCCGTCCTCCACGAGGAGACCCATGTGGGAGCGGGCTGTACCATCGGCCACGGGGCGATTGTCCACGGCTGCACCGTGGGGGACAACGTGCTGATCGGCATGGGGGCCACAGTGCTCAACGGCGCGAAAATCGGAAGCGACTGCATCGTGGGCGCGGGAGCCCTGGTCACCGGAAAGATGGACGCCCCCACCGGGTCCATGATTCTGGGCAGCCCCGCCAAGGTGGTTCGCCCCCTGACGGAGGCGGAGACCGCCTCCAACCGGGCCGCCGCCGAAGGGTACCTCCACGCGGCGGAAGAGTACCGCCGGGGCTGAGCCATGGACTGGAACCGGGATCAAATCAAGCAGCGGTTGCTGGTGGTCTGCGGCGGCGTGGCCTTTTTCTGTGCCCTGCAAAACCTGACCAATCTGATGGGGGCGCTTCGCTGGGGGCTGGGGGTGCTGTCCCCCTTTCTGGTGGGCGGGGCCATCGCCTTCATTCTGAACGTCCCCATGCGGGCGATTGAGTCCGTCCTCCCCCAAGGGAAGCGCTGGCGGACCCTCCGCCGCCCGCTGGCCCTGGTCCTGACCCTGGCGGCCATGACCGGGGTAATCACCCTGGCGGTCTGCGTCATCAGCCCCGGCATCGGCGACGCGGTCCGGTCCATCACCGGCCAGCTTCCCGCCGCCATCCAGCGGATGCAGGAGCAGCTGGCGGAGCTGGAGACCTGGCTTCCCCAGCTGGAGACCCTGGCGGCGGACCTGGAATTCGACTGGAAGGCCCTCACGGAGAAGGCCGTCTCCCTGGTCCGGGACTGGGGCGGCGGGCTGGTGTCCTCCGGCGGGGTGCTGATGGCCGGGGTGGTCAGCGGGGTCAGCACCTTTGTCATCGGGCTGATCTTCTCCTTCTATGTCCTGCTGCAAAAAGAGCGCCTGGCCCGCCAGGGCCGGCAGGTTCTTTACGCCCTCCTTCCCGAGACCTGGGCGGACAAAACCCTGGAGGTCCTCCGCCTCTCAAACCGCACCTTCTCCAGCTTCCTCTCCGGCCAGTGCGTGGAGGCGGTGATTTTAGGGGCTCTCTTTGTGGCGGCCATGACGGTGTTCCGCATGCCCTACGCCCTGCTGGTGGGGGTTCTCATCGCCCTGACGGCCCTGATTCCCGTGGTGGGGGCCTTCATCGGCTGTGTGGTGGGCGCCCTGCTCATCGCCGTGACGAACCCCTGGCAGGCGGTGGGCTTTGTGGTCCTCTTCCTGGTGATTCAGCAGATTGAGGGAAACCTGATTTATCCCCATGTGGTGGGGTCTTCCGTGGGTCTGCCCTCCATCTGGGTCCTGGCCGCCGTCACCCTGGGCGGCAAGCTGATGGGCATTGCCGGGATGCTGTTTTTCATCCCCCTCTGCTCCGTGCTGTACGCCCTCTTCCGGGGCTTTGTCAAGGCCCGGCTGAAGGCCCGGCATATCCCCGCGAAAAAGTGGCGGGACCCCTGAGCGCAAAAAAGCCCAGGCTGTCGAAAATGTCTTTTCGACAGCCTGGGCAAGTTTTTTGGACCTTTAAAAAGTTCCAAAAAAACTTCTGATTGAAAACGAGAGAAACCCCTGATGGGTTTCTCTCGTAGCTCTTTTCCGTTCCGTTCCCTTGCGGACAGCACTTTTTCGACACTCTGAGCCCTCCGAATCCTTCGGAGGGCTTTTCATGTTGTCACACCGCTTTCCGCCCCAGTCCGGAGAAGAACGCCGCGGCGGCGGGCACGGAGAAGATCCCGAAAAGGGCCGCCGCCCCCATCAGGAAGGAAACCGCGTTGCCCATTCCCCCAACCTGGGGAAGCGCGAACCAGAGAAGCCATGCCAAGACGGCGCAAAGCGGCAGGACGCGGGGCTTCCGGACGGTGAGGAAGCCGCCAATCAGAGCGGAAAGCACAGCCCCCAGGAGCAGAGGGTACAGGCTGACCATCGTCGTGCCGAAAGCCAGGGAAATCCGCAGCCAGAGCAAAAACGGAGGCAGGGCCAAAGCCAGCAGCAGGGCCAAAACAACGCTCTGCCAATTCGGGCGGGTCTTTGTCACGGGACGCGCGCTCCTTTTCCAAAATGATAACTTTAGTATAGTGCTCCGCCGGGGTTTTGTCAAGGAGACCCGGAAAATTGTACTATCCGGCGGGTTTCATAATGTGGGGGCGGATCTCTGTGCGGCTCTTGGCGGCTTTCCCGATTAGGGACGCGGCGGTCCCTCTCGTGGGGATGTGTCCGCCCCCGCGAGGTTGTCCTCACGAGAAAAAGCGGGATAAGGCGCTCCCTGGCAAAATTCCCTCTTGACAACAATCCTTGTCAGTGCTATCCTATGATTGACAATGATACTTGTCAATTCGACAACCAACCTTGTCAATCGAAAGGAGGCCGCTCATGCCCTTGTACAACCGGCTGAAAGAGCACCGGGCCCGCCTGGGGGTGAACCAGCAGGAGTTGGGACGCCTGGCCGGGGTGTCCCGGCAGACCATCAGCCAAATTGAGCGGGGAGACTACTCCCCTTCCGTGACGCTGGCGCTGAAGCTGGCGGGAATCTGCGGCGTGCGGGTCGAAGACATCTTTACCTATCAGGAGGAGGAACCCCATGAGTAAAAAAGAGAAAAGCGAAAACCGGAAAGCCCTGCCCAAATTCACCCTGTCCCTGTTGGGCTCCCTGCTGGTGGGAGGCGCGGTGGGCTTTGTCGTCGGCCTTACCCGGGCCTTCGGCCTGGATACCGAGGCCCTGGCCCGGGGACTCAACGTTCTGCTGGAGGCCGCCACCCCCTGGGGCATTCCCGTCACCTCGGTTTTGACCCTGGGGAGCTGCTTCTTCCTCTACCGCTCCGCCGCCAGGAAATTTGCCGTCTGGGACGGCGGGGACGAGGATGAAACCTCGGAGTCCATCGACACGGCCCTGAGCTGGGTCCTGCTCCTCAGCGCCGTGCAGCTCTTGCTCAACCTGTTCTTCCTCTCCGCCTTCTGCATCTATTGGATGGACAGGGATATCCGGGCCCTGGCCCTGGTGGGCGTGTTCTTGCTCTCCAGCGGCCTTGTGATCTTCGCCCAGCAGAAGGCGGTGGACCTGGAGCGGAAGATGAACCCGGAGAAGCACGGCAGCGTCTACGACGCGAAGTTCCAGAAAAAATGGCTGGACAGCTGCGACGAGTCGGAGCGCCGTCAGATCGGCGAGGCCAGCCGCCGGGCCTACATGGTGACAACCCGCCTGTGCCTGGGGCTGTGGCTGGCCCTGGTGATTTTGAGCATGCTGTTTGACATGAGCCTGCTTCCCGTTTTCGTCCTGCTCCTGGTCTGGGGGACCATGCAGGTGACCTATACCCTGGAGTGCATCCGGCTGGGGAAAAGGGATTAAGAGCAGCTTATATAAAGTATATCATAAATTGTCGATAAAACGACTGATCAAAAAAAGGAGAATGCGGTATGTACGAGTACAAGGTCCTGACCCTGACGCTTCGGGAAATGGAAAAGACCCTGAACCAATACGCCAGGGAGGGCTGGCGCCTGGCGGCGCAGTCCCTCAACATCAGCTTAGGGGCCGTCGTGGGCGCGGTGGTCACCCTGGAGCGGAAAATGGAGGAATGAGAAGGGCACGATCTCATTCGATTCATAGCGGAAAAACCAGAGGGTCTGCCCCTCGTCAGGCCATCCCCCGGATTGGGGAACGGCCTGGCCAGGGAGCAGACCCAGATTGCTTCTTTTCTTAAATTCTGTTTGCGTTCAGGCCTCCGCTTCCGCTGGAAGCGCCTCCTCCGGCAGCGCCGCCGGAACCCGCGCAAAGGCAAATTCCCCGCTGGTTTTCCGCCCGTGGACCAGGATGGTGTAGTCCCCCGTCCGGGTAATATCCACAGACTGGTCCCCGTTCAGCGGGGAACCGTCCAGAAGCGTCTCCCCGTCCTCATCGCTGATCTCCACCTCCAGCCAGCCGTCGTAGGTGTCAATCCGGCCCTCCAGCACATCGCCCCGGTTCAGCCGGAGGGTGTGGGAGTCGAAGCCGTTGAAGAAGTCGTAGTCCATACGGAAGCTGGTTTCGTCCGCGTAGCGGGAGCAGTTGTAGGCGTTGAAAAACTCCCCGTTCTCATAGGCCCAGGCGGCGGTGTAAAACACCATCGCCGCCCCCACCAGGAGGAAGCAGAGGAACATCCCCACCCAGTCGTACCGGACCCTTCCGCCGCCCCGGGCGGAGAGCAGCGTCTCCACCCCCAGGGCCACCAGGATCAGCGGCGACGCGTTCAGGAGCCATCCGAGCTCAAACGAGGGCCACAGCAGAGAAACCAGCATCCCGCACCCCGCCGCCACCAGGACGATGCCCAGGGTAAAGGTCCCCACCCGGCGCTGGGGGCGGACGGCCTCACTGGCCGTCATGGTCCGCCTCCTTCTTTTCCGCAAGCTCCTTTTCGTACTTCTCCACATTGAATTCCGATTTCCACTCCAGGGTCACCGGCGCGGGCTCCTCCGGGACCTCCGGGGCCTGGGGCTCCGGCTCCTGGTGGAACTGTCCCTCCGCCTCCGTCCAGGGGGTGGATTTCATTTTGGGAGGTTCCGCCTTGGGAGGCGTGTAGGAGGGCTCCTCGTCAAAGCCGCCGCCCTTGGGGGCCTTGGGCCCCTTGATGAACCAGAGGCCCAGGGCGATGACGAACACCGTTCCCAAAATCCGGGGCGCGTCCCAGACCAGCAGGCCATAGAGCCAGTCGAAGATGGGAAAGTGGTCGCTCAGCGTTCCCAGAAGCCGCCGGGCGAAAATCTGGTATACATTATAAAGGCCCACCGCCACCAGTACCCAGCCGATAAGGCTTCCCCGGCGGCTGAGAATGCGGCTCAGCTTCCGGGAGTCCATCTCGGACATGCCGAACATGAATTCGTCCTCCGGGGCGAGCCCATCCCGAATCTGGCGGCGGAGGTTGAAGCTGTCAAAAAAGGAATACAGCCACAGCGGGGCGATAAGCACCGCCAGCACCCCCATCTCCAGAAATACCGCGATAAAGAGCAAAGCGGTGGCAATGATGGTCTGGGAGATGCCCCGCTTCATATAGCCCTGGCACATCTGCCCGCAGCCGGGGACGCAGGCCCACATCAAATGCCAGCAGCCCCGGAACAGTTTGCGTAAAAACCTCATGAGTGATTTCCTCCTTCTATGAACTGGCTGGGGCGGAACCCGTCAAAAAAGTCTGATAAACCGGATACGGTCTGACGCAGGGAGTCGCTGATTTCCCCGGTGAGGCCCGTGAGCTGCCGGGAGACGCTGGGCCGGTCCTCCGGCAGCAGGGCCGGGCGGGGAATATCCGCGCCGCCCCACAGCACCGTCAAAGCCAGGGTGACGGCGGCCACGGCCGTGGCGTACCGGCTGACGGCCAGCCGGAGGGCCCGGCTCCGAATCCGGACCCAGAGGGTCTTTTGGCAGGAGTGCTCCGGAACCAGCAGGGTCCCGCCCTCCAGAGCCAGGGTATAGCGCTGTAAGCACTCGTCGCAGAACGCCAGGTGCTCCGCGATCTCCAGCCGCTCCAGCTCGCTGAAGCGGTCCTCGTTCCGGGCCAGGGCCTCCAGAGCCCCAGCGCTTAAATGTCCGTCGTCACGGAATACCATGCCTTCCACTCCTTTCCAATGCCTCCCGCAGCAGCTTCTTGCCCCGGGAAAGCTGTGTATAAACGGTTTTCACCGGCCTGCCCAGGGCCAGGGCCGCCTCTTCCGGGGACCGCTCCTCCAGCAGGCACAGACGGCACACCTGCCGGTAGGGCTCCTTCAGCTCCCCCAAAGCCCGCTGAACGTCTGCCATCGCGCTGCGCCGCAGCACCGCCTCCTCGGCGGGCGGGGCCAGTCCCCGGGCCAGCTCCTCGTCTCCGGGAAGCACCGTCCGGCGGTTCCAGGCGCTTTGCAGATGGTCCTTGGCCTTGTTGGCGGCGACGCGGCCTAGCCACTGCCGCTCGTAGCCCTCCGGGATGTCCTCCCGGTGAAGGTAGGCGGAGAGGAAGGTGTCCTGGGTCAGGTCCTCCGCCGCGGCGGCGTCCCGGACCAGCTGGAAGCAGACGGTGTACACCAGCCGCTCGTATTGCAGGACCAGCTCCGTGAAGCACTCTTTTGAAATGACCGCCACGCCGTTTCACCACCCCCTCTCAGGCCCGCCGGGACGCGGGCCTCTGTCGTCCGACACCCATCATACGAGACAGCGGGCCCGGATTCTTCAAAAACAGGAAAAAATTTTTTTCGCCCTCTGCCGGGAAAGGCGGAGTACCCTGAAAAATATTCACAAATGAATAGGTTCTATTCATAAATGAATAAAACGGCGGGATCAACCGCCTCTTTTGAGCGGTTTCGACAGAAAGAATGCCCCGGAGTCTGGGATTTTCACAAAGACCCCGCCGCCCTGTCCGGCGGCATCCCCTCCGGAGGGCTATTCATTTTTGAATAGCCCTTCCAAATTCCGGAGAACAGCCTCCGTCCAAACGTAGAAAAGAGCCCCCGATTTTTTGGCAATGTGAACAGGAAACTGGCCTCTCCGGAAGAATCTGCGGCTTGCGGAATTGGCACGGGATTTGCTATAATAAGCCTCGGACAAAACGGGGCCGTCCCCGAAAAAATGAAGGAGGAACCCAATCATGTATCAGACCGTTCGCTATGAAAAGAAAGACAACATCGGGATCGCTACCATCAACCGTCCCGAGGCGCTGAACGCCCTGAATTCCCAGGTCATCGCCGACCTGGAGGCGCTGATCTCGGAGGTGGAGAAGGACGCGGACCTGCGGGCCTTCATCCTCACCGGCGAGGGCCGTTCCTTCGTGGCCGGGGCCGACATCGGCGAGCAGAAGCCCATGGACGTGGCCCAGGGCCGCAAGTGGGGCCAGCGGGGCAGCGCCCTGTTCCGCCGGATTGAGAAGCTGGAGATTCCCACCATCGCCGCGGTGAACGGCTTCGCCCTGGGCGGCGGCTGCGAGATCGCCATGAGCTGCGACATCATCCTGGCCGCCGGCCCCAACGCCGAGGGCAAGGGCGGCGCCAAGTTCGGCCAGCCCGAGGTGGGCCTGGGCATCACCCCCGGCTTCTCCGGCACCCAGCGCCTCCCCCGCCGCGTCGGAATCGCCAAGGCCAAGGAGCTGATCTTCTCCGGCAAGGTCATCGGCGCCGACGAGGCCAAGGCCATCGGCCTGGTGAACGAGGTTTACGCCCCCGAGGCGCTGATGGACGCCGCCGTGAAGATGGCCCAGTCCTTCACCGCCAACGCGCCCATCGCGGTGAAGTATTCCAAGGCCTGCATTGACCGGGGAATGCAGATGGACATTGACGACGGCATCGCCCTGGAAAACGAGCTCTTCGCCATGTGCTTCGCCACCGAGGACCAGAAGGAGGGCATGGGCGCCTTCCTGGAGAAGCGGAAGGAGAAGCACTTCCAGAACAAGTAAAATGGGATTGCTCCGCAAGACGCCCGCAGGGGCGGACAACATCGGTCCGCCCCAATTTAGGAGTCCGATTCAAGTCCATTCTATCACAGGAAAAGGAGTTCGGAAAGCATGAAAAAAGTACGCGTGATTACCGCTGAGGAAGCGGCTTTGATGGTCAAAGACGGCGACACCGTCTCCACCGGCGGCTTCGTCAGCTGCGCCTGCCCCGAGGCGCTGACCAAGGCGCTGGAGCAGCGCTTTGTGGAGACCGGACATCCCAAGGACCTGACGCTGTTCTTCGCGGCGGGACAGGGCCACCGGGACGGCACCGGCGGCGACCACTTCGGCCACGAGGGCATGTGCCGCCGGGTTGTGGGCGGCCACTGGGACCGGGCGGCCAAGCTGGGCGAGCTGGCCCTGGCCAACAAGCTGGAGGCGTACAACCTGCCGCAAGGCGTGATCACCCACATGTACCGGGACATCGCGGCCCACAACATCGGCACCATTACCCATGTGGGCCTGTACACCTTCGCCGACCCCCGGAACGGCGGCGGCAAGCTGAACGAGGTCACCAAGGAGGACCTGGTAAAGCTGGTGAACATCGAGGGAGAGGAGCGGCTTTTGTACAAGCCCATCCCCATCAATGTCTGCCTGGTCCGGGGCAGCTACGCCGACGAGTACGGCAACTGCACGGTACATAGAGAGATCGGTCCTCTGGACGTGACGGCCCAGTGCCAGGCCACCAAGAACTCCGGCGGCATCGTCATTGTTCAGGTGGAGAAGATCGTCCAGGGCGGAAGCCTGGATCCCCGGCTGGTGAAGATTCCCGGCATCTATGTGGACGCCGTGGTGGTGGGCTCCATTGAGGACAACAACCAGTGCCTCGGCATGCCCTACGACGGGGCGCTCAGCGGCGAGTTCCGCATTCCCGTGGACGCCATCCCGCCCATCCCCCTGGACGCCAAGAAGATTCTGGCCCGCCGGGCCGCCATGGAGCTGCCTCAGGACGCCATTGTGAACCTGGGCACCGGCGCACCGGAAAAGATCGCCAACGTGGCCGCCGAGGAGGGCATCTCCAACAAGATGACCCTGACGGTGGAGGCGGGCTCCATCGCCGGCGTGCCCTACGGCGGCACCCAGTTCGGCGGCGCGGCCAACTCCATGGCCATTCTGGACCACAACGTCCAGTTCGACTTCTACCACGGCGGCGGTCTGGACGTGGCCTTCCTGGGCCTGGCCGAGACGGCCCCCAACGGCGACCTGAACGTCTCCAAGTTCGGCACCCGGCTGGCGGGCGCGGGCGGCTTCATCGACATCACCCAGAACGCCAAGAAAGTGGTCTACTGCGGCACCTTCACCGCCAAGGGACTGAAGACCGAGTGCCGGGACGGCAAGCTGGTCATTACCCAGGAGGGCGCGAAGAAAAAGTTTGTCAACCAGGTGGAGCACATCACCTTCTCCGGCGTCTACGCCAATAAGGTTCGCCAGCCCGTGCTGTACGTCACCGAGCGGGCCGTCTTCGAGCTCCGGCCCGAGGGCGTGACCCTGATTGAGATTGCCCCCGGCATCGACCTCCAGACCCAGGTGTTGGACCAGATGGAGTTCATGCCGCAGATCAGCGAGGACCTGAAGCTCATGGACGAGCGTATCTTCCGTGACGAGCTGATGGGCCTGGCAAACGACTGAGTCCAAGGGGGACTGCGTCCCCCTTAGACGCTCCGCCGCGCCTTTGACGCGGCTCCGCTGAACCCCCTCACCTCGTCGAAAGGAATTTCACTTCGCTCCATTTCCGCCTCCCGACGAAAATTCCGCGTGTTTCATTCCTTTCTCCGTTCCCACCGGACCCGCACGGCTCCGGCGGGAACCCTTTGGCGAACGTGACGCGCCCCATGACGCGGGCAGTGGAGTTCCGGTCAGGCAAAGCCCGTCCGGAACGGATTTGAGGGGTGCGGCAATACCCCATTAAAACTAGGAGGAAATAAAGAATGGCCTTAATGACCGCTCAAGAATACATCGAGAGCCTGCGCAAGCTCAAGACCCGGGTCTACATGTTCGGCGAGAAGATCGAGAACTGGGTGGACCACCCCATGATCCGCCCCTCTATCAACTGCGTCGCCATGACCTACGCCCTGGCCCAGGATCCCCAGTACGCGGACCTCATGACCGTGAAGTCCAGCCTGACGGGCCGCACCGTCAACCGTTTCACCCACCTCCACCAGTCCACCGAGGACCTCATCAACAAGGTGAAGATGCAGCGTCTGCTGGGCCAGAAGACCGCTTCCTGCTTCCAGCGCTGCGTGGGCATGGACGCCTTCAACGCCGTGTTCTCCTCTACCTATGAGATCGACGAGAAGTACGGCACCCACTATCACGAAAACTTCAAAAACTTTATCACCATGGTCCAGGACAACGACCTCACCGTGGACGGGGCCATGACGGACCCCAAGGGCGACCGCTCCAAGGCTCCCAGCCAGCAGGCGGACCCGGACATGTACGTCCACGTGGTGGAACGCCGGGAGGACGGCATCGTGGTCTGCGGCGCGAAGTGCCACCAGACCGGCTCCATCAACTCCCACTGGCACATCTTCATGCCCACCATCTCCATGGGTGAGGCGGACAAGGATTGGGCCGTCTCCTTCGCCTGCCCCACCGACGCCGAGGGCATGTACATGATCTATGGCCGTCAGTCCTGCGACACCCGGAAAATGGAAGAGGGCGCCAGCATCGACGTGGGCAACGCCAAGTTCGGCGGCCAGGAGGCCCTGGTGGTGCTGGACCACGTGTTCATCCCCAACGAGTACATCTTCCTCAACGGCGAGTATGAGTTCGCGGGCATGATCGTGGAGCGCTTCGCGGGCTACCACCGCCAGAGCTACGGCGGCTGCAAGGTGGGCGTGGGCGACGTGGTCATCGGCGCAACCGCGCTGGCCGCGGAGTACAACGGCGTGGAAAAGGCCTCCGCCGTCAAGGATAAGCTCATCGAGATGACCCACCTGAACGAGACGCTGTACTGCTGCGGCATCGCCTGCTCCTCCCAGGGCTTCAAGACCAAGGCGGGCAACTACCAGATTGACCTGCTGCTTGCCAACGTCTGCAAGCAGAACGTCACCCGCTTCCCCTATGAGATCGTCCGCCTGGCCGAGGATGTGGCCGGAGGATTGATGGTCACCATGCCCTCTCAGAAGGACTTCGAGTCCGGCACCGTGGTGGGCCGGAACGGCGAGACCATCGGGGACATCTGCAACAAGTTCTTCGCCGCCCGGGAGGGCGTCTCCACCGAGGACCGCCAGCGCGTCATGCGCTTCCTGGAGAACATGTGCCTGGGCGCGGCGGCGGTAGGCTACCGCACGGAGTCCATGCACGGCGCGGGCTCGCCCCAGGCCCAGCGCATCATGATCGCCCGGCAGGGCAACATCCAGGGCAAGAAGCAGTTTGCCAAGGACATCGCCGGTATCCAGTGAGGCGGAAGAAATTCCGCTCTGCTGCGTCCCCGCCTAGCGGCGAGGACTCCGCCCGCTCCATTCCTTCCGCCTCTTTTCAAGAGGGGACTGGCGTCCCCCCTTGAGCATTCCCCCTCCCCTGCGGGGGGACGGGGGGCTTGAGGAAGCCTACAACGGTAGTCCCATTATTTTTATTCTACATAAAAGGAGAGAACATCACATGGATTTCAATCTGAGCCGTGAGCACCAGCTGATCCGGAAGATGATGGCTGAGTTCACCGAGAACGAAGTGAAGCCCATCGCCGCTGAGACCGACCTGAACAGCGAGTATCCCCGGGAGAACATCGAGAAGCTGTTCGACCTGGGCGTTATGGGCATGTGCGTGCCCAAGGAGTACGGCGGCACCGGCGCGGACCCCCTGGCCTCCGCCATCTGCATCGAGGAGCTGAGCAAGCAGTGCGCCTCCACCGGCGACATCGTGGCCACCCACAACGGCCTTTGCTGCGACCCCATCCTGACCCACGGCACCGAGGAGCAGAAGAAGAAGTACCTCCCCATGCTGACCACCGGCCATAAGGTGGGCGCTTTCGCCCTCACCGAGCCCAACGCCGGTTCCGATGCCTCCAAGGGCCAGACCGAGGCCAAGCTGGAAGGCGACCACTACGTGATGAACGGCTCCAAAATCTTCATTACCAACGGCTATGTGGCGGATGTCTTCGTGGTCTTCGCCATGACCGACAAGACCAAGGGCACCAAGGGCATCTCCGCCTTCATCGTGGAGAGCGGCTTCCCCGGCTTCTCTGTGGGCAAGCACGAGGTGAAGATGGGCCTCCACGGCTCCCCCACCGCCGAGATCGTGTTCACCGACTGCATCGTCCCCAAGGAGAACATGCTGGGCAAAGAGGGCAAGGGCTTCTCCATCGCCATGCAGACCCTGGACGGCGGTCGCATTGGCATCGCGGCCCAGGCTTTGGGCATCGCCGAGGGCGCGCTGAACGAGGCCAAGGAGTACACCAAGGGCCGCGTCCAGTTCGGCAAGCCCATTTCCAAGTTCCAGAACACCCAGTTCACCTTCGCCGACATGGAGATGGGCTGTGAGGCGGGCCGCCTCCTGACCTATCAGGCCGCCACCCTCAAGGGACAGGGCGTCCGCTACACCAAGGAGGCCGCCATGGCCAAGCTCTGGTGCTCCGAGCACGCCATGAAGACCACCACCAAGGCCCTCCAGATGTTCGGCGGCTACGGCTATACCAAGGACTATCCCATGGAGCGCATGATGCGGGACGCCAAGATCACCGAGATTTACGAGGGCACGTCCGAGGTCCAGCGCATTGTCATCTCCGCGAATATGGGACTGTAAGAGGAGGAGGAAACGACTATGAAAATCATTGTCTGTGTCAAGCAGGTCCCCGATACCTCCGGCAAGGTGGCCGTCAATCCCGACGGCACCTTGAACCGGGCTTCCATGCAGACCATCACGAACCCCGACGACATGAACGCTGTAGAGGCCGCCCTGAAGCTGAAGGACGAAACCGGCTGCAAGGTGATTGTGGTCACCATGGGCCCCCCTCCCGCGGCCTCCATGCTCCGGGAGCTGATGGCCATGGGCGCGGACGAGGGCGTCCTGGTCTCCGCCCGGGAGTTCGGCGGCTCCGACACCTACGCCACCTCCCAGATTCTCGCCGCCGCCATTGACACCATCGGCGTGGAAAAAGACGACGTGGTCATGTGCGGCCGCCAGGCCATCGACGGCGACACCGCCCAGGTGGGCCCCCAGATTGCCGAGAAGCTGGGCCTGCCCCAGGTGACCTACGCCGCCGACATCCACAAGGACGGGGAAAACATCACCGTCAAGCGGATGCTGGAGGACGGCTATATGACCATCAAGGTCAAAACCCCCTGCCTCCTGACCTGCATCAAGGAGCTGAACAACCCCCGTTATATGTCCATCGGCGGCATCTACGAGACCTACAACAAGCCCCTGGCGACCTTCGACTTTGAAAAGCTCAAGGACCACAAGCTGATCGACCCCTCCACCATCGGCCTCAAGGGCTCTCCCACCAACATTTTCAAGAGCTTCACGCCCCCCCAGAAGGGCGCCGGCATGATGCTGGAGGGCGACGGCAAGGAGACCTGCGAGAAGCTGGCTTCCATCCTGGCCGGCAAACACATTATCTGAGAAGGGAGTATATAGAACATGTCTAATTTCAACAGTGCGGATATCGCTGCCTTCAAGGACGTTTGGGTCTTCTGCGAGCAGCGCGAGGGCAAGCTGATGCCCACCGACTTCGAGCTGATTTCCAAGGGCCGGGACCTGGCCAACGAGCTGGGCGTGAACCTCTGCGGCCTGCTGCTGGGCGGCGAGGGCATTGAGGCCGCGGCCAAGGAGCTGGGCGGCTACGGCGCGGACAAGGTCTATGTCTGCGAGAGCCCCATGCTGTCTGTCTACAACACGGACGCCTACGCCAAGGTCATCTGCGACGTGATCGAGGAGCTGAAGCCCGAGGCCTTCTTGATCGGCGCCACCAACATCGGCCGGGACCTGGCGCCCCGCTGCGCGGCCCGGCTGCACACCGGATTGTGCGCGGACTGCACCCACCTGGACATCGACGTGGCTAATTACATCCAGTTCCTGCGGGAAGCCTCCACGCTCGATGTGGACGGCCAGAAGTGGGACATGGAGGACCGGAACCTGAAGATGACCCGTCCGGCCTTCGGCGGCCACCTGATGGCCACCATCATCTGCCCCCGGTTCCGTCCCTGCATGGCGACGGTGCGCCCGGGCGTTATGAAGAAGAATCCCTTCGATCAGGCCAAGGCCGACGCCTGCGTCATTGAAAAGCCCGCCTTCACCCTGAGCGAGGCGGACGTGCAGACCGAGGTCACCGAGGTGGTGAAGGCCGCCAAGAAGCTGGTGGACCTGATTGGCGCGGACTTCATCGTGTCCGTGGGCCGCGGCATCAGCAAGGACGTCGAGGGCGGCATCAAGCTGGCGGAAGAGCTGGCGGCGGAGCTTGGCGGCGTAGTGGGCGGCTCCCGTGCCACCATCGATAGCGGCTGGCTGAGCGCGGACCATCAGGTGGGCCAGACGGGCAAGACGGTGCATCCGAAGGTGTACGTGGCCCTGGGCATCTCTGGCGCGATTCAGCACAAGGCCGGCATGCAGGACTCCGAGTGCATCATCGCGGTGAACAAGAACGACACGGCCCCGATCTTCGAGATCGCGGACTACGGCATTTGTGGCGACCTGTTCAAGGTCACCCCGCTGCTGACCGAGGCCATCCGGGCTGCCAAGGCCGCGAAGTGATACGTTCTTGAAAGACTGTAACGACACTTGATTTTGCGGAGCAAAATCTTAGTGGAGTACGTCCCCGAAGGGGAAAAGTATCCAAAGAACTTTCGCGCGCTCCGGCAGCCTGGTGATAAACCGGGCCGGAGCGACGGCAACGAAGTCTCAGCGCACCAAAACGACCGAAGGGCAAAAACCCTTCGGTCGTTTTCTCTCATCATATACCAGGTTAGCGGCAGCGAAAAGAGGAGAAAGTCCATTCGTCAACCACCAAAACCCCCGCCCGCACCACGCCGCGGGCAGAAGACATGCGTACCCGGAGGAAGCACCTCTTACGCGTCCCCCGTCCTTCGTCCCCCCGCAGGGGCGATACTTCTTTTTCTCTTTTGGACCGTGCACGGCCCGTTTTCTCTTTTTCTTCTGGAAGAAAAAGAGAAAATGGGGGGTGCAATGAACCAGCCATCGCTGGTATCCAATCCCCCCCGCCCGAAGGGCGAGCATCACTCCCCCTCCGGCGGGTGAAAATGCCTCCAAACCGCCTCCGCGGCGGGTCTTGGCACCACCGCCGCCAGGGCCTCCACCTCCGCCTCCCGGATGGCCTTGATGGTCCCAAACTTCTTCCTAAGCTCCTCCCGCCGTTTCGGCCCCACGCCGGGGATGCCGTCCAGGGCGGAGCGCATGGCGCTTTTCCCGTGGCTCTCGTGGTGGTAGGTGATGGCGAAGCGGTGGGTCTCCTCCTGAATCTGCCCGATGAGGGAAAACACCGCCTGATTTCCCACAATGCCGATCTCCCGGCCCTCCGGGGTCACCAGGGCCCTTGTCCGGTGCCGGTCGTCCTTCACCATGCCGAAGATGGGGACGGTTACCCCAAACGCCTCCGCCACGCTGAGGGCCGTCTGGGCGTGGGTGACGCCGCCGTCGATCAAAAACACGTCCGGCAGGGGCAGAAACTTCTCGTCCCCGTCCGCCGCCCGCTGGAGCCGCCGCCGGAGCACCTCCCGCATGGAGGCGTAGTCGTCGGGGCTTCCCTCCAGGTCCTTGATGCGGAAGCGCCGGTAGGCGCTCTTCAAGGGCCTTGTGCCGCTGTAGACCACCATGGAGGCCACGATGTCGCTGCCCCCGGTGTTGGAGATGTCGAAGGACTCCAGCCGCTTCGGCGGGGCCGGGAGGTCCAGCATCTTCGTCAAAAGCTCCAGGGTGTGGGCCACCCGCTCCTCGGCGGTGGTGGCCCGCTCCGCCTCCTCGGCGGCGTTCCGCTGGGCCATGGCCATAAGGGACGCCTTCTCCCCCCGCTGGGGGACGTGGACCCAGACCTTGTGCCCCGCCCGTTTTGTCAGGACCTCCGAGAGGTTTTCGCAGTACCCCTCCGTCTCGAAGGGCAGCAGAATCTCATGGGGCAGAATGGCCCGGGGCAGGTAGTACTGGGCCGTCAGGGCGGAGAGCATCTCCTCCTGCCCTTCCTCCATGGGGGCGGTGAACAGCTCCGTCTCCCGGCCCGCCAGGTTCCCCTCCTCCATGTGGAGGACGGCGTAGCAGCACTTCCCCGCTCCCCGGCAGAGGCCCCAGATATCCGTGTCGGCGCAGAGCCCGGCAATGACCGTCTGCTTTTTGGAAAGGGCGCTGATGGCGTTGATCCGGTCCCGGAGGGCCGCCGCCTGCTCGAACCGCAGGGCCTCCGCCTCCGCCTCCATCTCGCCCGTCATCTCCCGGAGGAGCTCCTTGGCCTTCCCCTCCAACATCTGCGCCGCCTGGCGGATGCGGCGGTTGTACTCCTCCTCCGTCATTTCCGGGCGGCAGAAGCCGTCGCACCGGCCCATGTGGAAGTTCAGGCAGGGCCGCTCCGCCCCGATGTCCCGGGGGAATTTCCGGTTGCAGGTGGGGAGCCGCAGGGCGGCGCACACCGCGTCCAGGGCTTGCCGGGTCTCAAAGCGCCCGCCGAAGGGGCCGAAATACTTGGCCCCGTCGTTGGCCCATTTATGCACCATGGTGAACCGGGGATACCGTTCCCGGGAGAGGCGGACGAAGGGATAGCCCTTGTCGTCCTTGAGCAGAATGTTGTAACGGGGCATGTGCCGCTTGATGAGGGAGTTTTCCAGCACCAGGGCCTCGAACTCGCTGGAGACGAAGATGGTGTCGAAGTGGTCGATCTGGGAGACCATCTGCCGGGTCTTGACCGTGTGGGAGGCGCTGTCCTGGAAATACTGGCTGACCCGGTTTTTGAGCCGCTTCGCCTTCCCCACATAAATGACCTTTCCGGTTTTGTCCATCATCAGATAGACCCCCGGCAAAAGCGGCAGGTCGTTGGCCTTCTCTTTCAGCTCGTCCTTGGTCATGGCGTGGCCTCCTTTGCTGGTTAACAGGGCTTCCGGGGGAATTGCATTCGGGGCAGAAGGGCGGACCTGCGTGTCCGCCCCAGAGTGTCGAAAAACAGTAAAAACTCCATCAACGGGAAGGAAGAGAGTTACGAGAGGAACCCAGGAAGGGTTCCTTTCGTTTTCAATCGGAAGTTTTCAGAACTTTTTTAAAGGTCTGAAAACTTGCTCAGGCTGGCGAAAACACTTTTTCGACAGCCTGGGGCGGACCTGCGTGTCCGCCCTTCTGCCGGAACCGCCGTCCCCCGGAGAGGCGTTCCCTTTCCGGGCGCGGCCCAATAAAAAAGACCACCCCGCGCTGACGGGCAGCACGGGGACGGTTCATTACTCTCCGAAGTTGTCTTTCACCAGATCCACCAGCGCGGTGACCGCCTCTTTCTCATCGCTGCCGTCGGCGATCAGGGTGATGGGAGTTCCCTTCACGATGCCCAGGGACAGCACGCCCAGCAGGCTCTTGGCGTTGACACGGCGGTCCTCCTTCTCAACCCAGATGCCGCTTTTGAACTCGTTGGCCTTCTGGATAAAGAATGTGGCGGGGCGGGCATGCAAGCCAACTTCGTTGTTGACCGTGATTTCCTGCGTATACATGTTGCAGCTCTCCTTTTTTGTGTCGAATCAAAATGGGAATGGTTGCCCACGAGTCTTTACGTTACCATCATAACCGCTTTTCCGTCTCCCGTCAATGGACAATTGCACAAACATTTTAAAAAATTTTCCGTGGCAGTAAAATTCTTTTTGTGAGAATGTGCCAACTTTGCATAAAATTATACGTCATTATGCTGAATTTTAAACTTGCCAGAGAAAAATATTCCAGGAACAGCGCCACCCGCCTTTTACCGGGCGGCGCTCCTTATTTTATATGTATGGCGGGGGAAGACGCTTCATGCCGCAGGGGACGCCGTTTTCTAAAAAAAGGATCCGCCTCCTGAAAGTCCCACGGTTTGCCGGAGGGGAACCGGGGACAATACCACTCGGGTATCGTGAACGCGGGGCGGCTTTCCCGTTCCGCGGACCGTCAAAGCATCTTGGGGCGCCTGCCCGCGAGCTTCTTTGACGGGACGGTTTCGGGCTCCGCCGGAGCGGCGGGGCCCGGGACCGGAAAGATCGAAGGAGGAGTATCCCATGAAAAAGACTTGGATGTTCCTGCTGGCGTCCCTGCTGCTGGCGGTCAGCCTTACCGCCTGCGGCGGCGGCCAGACCAACGGGACCGCGGGCACGTACGATTCCACCGGACAAACCGGCGGCTACGACAGCGGAACCAACGGCTACGACGGCGGAACCGGCGGCTACGGCGGAGACCGGGACGGCTATGACGGCGGGCTGATGGACGATGCCCGGGACGCCGTGGATGACGCCGGGCGGTCCGTCCGCAATGCCGTGGACGACGCCGGAGACGCCATCGACCGGGCGTTTTAAACGCGTTTCCCCACCGGGCCCCCGGCGCGCTGGGCGGTCCGGACTACATCCATCGGGGCTTCCCTTTTGCCGCCGTCTCCTGTATACTATGCGGCAGAGGAAAGGAGGTTCCGCCTATGTCTCGGGAATTTTCCATGAAGCCCGTCGCCCGTATTCACAGCGAGTTTGAAGGCAAGTTCGGCGTCCCCCGCCAGAGCGGTCTGGTGGAGGCCCTGGAGGCTCTGGTGGTCTTTGAGCCGGAGTACCGGGACCCCGCCGCCCTCCGGGGGCTGGAGGGCTTTTCCCATGTGTGGCTGATCTGGGTGTTTGACCAGGCCGTCCGGCAGGGCTGGTCCCCCACGGTCCGCCCGCCCCGGCTGGGGGGCAACGCCCGGCTGGGGGTCTTCGCCACCCGGTCCCCCTTCCGGCCCAACCCCATCGCCCTGTCCGCCGTGACGCTGGCGGGAATCGAGGATACCCGGGAGTGGGGGACGGTTCTCCGGGTCCGGGGGGCGGATTTGATGGACGGCACGCCCATCCTGGACATCAAGCCCTACCTCCCCTACGCCGACTGCCGCCCGGAGGCCGTGGGGGGCTTTGCCTCCGCCCCCGCCGGGGAGACGCTGGCGGTGGAGTGTTTGCCGGAAATCTGGGAGAAGGTCCCGCCGGAGCGGCGGGAGGCCCTCCGGGCGGTGCTGGCCCTGGACCCCCGGCCCCGGTACCAGGACGACCCGGAGCGGGTCTACGGCTTCCGCTTCGCCGGGCTGGAGGTGCGCTTTTCCGTGGCGGGGGACGTTCTCCGGGTTCGGGAAATCTTGGAGGGAACGGGATTATAAATCTGCCGGACGCAAAAAGCGGGCCGCCCAGAGGGCGGTCCGTTTTTTTGTGGGGCCCGGTCCCCCGACCGGGCCGGTTCCCGGAATCTTCTCAACCTCCGATAGAAGGGGTGTAATTCAAATGAAAACAGGTGTTGACAACTTGGGGCCCGAGTTGTAGAATTAACTTGTGCCCCAAGTTGGAGGTGAAGCTGTTTGGCACGAAAAAAACCGGGCCCCCATCCAGAGAAACCCTTGGACACGCAGATTAAAACACGAGCCGACAAGGAAACCATGGAAAAAATTGAGTATTGCATGGCAAAGCTCAATATCACACGCTCCGAGGTTTTGAGACGCGGTGTTCACAGCCTGTATGAGAGCCTACAAGAAAAATGAGGGAAGCGGCATCCACTCGCTAAAGTACCGCCGCTTCCCCAGGCCGATCATTGCCAAAAGGCAAAGGTGGCGTAAATATTATATCATGCGCCGTCTCTCCTTTCAAGCGGTATCGGTTAAAAATGAAAAACGAAAGGATGGTCCAAAGGTGGAAAACATTCTGGAAATGCTTTTTGACCTGCCCCGGGAAAAAATCTACAGCCAGGACTCGCCCTTTGGCGCGGCGGCCCGCGTCCGAGAGAAAAAGCTGGAGCGGCTCACCGCCTCCTTGACGGAGGAACAACAGGAATTGCTGGGCGCGTACATAGACGCGAGAAGCGAAGTCGAGGATAGGATGTACTTTGACCGCTTCCGGTTCGCCTTCCATTTTGGGGCGCAGATTATGGCGGAGCTGATCGAGGGCAGGGGCGAGGTGCTGTAAAGAGCCGGATGGACCCGGCGGAAGGGCAAAACGGGAGGACCGCCTATGGCGGTCCTCCCGTTTGTCTTTCTCCGGATGCTTTTCCCCGGTCACTCCAGCTTCCGCACGAAGTTGCCGAAGACCCGGACCCGCTCCTGGACGGTGACGAAGGCGTGGTCGTCCCGGGCGTGGACCGCGTGGAGCAGATCCTCAATCTCGAACTTGGACAGGCACACCACCAGCACATGGAGCCCCTTCCCGCTGTAAGCCCCGGTGCCCTCCCAATAGGTGACGCTGCGGCCCAGCTTCTCGATAATGAAGCGGCCCAGCTCCTTCTCGTCCTCCTTGGTGAAAATCATGGCCTGGACGTTCACGTTCTGCTGGTGCATCCGGTCCAGCACCATGGCGGAGAAGAAGTTGTAGATGACGGAGTAGATGGCCACCTCCGGCACAAAGAGAACCAGGCAGGCGGCGTAGAGGAAGAAGTTGACCGTCAGGGAGAATTTCCCCACGGTGAAGCGGCTGCCCCGCTTGCTCAGGCAGAGGCCCACGATGTCCAGCCCGCCGCCGCTGCCGCCGCAGGTCAGCACGATGCCGCTGGCGATGCCCACGATGATGCCCCCCAGCAGGCAGGAGGTGAGGTAGTCGTCCACAATGGGGAGGGACGGCGAGGGGATGATGCTGTAGAAGAGGGAAAAGGACACCGTGCAGGCGATGGTCTTGAAGGTCATCCGGGGCCCCAGGGTCTTCCAGCCCAGCAGCAGGATGGGGATGTTGCTGATAAAATAGAGGACGCCGGCGATGTCCGCCTCCAGGCCCAGGGTGTTGTGGAGCAGGGTGCGGATCAGCTGGCAAAAGCCCATCAGCCCGCCGGAGTACAGGCCCAGCGGCACGATGAATAAGCGGAGGGCCAGGGCTACCACGCCCTCCCCCAGCATGGCGGCCAGCAGCCGCAGCCAGCGGTTGTGCAGGGAATTGTACATCATGTCCTTCATATCGTTCCTCCCGGTCCGGCGGGACCGCCGGATTTCCCCCCGCGCCCCGGTGCTTCGCGGGGCGGCTGTGATCGTTTATTTTTTTGGAAACGCTGGCTATGATTATAGCCGCTTCGAAGGGAAACCGCAAGGGGAAAAGCGGGGCAGAATGGACGAAACGGCAGGAAAATCCTGGGTTTTCCCGTGGAAAGTCTACAAAGCGTAGCGCAGGAACCGGTAGAGCCGGTCCCGGGCCCGGCGGAGGGTCCGGGAGACGGTGGAGCGGTTCAGGCCCAGCTCTCCCGCGATCTGGGGGATGGTCATCCCATGGTCGTAGTAAAGCTCCAGCATTTGCCGCTGGCGGGGGGTCAGCTCCCGCTCCCGGGCCTGGCGGAGGTTCCGCCGGAGGCGCTCCAGCCGTTCGCTGTTGTCCCCGGCGTTCTGCCGGGTCCAGACCGTCAGGTCCCCGATCCACTCGCTGGCCCTGGTGTCGAAGGGGCCGTCATAGCGTGTACTTTTCATGCTTGTGATAACTCCTGTCGTAGTAGTGGGCGGTCAGCGCCGCCAGTTCCCGGGCCTCCCGCCAGAGGGGGGTCAGCTCGTCAATGCGGCGGCGGAGGCGGAAGGCGGCCTCCGGGTCCGCCTGGGCCCGCTCCAGGCCCCGCAGCTCCACGATGCGCCCGTGGATGGCGGCGGCGCTGTCCCGATAGGAGGCCGACATCTCAAACAGGGTCATAGCCGCGCCTCCCGTCCCCGGACCTCCCGGCAGGGGGCCAGCTCCCGCCGGGCCAGGTCCGGCAGGCACGCGGCGCAGGCCTGATGGCCGTTGCAGGACCAATACTCCTCGCCCCGGAGAATTTCCCGGCCGCACAGCGTGCAGCGGAGGGCCTGTCCCCGAAGGCGGCGGTTTGTGGTAATCATGTACAATCCTCTCCTTTAAAAAAACGTGAAAATAGGAAAAATTTTTGTTGACAAATGGAAATCCGTCTGCTAGAATAAACACTGCTGTTGGAACTGCTGGTGTAGCTCAGTTGGTAGAGCAGCTGATTTGTAATCAGCAGGCCGGGGGTTCGAGTCCGTCCACCAGCTCCACAAGTTTATACAATATCTGGGGGAATTCCAGAGCGGTCAAATGGGGCAGACTGTAAATCTGTTGTCTACGACTTCGGTGGTTCGAATCCACCTTCCCCCACCAGCTCAGAAATTCCCGCCGCCGTTCCGTTTCCGGCTTTGCCGAAAACTGCACTGTGGCGGGAATTTCTTCGCTTTCAACCGCGGACCGCGCTGCTGGGTCCGCGGTTGATTTTTTTATGGGGGACAGGGGCGGCGGGATTACAGGAAGCTTGGCGGTGACTCTAAAATAGCACATATGTTCGATGATGTCAAGAGGGTTTTTACAAGAATCTTGTAAAAATAGATTGACAGGCTTTGGACGGCCTGATAAGATGGGGAAAAAAGGAGGGGAGCGGTTTATGTCTCTGGGAAAGAGAATTCGGGACCGGCGGAAGGAATTGGGCATGACCAGGGTGGAGCTGGCGGCGCTGCTGGGGGTCTCTCCCTCCGCAGTGGGAAATTACGAGACCGGGGTCAGCTTTCCCAAGGAGGAGATCATGCTGCGGCTGTTTGACTCCCTGGAGGTGGACCCGAACACGCTGTTTCAGGACAGCTTTCAACACAACAAGCAGCCCTTGGACCAGAAGGAGCGGAGGCTGCTGGAGAATTACCGGGGACTGTCCCCCCTGGGGCGGGAGACGGTGCGGACGATGGTGGACGCGCTGTGCGCCTACCGGGACGAGGCGGAGGCGGGCCCCGAGGCGGCGGAGCCCCGGATGATTCCCCTCTACCGGACCCCCGCCGCCGCCGGGTACGCCGCCCCGGCCTTTGGAGAGGATTTCGACTACATCCCCGTGACCGGGGACGTGCCCCCGGCGGCGGAGTTCGGCGTGCGGATTCAGGGGGACTCCATGGCGCCCTTCATCGCCGACGGATCCGTGGTGTATGTGAACCGGGACCCGCTGAAGGCCGGGGATGTGGGCATCTTCTGCGTAGATGGGGACATCTTCTGCAAGCAGTATTACAAGGACCCGGCGGGCATGGTGTACCTCTTCTCCCTGAACCGGGCCAGGGCGGACGCGGATTTGATGCTGACTGCCGCCGGGGGGCGGTCGCTGGTTTGTTTCGGCCGGGTGATTCTCCGGGCCTTCCCCCTGCCGTGGCGGTGAGGGCGGCCCGGGTGAGAAGAGGCCTGCCGCTTTGCGGAGCGGAAACTTGACAGAAAGGTGTGTGTTTATGAAACAGCAGCTTCGGGGCATTGCCTTGATTTTAATTGGGATCCAGCTGGCGGTTTACGCCGTCATGGACCCGTGGCTTCCCATCCTCGGCGGGGACATTGGACGGGTGCTGATTCCCCTCGCGTCTGTGGCGGCCGGCGCCGCCGGGTTGGTTTTGTGCTTCCGCTCCGGCGATTCGCGGTGACCCATGCCGGTTCCAGGGGCTTGGAAACCCTTCGTTCGGGGCGTTTGTGACATCTGGCGGGAAGCCGCGCCCCGGTGACGGGACCCAGGCTCCCATGGGAGGCGTCCCAATCCCCTTGAAACGGTTGACAATCCCGCCCCGGGCGGATAAAATAAGGTGGTTATGTTGAAACCTTAAATGGGAAAGGATTTGAAATCTATGGACAAGAGACAAGTGGATGCCATTACTGCCCGGGACGTGGACTTCGCCCAGTGGTACACCGACGTTTGCAGAAAGGCGGAGCTGATTGACTACACCTCCGTCAAGGGCATGTTTATTTACCGGCCTTACGGCTATGCCATCTGGGAGAATATCCAGAACGAGATGGACCGCCGCTTCAAGGAGACGGGCCATGAGAACGTCTACCTTCCCGTGCTCATTCCCGAGTCCCTGCTCCAGAAGGAGAAGGACCACGTGGAGGGCTTTGCCCCGGAGTGCGCCTGGATTACCATGGGAGGCAGCGAGAAGCTGGAGGACCGCCTCTGTGTCCGCCCCACCTCCGAGACTCTCTTTTGCGAGCATTACGCCAATATCATCCACTCCTGGCGGGACCTTCCGAAGCTCTATAACCAGTGGTGCAGCGTGCTGCGGTGGGAGAAGACCTCCCGCCCCTTCCTCCGCCACCGGGAATTCCTCTGGCAGGAGGGCCACACCATGCACGCCACCGAGGAGGAGGCCCGGGAGGAGACCATGCGGATGCTCAACATCTACGCGGACTTCATGGAGAACTTCCTGGCCATGCCCGTCCTCCGGGGCCTGAAAACCGACAAGGAGAAGTTCAAGGGCGCGGAGGAGACCTATACCGTGGAGTGCATGATGCACGACCACAAGGCCCTCCAGGCGGGCACCAGCCACTATTTCGGCGACGGCTTCGCCAAGGCCTTCGACATTACCTACACCGGAAAGGACAACCAGCTCCACCACCCCCACCAGACCAGCTGGGGCGTCAGCACCCGGATGATCGGCGGCATCATCATGACCCACGGAGACGACAACGGCCTGGTGCTGCCTCCCCGGGTGGCCCCCATCCAGGCGGTGGTCATCCCCGTGGCGTCCCACAAGCCCGGCGTGCTGGACGCGGCGGCGGCCCTCCGGGACCGGCTGAAAACCGCCGGGGTCCGCTCCAAGATGGACGACTCCGACAACTCCCCCGGCTGGAAGTTCGCCGAATACGAGATGAAGGGCGTGCCCCTCCGGGTGGAGATCGGCCCCAAGGACATGGAGAAGGAGCAGTGCGTGGTGGCCCGCCGGGACACCGGCGAGAAGGTGACGGTCCCCCTGGCGGAGCTGGAGGAGACGGTGAGGAAGCTGCTGGACGAGGTCCATGACAACATGTACGCCATGGCCCTCCGGAACCGGGAGGACAACACCTTCGACATCGCCTCCCCCGAGGAGGCCAAGGCCATCGCCGAGGGCAAGGGCGGCTTCCTGCGGTCCAAGTGGTGCGGCTCTTTGGAGTGCGAGCTGGCCATGAAGGAGCGGGCCGGGGTCAGCTCCCGCTGCATGCCCCTGAAGCAGAGCGGCACGGAGGGCGTGTGCCCCGTGTGCGGCAAGCCCTGCAAGACCGATATTTACTGGGGCGTGGCCTATTAAAGACCCAAAAGGGGGAGCGGCGCTCCCCCTTTTTCCCACTCCAGAAAGGAGGCCGCTCCATGGAACGCCGCCGCTATCAAGTCTTAGACACCATCCGGGGCTGCGCCCTGGCCAGCATGATGCTCTATCACGCCGCCTGGGACCTGGTGTATCTCTTCGGCGCGGACTGGCCCTGGTACCACGGCTTTGCCGCCTATGTCTGGCAGCAGAGCATCTGCTGGACCTTCATTCTCCTCTCCGGCTACTGCTTCGCGCTGGGCCGTCATCAACTCCGGCGGGGGCTGACGGTGTTTTTCTGCGGGGCCCTCATCACCGCCGTCACCTGGACCCTGATGCCGGAAAACCTGGTGCTGTTCGGCGTGCTGACTTTGCTGGGGTCCTCCACGCTGCTGGCAAACGGGTTTCAGGGGCTTCTCCAAAGGGTCCCGCCCCGGGCGGGGCTGGCGGGGAGCTTCCTGCTGTTTCTGGTGTTCCGGGATGTGAACGACGGCTGTCTTGGCTTTGAGGGGGCCCGGTTTTTCCGTTTCGGGGACGGGGCCCGGGACCTGGCCACCGCGTTTGCGGGCTTTCCCCCGGCGGACTTCTTCTCCACGGACTATTTCTCCTTTCTGCCCTGGTTCTTCCTGTTCCTGACCGGGTATTTTCTCTTCCGCCTCCGGCCGGAGGAGCCCCGGGAGATCCGGCGGGTCCCCCTGATCACGGCCATGGGGCGGCGCTCGCTCCTCCTCTACATGCTCCACCAGCCGGTGATTTACGCCCTGCTTTGGCTGGGCCGCGTTTTGACGGGAGGGACGGCATGAACAAATTGGTCTTGGGCGTCCTGGCCCACGTGGACGCCGGAAAAACCACCCTCTCCGAGGCCCTGCTTTACCAAAGCGGGGCCATCCGCCGCCTGGGCCGGGTGGACCACCAGGACGCGTTTTTGGACACCGACGAGATGGAGCGGGAACGGGGCATCACCATCTTCTCCAAACAGGCGGAGTTCTCCCTGGGAGACCTGGCGGTCACCCTGCTGGATACTCCGGGGCATGTGGACTTCTCCGCCGAGGCGGAGCGGGTTTTGCAGGTTTTGGACTGCGCGGTGCTGGTGATCAGCGGCTCCGACGGGGTACAGGCCCATACCCGGACCCTCTGGCGGCTGCTGGAGCGGTACGAGGTGCCGGTGTTTTTGTTCGTGAACAAAATGGACCTGGCGGGGACGGACCGGGGGGCGCTGCTGGAGGAGCTGAAAAGCCGCCTGGACGGGGGCTGCGCGGACTTCTCCCTGCCGCCGGAGGCGCTGGCGGAGGAGGCCGCCATGTGCGACGAGGCCCTGCTGGAGCGGTATCTGGAGACCGGGGAGGTCCCGGAGGCGGAGCTGACGGAGCTCATCCGGCGGCGGAAGCTGTTTCCCTGCTTCTTCGGCTCGGCGCTGAAGCTGGAGGGGGTGGAGGCGCTGCTGGAGGCCCTCCGCCGCCACCCGCCCCTGCGGGATTACCCGGAGGCCTTCGGGGCCCGGGTCTTCAAGGTCTCCCGGGACAGCCGGGGGGCGCGCCTTACCTGGATGAAGGTCACCGGCGGCGTGCTGAAAGCCAAGGACGTACTGACCAACCGCAAGCCTGACATGCCGGAGGAGGAAATCTGGGAGGAGAAGGCGGATCAGCTCCGCCTCTACTCCGGCGTCAAGTTCCGCCCCGTGGACGAGGCCCCCGCCGGGACGGTGGCGGCGGTTACCGGCCTGACCAAGGCCCTGCCGGGCCAGGGCTTGGGGCATGAGACCGCCTGGACCGTCCCGGCCCTGGAGCCGGTGCTGGCCTATCAGATGGAAACGGAGGCGGACCCCTCCGCCGCCCTGAAGGCCCTGCGGCTTTTGGAGGAGGAGGACCCCCAGCTCCGGGTCTCCTGGACCGCCGGGACGATCCGGGTCCAGCTGATGGGGGAGGTTCAGACGGAGATTTTGCAGCGCCGCCTCCGGGAGCGCTTCGGCATTGAGGCCCGATTTGGCGCGGGGCGGGTGGTGTACCGGGAGACCATCGCCGCGCCGGTGGAGGGGGTGGGGCATTTCGAGCCCCTGCGGCACTATGCCGAGGTCCGTCTGCTTTTGGAGCCCCTGCCCCGGGGGACGGGCCTCCGCTTTGCCTCCGTCTGCCCGGAGGATCAGCTGGACGGCCACTGGCAGCGCCTTGTTTTGACCCACCTCTGGGAAAAGCCCCACCTGGGGGTCCTGACCGGCTCACCCATCACGGATATGAAAATTACCCTGACGGCGGGCCGGGCCCACGAGAAGCACACCGAAGGCGGAGACTTCCGCCAGGCCACCTACCGGGCGGTGCGCCAGGGCTTGATGAGCGCCCGGAGCGTCCTGCTGGAGCCCTGGTACGCCTTCCGGCTGGAGCTTCCCGCCGCCCAGCTGGGCCGGGCCCTGAACGACATCCAGCAGATGGGCGGCGAGACCGGGGCCCCGGAGACCCTGGGGGACGAGGCCGTCCTCACCGGGGAGGCCCCGGTGGCCGCCATGGGGGACTACGCCCGGGACGTGGCCGCCTACACCCGGGGACAGGGCCGTTTGAGCCTCCGCCCCGCGGGCTGCCGGCCCTGCGGAGACCCGGAGGCGGTCGTCGAGGCCTTGGGCTATGACCCGGAGCGGGACGTGGAGAACACGCCGGACTCCGTTTTCTGCGCCCACGGCGCGGGCTACACGGTGAAGTGGGACGAGGTCCCCGCCCAGGCCCACACCGCCGGCGGCCTCCGCCTCAGCGCCCCGCCGGAGGAGGCCAAAGAGCCCGAGACCCGGCGGAGCGCCGCCTACGCCGGGACCATCGAGCAGGACAAGGAGCTCCAGGCCATTTTCGAGCGGACCTACGGCAAGGGGAAGCGCCGGGACTTCCTGCCGCCCAAGCCCCCCCGCCGCCCGGTCTCCCCGGAGACGGCGGAGGCCCGGCCGGTCCGCCCCCAGCCCAACCGGCCGGAGTACCTGCTGGTGGACGGGTACAACATCATCTTCGCCTGGGAGGAGCTGAAAGCCATCGCCCGGGAGAGCCTGGACGCCGCCCGGAAGGCCCTCTGCGATCTGCTGTGCAACTTTCAGGGCTATCAGAAGTGCCGGGTCATCGCCGTCTTCGACGCCTATAAGGTCCGGGGAGGACAGGGGTCCGTGGAGAAGTACCACAACATCCATGTGGTCTACACCAAGGAGGCGGAGACGGCGGACGCCTATATCGAGCGGGCCACCTATGAGCTGGGCCGGCATTACCGGGTGAAGGTCGCCACCTCCGACGGGCCGGAGCAGCTGATCATTTTGGGCCACGGGGCCCTTCGGGTGTCGGCCTCCGCCTTCCGGGAGGAGATGGAGCAGGTCCAGGGCCGCATCGCCCAGGTCTTGGCCGGCAACAACCGCCATGGCCACGGGGCCCTCCGGGCCGCCATGGAAAAGGCGGAGAAAAAACAGCGGGAGGAATGAAGAATGAAAACGACGCTGACCGCGCTGGCCGCATTTTCCGGCTGCGCCGCCGCCGGCTGGTATCTGGACCGCGGCGGCATGCGGGAGAGGGACTGCCTGGGGGGCCGGGTCCGGCTGAAAACCGTCTGGAACGAGGGGGCGGCGTTCAGCCTGCCCATTCCGGCGGAGATTCTGCCCCTGGCCTCGGCGGCGGCGCTGGGGCTGCTGTGGGCCCGGCGGCGGCGCTGTCCCCTGGGGGCGGGGCTGATTTTGGGCGGCGGGCTGAGCAACCTCCGGGAGCGGACCCGGGACGGGCAGGTCCGCGATTATCTCCAGTTTCCCCGGGCTCCCGGGCCGCTGGACCGGTATGTGTTCAACCTGGCGGACCTGTGCGTCTTCGCCGGCGGGGCCCTGTGCCTTTTCCGGGGAGGCAAAGGCTCCCGGCCCTCTTGACTTTCCGGCGGTTCTATGCTAAACTTGCACAAACAAAAGGCCGCTTTTTCCAAAGGAAACGGCGGTACGCGTTCAAATTATCAGATGGGAGATGCTTCTATGAAGAGAATCAAGACCTTGGAGACCCGTAGTCTCTGCGAGAGCGCCAAGAAGGGCGGCTGCGGCGAGTGCCAGACCTCCTGCCAGTCCGCCTGCAAGACCTCCTGCGGCGTCGCCAACCAGAAGTGCGAGCAGAAGTAAACAGCCGAAGCGCCGCCCGGTGAGGCGGCGCTTTTCCTTGAATTTCACACAGGAGGACTCCCTTATGGTACATCAATACAAGCTGAACGGCTACAACATCGTCCTGGACAGCTGCTCCGGCGGCGTCCATGTGGTGGACGAGGTGGCCTATGACGTGATCGCCCTCTATCCGGACCACGCGCCGGAGGACATCGTGAGGGCGCTGCTGGAAACATACCCGGACCGCCCGGATGTGACGGAGGCGGAGCTCCGGGAGTGTATCGCCGACGTGGAGGCCCTGGTAAAGTCCGGGCAGCTCTACACCCCCGACACCTTTTCGGACATCGCCGGGACCTTTAAAGAGCGCTCCGGCGGCGTGGTGAAGGCCCTCTGCCTTCATGTGGCCCACACCTGCAATTTGAACTGCTCCTACTGCTTCGCCAGCCAGGGGAAGTACCACGGGGACCGGGCCCTCATGAGCTTCGAGGTGGGAAAGCAGGCCCTGGACTTCCTCATCGCCCACTCCGGAACCCGGACGAACCTGGAGGTGGACTTCTTCGGCGGCGAGCCGCTGATGAACTGGCAGGTGGTGAAGGACCTGGTGGCCTATGCCCGGACCCAGGAGGAGCCCCATCACAAGCGCTTCCGCTTCACCCTCACCACCAACGGGATGCTCATTGACGAAGACGTCATCGACTTTGCCAACCGGGAGATGGACAACGTGGTCCTCTCCCTGGACGGGCGGAAGGAGATTCACGACGCCCTTCGGGTGGACTACGCCGGAAACGGCAGCTATGACCGCGTCGTCCCCAAGTTCCAGGAGCTGGTGAAGGTCCGGGGAGGAAGCCGCTACTATATGCGGGGCACCTTCACCCACCGGAACCCGGACTTTACGAAGGACCTCTTCCATATGGCGAATCTGGGCTTTACCGAGCTCTCCATGGAGCCGGTGGTCTGCGCCCCGGGGGACCCGGCGGCCCTGACGGCGGAGGACCTGGAGGTGGTCAAGGACCAGTACGAGCTGCTGGCCAGGGAAATGCTGAAACGGCACAAGGAGGGCCGTCCCATCACCTTCTACCACTACATGCTGGACCTCACGGGAGGGCCCTGCGTCTATAAGCGGGTCTCCGGCTGCGGCTCCGGCACGGAGTACATGGCCGTCACCCCCTGGGGGGACCTGTACCCCTGCCACCAGTTCGTGGGGGAGGAGGCGTACAAGCTGGGAGACGTGTGGAAGGGCGTGACGAATACCGCTTTGCGGGAGGAGTTTCGCTCCTGCAACGCCTATGCCCGGCCCGCGTGCGCGGACTGCTGGGCCAGGCTCTACTGCTCCGGCGGCTGCGCCGCCAACGCCTACCACGCCTCCGGCTCCATCCGGGGAATCTACGAGGCGGGCTGTGAGCTCTTCCGCAAGCGGATGGAGTGCGCCATCATGCTCCAGGCCGCCCTGGCGGAAGAGGCGGAGGAGGCATGACCACCCCCGTCTGGGACTTTCTGAAGGGCTACCGGCGGGAGGGGCGGCTCCACATGCCGGGGCACAAGGGTGCGGGGCCCCTGGGCTGCGAGCGGTGGGACATTACGGAGGTCGCCGGGGCGGATTCCCTCTATGAGGCCTCCGGCATCATCGCGGAGAGCGAGGGGAACGCCGCCGCCCTCTTCGGCTCCGGGGCCACCTTCTACTCCACCGAAGGGTCCAGCCAGTGTATCAAGGCCATGCTGTTCCTGGCCCTCCGGCACCGCCCCGCCGGGACGCCGCCGGTGATTCTGGCCGCCCGGAATGTCCACAAGTCCTTTGTCCACGCCGCCGCCCTGCTGGACTTCGAGCCCCTTTGGCTCTGGCCGGAGGAGGGGACAAGCTCCCTCTGCGCCTGCCCAGTTACGGCGGAGGGGCTGGAACGGGCGCTGAGGGCCCTGCCTGCCCCCCCTGCCGCCGTCTATGTCACCAGCCCGGACTATCTGGGGAACTTGGCGGACATCTCCGCCCTGGCGGCGGTGTGCCATGCCCATGGGACCCTGCTTCTGGCGGACAACGCCCACGGGGCCTATCTGC
Source organism: uncultured Oscillibacter sp. (assembly GCA_910588175.1). Lineage (GTDB taxonomy): Bacteria > Bacillota > Clostridia > Oscillospirales > Oscillospiraceae > Oscillibacter. Next base: position 37,064 of record CAJUQQ010000012.1, read on the forward strand.
GCTTTCTATCCCCCTCCCTTCATCCGCTGGACCAGGGGGCGGACCTCTGCTGCGACTCCGCCCACAAGACCCTTCCGGTTCTCACCGGCGGGGCGTACCTGCACCTTTCCAAGGCCGTCCCGGCGGCGTTTCGGGAGAGCGCCCGGTCCGCCCTGGCCCTCTTCGGGTCCACCAGCCCGTCCTACCTGACCTTGGCGTCTCTGGATTTGTGCAACCGCTGTTTATCGGAGGAGTACCCCGCCCGTCTGAAAGAGGCCGTCCGCCGCATGGAGGACCTGGGGAAAACCCTTTCCGCTAGAGGCTGGCAGACGGAGCCTTCGGACCCTTTGCGCCTGACCCTCCGGGCCCCGAAGGGCCTGACGGGACTGGATTTGGCGGACCGCCTCCGCCGGGGCGGCGGGGAGTGCGAGTACGCGGACCGGGATTTCCTGGTCCTCATGACCACGCCGGAGAACACCCCGGAGGACCTTGCCCGCGTTTCCGCCGCCCTGGGGGAAAACCGGGCTCCCGCCGCCCCGGCGGGTTTCCCGCCCCCGGCCAGGGGAGAGCGGGTTCTCTCCGTCCGGGAGGCCCTGTTCGCCCCCCAGGAGACCGTTCCGGCGGAGGAGAGTTTGGGACGGATCTGCGGCGCGCCCACGGTGAGCTGTCCCCCGGCGGTGCCCATCGCCGTGTCCGGAGAACGGGTCGGGCGGGAGGCCGCGGCGCTGTTTTCCTATTACGGCGTGCAGCTGGTGGACGTTTTGAAGGAGTGAAAATTAAAAAATGAGGCACACTATCCGGTGCCGCCCCGTTCCTCTGGGACGGGGCAAATTTTTTATTTGATTGGAGAGACGTTTATGAACGCGACAGTAAATGAAAGCTGCATCGGCTGCGGCCTCTGCGCCGGGAACTGCCCGGAGGTCTTCACCATGGGAGACGACGGCTTCGCCCACGGCGGGGAAATCCCCGACAGCGCCATGGACGCGGCCCAGAGCGCCCGGGATGAGTGCCCGGTGAGTGCTATCAGCATCGGCTGATTGAGTGCCTCTTGCCGAGGGGCCTTGTACTCGCCCTTGCGGGCGGGGAGGGATTACAGCCATGAAGATGGCTGGTTCATTGCACCCCCCATTTTCTCTTTTCCTTCCAGAAGGAAAAGAGAAAACGGGCCGTGCACGGTCCAAAAGAGAAAAAGAAGTAACGGGGGACGATACGGGGGCGCGGCTGAATGAATGGCAGAGCCAGAATGACTACCCTCGCGTAATTGGATTCGGCGGGGGTTGCTCTTCACTGCATGGACAAGCTCCTCTTTTTGCTGCCGCACTCCGGTGGTTGCTGTAAAGCTGCGTTTACCGGGCTTTGAAGATCCCCGCACCAAAAGCAGAAGAAGGTCTACCGCTGAAAAACGGTAGACCTTCTAATTTTCTTCAACCACCGGGGTGCGGCAGCGAAAAGAGGAGCAGGTCCATTCGGCGCGGGACACCCCCGCCCGCACTACGCCGCGGGCAGGAGACATGCGTAAAAACCGGTCAGAACCCCTTGCGCGGCTCCTGTCCTCCGTCCCCCGCAGGGGCGTACTTCTTTTTCTCTTTTGGACCGTGCACGGCCCGTTTTCTTTTTTTCTTCTGGAAGAAAAAGAGAAAATGGGGGGTGCAAAGGACCAGCCATCTTCATGGCTGAAACCTCCCCCGCCCGCAAGGGCGAGTAAAGGCTACTCGTCCAGCTTCAGCACCGCCAGGAAGGCCTCCGTGGGAATCTGAACAGACCCCAGGCTCCGCATCTTCTTCTTGCCCTCTTTCTGCTTTTCCAGCAGCTTCTTCTTCCGGGTGATGTCGCCGCCGTAGCACTTGGCCAGCACGTCCTTCCGCATGGCCTTGACCGTCTCCCGGGCGATGACCCGGCCGCCGATGGCCGCCTGCACCGGCACCTCGAAGAGCTGGCGGGGGATGTTCTCCTTCAGCTTCTCGCAGAGCTTCCGGGCCCGGGGATAGGCCTTGTCCTTGTGGGCGATGAAGCTCAGCGCGTCCACCTGATCGCCGTTTAGGAGCAGGTCCACCTTCACCAGCTCGCTGGGGCGGTAGCCGGAGAGCTCGTAGTCCAGGGAGGCGTAGCCCTTTGTATTGGCTTTCAGCGTATCGAAAAAGTCGTAAATAATCTCGTTCAGCGGCATCTGGTAGTGCAGCTCCACCAGGTGGGTGTCCAAATACTGCATGTCCTTGAATTCGCCCCGGCGCTCCTGGCACATGGGCATGATATTCCCCACGTAATCGTTTGGACTGATGATGCTGACCTTGACATAGGGCTCTTCCGCCCGCTCGATGGAGGCCGGGTCCGGGTAATTGTGAGGATTGTCCACCCGGACCAGGCTTCCGTCGGTTTTGTACACGTCATAAATGACGGAGGGCAGGGTGGTGACCAGGTCCAGGTCAAACTCCCGCTCCAGCCGCTCCTGAATGACCTCCATGTGGAGCATGCCCAAAAAGCCGCAGCGGAAGCCGAAGCCCAGGGCCACGGAGGACTCGGGCTCAAAGCTCAGCGACGCGTCGTTGAGGCGGAGCTTTTCCAGAGCGTCCCGGAGGTCCGGGTACTTGGACCCATCCTCGGTGTAAATGCCGCAGTAAACCATGGGCTGGACGGGGCGGTAGCCGGGGAGGGCTTCCGCCGCCGGGGTCTGGGCATCGGTGACGGTGTCGCCCACCCGGGTGTCCTGGACATTCTTGATGGAGGCGGTGAAATAGCCCACCTCTCCCGCCCGGAGGCAGTCGCAGGGCTCCATGCCCAGGGGCAGCAGGTGGCCGCACTCCACCACCTGGTAGCTGGCGCCGGAGGCCATCATCTTCACCGTCTGCCCCGCCCGGAGAGAGCCCTCCATAAGGCGCATGTAGACAATAACCCCCCGGTAGCTGTCGTACTGACTGTCGAAAATCAGGGCTTTCAAAGGGGCGTCCGGGTCCCCGGAGGGGGGCGGGACGTTTTTCACAACGTCCTCCAGCACCGCGTCGATGTTGACCCCCTGCTTGGCGGAAATCTCCGGCGCGTCCAGGGCGGGGAGGCCGATGATGTCCTCCACCTCCTGCTTGGCCTGGGCGGGGTTGGCGGCGGGGAGGTCGATCTTGTTGAAGACCGGGAGAATCTCCAGCTCGTGCTCCATGGCGAGGTAGGTGTTGGCCAAGGTCTGGGCCTCCACGCCCTGGGTGGAGTCCACCACCAGCACCGCCCCCTCGCAGGCGGCCAGGGACCGGGAGACCTCGTAGTTGAAGTCCACATGGCCCGGGGTGTCGATGAGGTTCAGGGCGTAGTCCTCCCCGTCCTGGGCGCGGTAGAGGAGCCGGACGGCCCGGGCCTTGATGGTGATGCCCCGCTCCCGCTCCAGGTCCATGTTGTCCAAGAGCTGGCTCTCCATCTCCCGCTGGGATACGGCGTTGCACTTCTCCAGCAGCCGGTCCGCCAGGGTGGACTTGCCGTGGTCAATATGGGCGATGATGGAAAAGTTGCGGATGTGGTCTTGGTTTATCATAGAAAAAAGCCTCCTTGGGGAAGTCCACCGGGGCCCCATCTCCGATGGGGCGCGCCGGAGGCGCGTAATGAAATAAAAATTTGGGGCCCCCGCAAAATCAAAGATTTTGTGGGGAGAGGAGGAAGGAACGGAGCGGAGCGCAGTCCTCGCCGTCAGGCGGGGACGGAGTGGACGGAGTTTCTTCCGACGAGGTCGATGTGGGCGATGATGGAAAAGTTGCGGATGTGGTCTTGGTTTATCATAGAAAAAAGCCTCCTTGGGGAAGTCTTGATGGTGTCATACTTGCGGAAGATGGGGATACACCGCCGCCCACACGCCGGTGTCCGGGTCCCGCTCCAGGACTAGAACGTCGGGACTTGTCCCCCGGTCGAAGTATATCCGTTCGGCGGAATCATCCGGTTGAATGTCAAACCTGTATTCTGACCCAATGCTGCTGTTCAGCCCGCCGAAGCAGCAGTAAAAGGAGCAGTGGATCTCATCGCCGAACTGCTTGGCCTCCATGGCCCGGATGAAGCCCATGGAACCCTCGGGAAACGTCTGTACCGTGACGATGGACCCGTCGTCAGAGACAGAAAACTTTTGCAGATCGACGTCCGTCCTCTTATGAAAGCCCGGCATGACAAACAGTGCTCCGGCGGCCGCGCCGATGAGGAAAGCCAGGACAATGGGCAGGATTTTTTTCATGGGGCCCTCCTTTTTCAGCTCTTGCACCAGTCCGGCGGCTGGTCATGGTCCTCGTACCACCGCTCCCAGAACTCGCCGTCCCACAGCGCGTTGTAGTCGTAGTGTACCACAAAGTCCCGCCACTCCGCCAGAGTTTTTTCGATGTCCTCCTCCCGGAGGAGGAATTTTTCCGCGCACACGTTTCCCAGCACCCACTTCCCGGCCTCGCCGGAGTGGTGGACATAGTCGCAGTAATTATTGAGATTTGTCACCATGTCCACGGCGAACAGCGGCGTGTGGACCCGGACGTTGGGCCAGCGGGTCAGGGTGCGGAAGGCCTCCCGCAGCGCCATGATCCGGGCGTCCAGGTCCCCCTGGCGGAGGCTCCGGTCCCAGGCCAGGATGCTGTAGGGGGAGAAGAAAATCTCAAACTTCGTCTCCGGGTGATCTTGAAACCAGTCCTCCATGACCGACAGATTTTCCCGGGTGAAGGGCAGATAGGCGTCTTCCGGCGTCTGTTCCTCCGACGCCGGGGGGCGGCTGTAGGTCCGCAGAGTCTCGTATCTCCCCCAGCGGGAGGTCTTGTCCCAGGTGAAGCCCTCGTCCAAGGTCTGGCCGCCGCCCTGGCGGGCGGTCATCAGGGCGTAGAGGCTGTAGTAGAGGGAATCCTTGTTCAGAAGATACTTCACATCGTCCAGGGGGTTCTGGTTGTAGAAGTAGTCCGGCATGGCGTCCGTCACGCCGCCGCCGTCCCGGATCAGGGCGTTCAGGTCCAGGGCGAACAGCACCCGCTCCGGCGGGTTCTCCCGGAAGAGCAGGTCCACCACCTGATCGAACTCGGAGAAGTACCCGTCTGGAATCGTAATCCGCAGGCCGGGGCCGTGGTAAAATTCCTCAATCCAGCCGGAACGGTAGTTGGCGGCCATGGAGCTGCCCAGGAGGACGGTGTCCGCCGGGACGTTCCGGACCATGCCCGCCGCTTGATATCGCTCGTTGAAGAAGGCCGGGAGGCGGTTTTCCGGCATCCGGTAGTAGAGGCAGGGATCCACGGCGTAGACAATTCCGCCGCACAGAACCAGGGCCGCCAGCAGAGCCGACAGAAAGCTCCGGGCCCAGCGCGCATACGTGTTGTTCATTGGTCAGCCTCAGAAATTAGAGTAGATGAAGGTGGTAACGCCGGTGAAGGACAGCACGGACCAGGCCGCCAGCAGCGCCAGGACCACCGCCCGCCAGAGGGCGGGCTGGAAATCCTCCATCCGCCGCGCGGTGTTGTGGGGCCAGAGGGCGGCGGTCATGGCGGCGGCGAAGAGGCCGTAGGTCAGCGCCGGGGCCGTCCAGGCCCGGAGGGCGGGAAGCAGCATTGTCAGGGCCTTGGCCTCTTTGGCGAAAATGCCCTCCATCAGCCACTCCGCCGGGGGGCGGAAGTCGGCGGTGACGGCGGTTTTGAGCAGGGTTAGCGCCTGGGGAACGCCGGGGGCCCGGAAGAAGACCCAGGCGGCGTTGACAAAGGCGAAGGTCAGAGCCCAGCGAAGGAGCTTTGGCAGCTTCTCCCGGCCCGCGCCCCAGGCCCGCTCCGCAATCTGACCCAGGCCGTGAAGCCCGCCCCAGATGATAAAGGTCCAGCCCGCCCCGTGCCACAGGCCGCTGACCAGGAAGACGGTCAGGATGTGGAGATAGGTTCGGGCGGCTCCCTTCCGGCTCCCTCCCAGGGGGATGTAGAGGCACTCCCGGAGGAAGGAGGTCAGGGTGATGTGCCAGCGTTTCCAGAACTCCCCGACGGACAGGCTCCGGTAAGGGGAATCGAAGTTTACCGGCAGCCGGAGGCCCAGGAGACGGGCGCAGCCGGCGGCGATGTCGCAGTAGCCGGAGAAGTCGAAGTACAGTTGCAGGGTGTAGCCCAGAATCACCAGCCAGGCGGCGGGGGCGGAGAGTTCGTCCAAACGGGCCCAGCCGTTGCCGGCGACAATCCCCAGATTGTCCGCCAGCAGCACTTTTTTCGCCATGCCGGAGGCGATGGCGTACAGGGCGGCGGCGAGGTCCTGTCCGTCGGGCCGGAGGAACTTCTCCCCCCGGAGCTGGGGGAAAAACGCCTGGGGCTTTAAAATCGGACCGGAGACCACGGAGGGGAAGAAGAAGGCGTAGAGAGGCAGGGCCCCCCGCTCCGGGCGGAAGCCGCCGGTATAGGCCTCCTTCAAAAGCCAAAGCTGCTGGAAGGTGAAGAAGCTGAGGCCCAGAGGGACCCAGCCGATGGACAGGCGTCCCCCGGTGACAAAGCCGGTGTATTTAAAGACTGCCAGCACGCCGGTGTGCCAGGCCGCCGCCAAATAGAGGCAGCGCCGCCGCCGGGCGGCGGTCCGGGGATAGGCATAGGCGGCGGGCCCGTCCTCCTCCGGCTGGACGCGGATGTCCGGCGCGGTGAGGTACCGCACGGCGGCGGCAGACACCGCCATCCCCAGGACCAGCACCAGCAGCGCGGCCCAGCCGCCCCCGATGACATAGAAAATCAGGCAGGCCAGGGTCAGGCACTCCGCCGCGATTCGCCGGTCCCACCGGGCCGCGCCCAGACAGACGGCGGCGGTGATGACAAGAAACGTCAGAAACCCAAACGATTGAAAATTCATAACAACCCTTCGCGATCAATATAGACTGTGTCGCTCCGGCTTGGGGTGCGGCCAGATTCCCGGAGCGGACCGAAAGCGCTCTTCGTTACTTTTTCTCCCGAGAAAACGCGACGAGCCGGGCGTCGGTGGTGCTGAGGACCTGGGTCAGGCTTTGGCAGCGGCCGGGATAGGCGGCGTTGATGGCCGGGGCGGACAGGTCCGGGAACTCCGCCTTCTGGGCCTTGAGGTCCCGGAGGGCGGCGGCGAAGCGGGCCTCGCAGAGCTTCCGGTCCGCGTCGGACAGGCCCAGGAGGCAGGTGTTTGGGTCCAGGGCGAAATAGGCCTCGTTGGCTCCGGAGGCGCGGTAGAGGTGCCGGTAGAGCTGGTAGACGGCGCTGCCCAAGTACGAGGCGGCGGCGTTGATCAGGGCCTTGTCCCCCAGCTTGCCCAGAAGCTCGAAGAGGACGCCCACCGCGCCGGAGAGCAGCTTGCTCTGGAGAGTGGCCAGGACACTGCCCCGGAGGCTGTTTTTGGGCTCGGCGGCGTCCAGGATGTCCTGCTCCGTGAGCATGTTTCCCTCCCGGGAGAGGGTGCGGCCCAGAATGAAGTCGGCGGAGACGCCGTAGTAATCGCAGGCCCGGACCACGAAGAGAAGGCCCGGCTCCCGGATGCCGTTCTCGTAGTGGGAGAGGAGGGCCTGGGAAATGCCCAACTCCCCGGCGGCGAGGCGCTGGCTGACACCCTTCTCCTGCCGCAGCAGGGACAGGGTGCGGGAAAATTCTGAACTCATAACGGACGCTCCTTTGGATTGTTCTAATTACGCTTCGTATAGTTTACCAAAAGGGTTACGGCTTGTAAAGAGATTTTTTTGCCAAAAGAAGGGAGGCGGAGAAATCCCACTTGTAAAAGCGGGGAAGATGGTGTATGATAAATGTGATTTTGGAACAACAGGAGGAAGCTGCTATGAGCAAAACCGCGAGCATGGTCATGAAGATCATTGGGGCCAGCTTGGCCTTCGCCGCGTTTGTCTGCCTGCTGATCGGCGGCTGGCACGATCTCAGCGTTGGCTGCTGCGGCATGAAAAAGCGCCTGAGAGAGAGGTTCAGCTCCGAATATGACGACTACGCCGACGAGGAGCTTTACGACTGAGAGAGATACCCCGCTCCCAGGAGCGGGGTATTTCAAAGTGTCAAAAAAACGGCAAAACCATCCGCGGCGGGAAGGAAGAGAGCTACGAGAGGAACCCAGGAAGGGTTCCTTTCGTTTTGAATCAGAAGTTTTTCGGACCTTAAAAAGGTCTGAAAAACTTGCTCAGGCTGACGAAAACACCTTTTCGACAGCCTGAAATCCCCCGCTCCCAGGAGCGGGGGATTTTTTGTCCGCCGGGGCGGGGGGATTTTTCGCGGTCTCTTTTCCGTTTGGCGCTGTCAGGGCTCAAGTTTTCAAATTCTTCGTCGAAATAACGGGACGGCATGCGTAAATATAGGGGCCTTCAAACGGAAGGCCCCTATATTTCCCCGTTGTGCTATTCCCTCTTTCCAAGTTTTCGGACCCATATAACGATAACGACAGCCGTTGCGATGAAAAATTCCGCCAATATAACCGGTTTTCCAAACACATCTGGTTCGAAGGAAAAACGAAGGTCATGTTCCACAAAGCAGATTGCGAAGAATACCAGATACACAGCAACCGTGTATAAAATACAAGCCCAAATCTGGCGCTGCCGTTGTTCACGAACAAGCATTTGCTGCTGCTGCTTTTCCAGCATTTCCGTTTTCACCGACAAATCATCAATTTCCGATGATTTCAACAGATAGTCGGTGGAAACGTCAAAAATTGTGCTCAATGCCACGATATTTTCCAATTCTGGAACGGATTGGCCGCTTTCCCATTTAGAAATTGACTGTCTGGAAACATCAAGTTTCTCGGCTAATTGCTCTTGTGTTATGCCTTTTGCCTTTCGCAGCGTCAAAAGTTTTTCTGAAAAAATCATAGGTCTTATTTCCTCCTTACTTGTATAGGGAAATGATACGAAAATACTTCATGGATTTCTATATAGCCGGCTGAACACCTGCGCAACCAGCGGTTGCAATGCTGGAGCAATTTTGAAACACCCGCCCATTTACGATATCATACCTATTTTTCTGCCTATTGCAAGGAGAAGAAATAAGCTGGAATTGCCCTTGGCCTATTCCCTAAGGTATTGTGTAGGAGTAGTGAAGCCGGAGGCGTTTATACCCGGCAGCAGCAATCTGAAAAGGGACTTTTCGTTTACCCTGTTGACAAACCCGCCGTTTTCGGCTATCATATTTCTTCAAGAAACTGGAGAGGAGAACGTCTATGCGTCTGCTGCTGACCGGCGGGTCCGTCCTTTGCGGTGGGGGCTTTCAGCCCATGGAGATTGCCGTTTCCGAAGGGCGTATTGTTTCTGTTTCCCACCGTCTTCCCCGGGACGGCGCTTCCGTCATTGAATTGAATCACCGGCTGGTTGTTCCAGGCTTCGTTGATGTTCACGTTCATCTTCGGGAGCCTGGTTTTTCTTATAAAGAGACCGTGGCCACCGGCACGGCGGCGGCGGCGGCGGGAGGCTATACCGCCCTGTGCGCCATGCCCAACCTGAACCCGGTGCCGGACAGCCCGGAGCGCCTCCGGGCGGAGCTGGAGGCCATCGGGCGGGACGCCGCCGTCCGGGTCTATCCCTACGGCGCCATCACCCGGGGGGAAAAGGGGGAGGAGCTGGCGGACCTGGCCGCCCTGGCCCCCCATGTCCCCGGCTTTTCCGACGACGGGCGGGGCGTCCAGTCCCGGGAGCGGATGCGCCGGGCTATGGAGCTCGCCAAGGAACTGGACCGGCCCATCGTGGCCCACTGCGAGGATGAGTCCCTTTTGACCGGGGGCTGGTGCGTCCACGACGGGGCCTTTGCCCAAAAGCACGGCCTTCCCGGCAACGACCCCGCCAGCGAGTGGCGGCAGGTGGAGCGGGATCTCCAGCTGGTCCGGGAGACGGGCTGCCGCTACCACGTGTGCCACGTCTCCACCAGGGAGAGCGTGGCCCTGATCCGGGCCGCCAAGGCCGAGGGCCTGCCCGTTACCTGTGAGACCGGGCCCCATTACCTGGTCCTCTGCGACGAGGATTTGGAGGACGACGGGCGGTTTAAGATGAATCCCCCCATTCGCTCCGCCGCCGACCGGGAGGCCCTTGTGGAGGGTCTGCTGGACGGGACTGTGGACTGCGTCGCCACGGACCACGCCCCCCATTCGGCGGAGGAGAAGGCCAAGGGCCTCCGGGGGAGCCTGAACGGCGTGGTGGGCCTGGAGTGCGCCTTCCCGGTGCTGTACACGGAGCTGGTGAAAACCGGAAGGGTTCCTATGGAAATCATATTAAACGCCCTGTGCGTCAACCCCCGGCGGATTTTCGGCCTCCCCGGCGGGGCCATTGAGGAGGGCCGGCCCGCCGATTTGACGGTGCTGGACCTGGACCACGAAGGCACGGTGGACCCGGCGGGCTTCCGCTCCCTGGGGCGGGCCACGCCCTTTGCCGGGCGGCGGGTGGAGGCCGCTGTGTGCATGACCCTGGTTGGGGGGAGGATTGTGTTCCCGGAGGGACTGGAGCCGTCTCCCCATGGAAGCGTTGGAATCATCCGGGGTTATGACTGCCCGGAAGGAGGGAGAGCATGAAGGAATCCGTGTTTGCCCTGCGCCGCGCCCGGCGGCTGGCCGGGGGCGTATGGGAGCTGGTTCTGGCGGGGGATACCTCCGCCGTCACCGCGCCGGGGCAGTTCGTGAACCTGGAGCTGCCCGGAAAATTTCTCCGCCGTCCCATTTCCATCTGCGACTGGGGGGCGGGAGAGCTGACCCTGCTGGTAAAGGAGGCGGGGGAGGGTACCCGGGAGCTGGTCCGCCTCCCCGCCGGAACGGAGCTGAACGTGCTGTCCGGCCTGGGGAACGGCTTTGACATCGCCCGGATGGCGGAGGACGCCATCCTGGTGGGCGGCGGCATCGGCATCGCGCCGCTGTATGGCCTGGCGAAACGCGTGCTGGAGACGGGCCGGAAGCCCGCTCTGGTCCTGGGCTTCCGGTCCGGGGCGGAGGCCTTTTACCTGGAGGAATTCGCCGCCCTGGGTCTGGAGGTCCGCACCGCCACGGAGGACGGAAGCCTGGGCGCCCGGGGCTTTGTCACGGACGTGCTGAAGGGCCTTCCGGACTTCCGCTATGTCCTGGCCTGCGGCCCCACAGCCATGCTGAAGGCGGTTCACGCCCTGCCCCGGATCACCGGGGGGCAGTTTAGCTTCGAGGCCCGGATGGCCTGCGGCTTCGGGGCCTGCGTGGGCTGCACCATTCAGACAAAGAAGGGTCTCCGCCGTGTGTGCAAGGACGGGCCCGTATTCCACAAGGAGGACATTCTATGGTAGACCTGTCTGTCACGCTGGCAGGAGTGACCTTAAAAAACCCCATCATCCCCGCCTCCGGCACCTTCGGCTATGGCCGGGAGTTCGCCGAGGCGTATGACCTGAACATCCTGGGTTCCTTCTCCTGGAAGGGCACCACCCGGGAGCCCCGCTCCGGCAACCCCCAGCCCCGCATTGCCGAGGCCCCCGCCGGAATGCTGAACGCCGTGGGTCTTCAGAACCCCGGCATGGAAGCGGTCCTCCGGGAGGAGGTCCCCAACATCGCGGGGATTTTCCGCGGCCCGGTCATCGCCAACGTCTGCGGCTTCTCGCTGGAGGAGTACGCAGAGAACTGCGCCCGGCTCGACGAGGCGGAGCAGGTCCGGATTCTGGAGGTGAACATCTCCTGTCCCAACGTTCACGCCGGGGGGAAGAACTTCGGCTCGGACCCCCAGAGCGCCGCCGCCGTTACCCGGGCCGTCCGGGCCGCCACGAAAAAGCCCGTCTTCCTAAAGCTCAGCCCCAATGTGACGGACATTGCCGGGATTGCCCGGGCCTGTGAGGCGGAGGGCGCCGACGGCCTGTGCCTGATCAACACCCTGCTGGGGATGCGGATTGACTTGAACACAAAGCGCCCCCTGCTGGCCAACCGCACCGGGGGCCTCTCCGGTCCCGCCGTGTTCCCGGTGGCGGTGCGGATGGTATGGGACGTGTACGAGGCGGTGAAGCTGCCCATCATCGGCTGCGGCGGCGTGGCCTCCGCAGAGGACGCCGCCGAGATGATGCTGGCGGGAGCCTCCGCCGTGGAGGTGGGGGCGGCAAACCTGCGGGATCCCTGGGCCTGCAAGACCATCATCGAAAACCTGCCCGGCGTCTGTGAGCGCCTGGGCGTGGACAGGATTTCCGATCTCACCGGCGCGGCCCACGGAACGGGGCCGCGGGGATGAGACGGATTTCCGGCCCCTCCCGGCGGACGGAGGCGCGGGAGACGCTGAACGGAGCTTTGACAAACTGGAAAGGATGAAGGATATGAGTAAGAAAGACGTGATCATCGCCCTGGATTTCCCTACCCGGGAGGAGACCCTGGCATTCTTAGACCGCTTCCCCGCCGGGGCGGACAAGCCCTTTGTGAAAATCGGCATGGAGCTGTACTACGCCGAGGGGCCGTCCATCGTGCGGGAAATCAAGGCCCGGGGGCACAAGATTTTCCTGGACTTAAAGCTCCACGACATTCCCAACACGGTCAAGCGGGCCATGGCGGTCCTCTCCGGCCTGGACGTGGACATGGTGAACCTCCACGCCGCCGGGACCTCCGCCATGATGAAGGCCGCCCTGGAGGGGCTGACCCGGCCCGACGGCACGCGGCCCCTGCTCATCGCCGTCACCCAGCTCACCTCTACGGACGCCGCCGCCTTGAAAGAGGAGCTGCTGATTGAAGCCCCCATGGCGGAAACCGTTCTGGCCTACGCCAAAAACGCCGCCGCCAGCGGCCTGGACGGCGTGGTCTGCTCCCCCCTGGAGGCGGCGCTGGTGAAGGAGCGCTGCGGCGGGGGCTTTTGCACCGTCACCCCCGGCGTGCGCTTCGCCGGCGGGGACGCGGGGGACCAGAAGCGGGTGATGACCCCGGAACAGGCGGCGAAAAACGGCTGTGACTATATCGTCATGGGCCGCCCCATCACGAAGGACGCGGACCCGGTGGCGGCGTACCGCCGGGCGGTAAAGGAGTTCCTGGGATGAAGCCGGAGGACATTCTTCAATACTGCCTGGCAAATCTGGAGGGCACGGTCCGGACAGAAAGCTGGGGCGAGAGCGGCATATTCTACAACCCCGGCGGCGTTTTGAAGCGGGGCGTCTATGTGCTCACCGTCAAGGAGAAGGACGGGGCCAACGATGCCGCCTCCCGGCTGGACCGCCCCGAGGTCTACCGGGTAAACCTGGGTCTCCGGAAGGGGACGTATGCCCGTCTTTTCGGCGCCCTGCCCGCCCGTCCTCCCAAGGGGGGCGTGGCGTCCGTGGACGCGGATTTCTCCGCCCCGGACCGCCTTATCCCCCACCCGGTATACGCCTGGATGGGCTGGGCCGCCGTGCTGAATCCGTCGCCGGAGACCTTTGAGGCCATGAAGCCGCTGATTCAAGAAAGCTATGAATACGCAAGGGAAAAGTTCGCCAAACGCCGGCGCGGCGTTCCCGCCGGAATATGAGAAAGGAGTCCTGCACATGACCCGTGAACAGACCATTGCCCACGATCTTTTATCCATCGGAGCGGTATTCCTCCGCCCCAACGAGCCCTTTACCTGGGCCAGCGGCATCAAGAGCCCCATCTACTGCGACAACCGCCTGACCCTCACCGCCCCGGAGGTCCGCACCCATGTGGAGGAGGGCCTGGTGGACCTCATCTGCAAGCACTATCCCCAGGTGGAGGTCCTGATGGGCACCTCCACCGCCGGCATCGCCCACGCCGCCATCGTGGGCCACCTCATGGGCCTGCCCATGGGCTACGTCCGCTCCAGCGGCAAGGACCACGGGCGGCAGAACCGCATTGAGGGAAAGCTGGAGCCCGGAGCGCGGGTGGTGGTGGTGGAGGACCTGATCTCCACGGCGGGGAGCTGCATCGACGTGGTGGAGGCCCTCCGGGAAGCCGGGGCGGAGGTGCTGGGGATTGCGTCCATCTTCACCTACGGGCTGCAAAAGGGACTGGACCGGCTGGCGGCGGCCAAGGTGACCAACGTCAGCCTGTCCAACTTCGACGCGGTGTGCGAGATCGCCGCGGCGGAGGGAAACATCCGTCCCGAGGACATTGACCGCCTGAAAAAGTTCCGGGCGAACCCGTCCGATGAGCGCTGGATTGGCTGATGGGCGTTGGGCCGCCGAGGCGGCCCCTGCGCACAAAAGCCCTGAACCCGCACCGTAGGGGCGGCCGTCCCCGGCCGTCCGTTCACAGATGACCTTCTTTCGGAAAGGAGCACCTATGCCCAGAAACATCATCGACGTCACCGACCTCACCGTGGAGGAAATCAACGAATTGATCGCCACGGCGGAGGACATTATCGCGAGCCCCGCCAAATACCAGGCCGCCTGCGCCCACAAGCAGCTGGCCACCCTCTTTTTCGAGCCGTCCACCCGGACCCGCCTCTCCTTTGAGTCCGCCATGCTGGCCCTGGGGGGAAGCGTCCTGGGCTTCTCGGAGGCCGCCTCCAGCTCCACCGCCAAGGGGGAGACCGTGGGGGATACCGTCCACACCGTCAGCTGCTACGCCGACATCATCGCCATGCGCCACCCCAAGGAGGGCGCCCCCTTCGCCGCCGCCCAGTTCAGCGAGGTCCCCATCATCAACGCCGGGGACGGCGGACACAACCACCCCACCCAGACCCTTACCGATCTGCTGACCATCCACCGGGAGAAGGGGCGGCTGGACGGGTTTACCATCGGCTTCTGCGGGGACCTCAAATTTGGCCGGACCGTTCATTCCCTGGTGAACGCCCTCAGCCGGTATGAGAATATCCGCTTTGTCCTCATCTCCCCGATGGAGCTGAAGCTCCCCCGCTATGTGAAGGAGGAGGCCCTGAAAAAGCGGGGCATTCCCTATGAGCAGACCGACAGCCTGGACGCCGTCATGCCCAAGCTGGACATCCTCTATATGACCCGGGTGCAGAAGGAGCGCTTCTTCAACGAAGAGGACTACCTCCGCCTGAAGGACAGCTATATCCTCACCCCGGAGAAGCTGGAAAACGCCAAGGCGGATCTCTCCATCCTCCACCCCCTGCCCCGGGTGAACGAAATCTCCGTGGCGGTGGACAGGGACCCCCGGGCCGCCTACTGGAAGCAGGTGAAGAACGGCAAGTTTATCCGCATGGCCCTGATTATGAAGCTGCTGGACATTCAGGTCTGAGGAAAGGGGAGCACTCTATGAACATTGACAGCATCCAAAACGGCGTGGTCCTGGATCACATCCAGGCGGGCAAGAGCATGGATATCTACAAGTACCTCCACCTGGACCGGCTGGACTGCTCCGTGGCGATTATCAAAAACGTCCGCTCCGGCCGGATGGGGAAAAAGGACATCATCAAGATCGACTCCCCCCTGGACGTGGATGTGGACGTGCTGGGCTATATCGACGACAAAATCACCGTCAACATCATTCGGGACGGCCGGCGGGTGGAAAAACGCCGCCTGGAGCCGCCGAAGAAGCTGGTGAACATCATCCGCTGCAAGAATCCCCGGTGCATCACCGTGGCGGAGCCCCAGCTGGACGCCATCTTCCTCCTCAGCGACCCGGGGCGGCACGTCTACCGCTGCGCCTACTGCGACACGGCCAAGGGAAAGAAAAAGGACGTTTGACCATGGAGCCCTATGAACTCATCCGCTCCCGGCGGCGGACGCTGGCCCTGGAGGTCACCGCCGATGGGCGGCTGCTGGTCCGGGCCCCCCTGCGCTGCGCCCAGGGGCGGATCGACGCCTTTGTCTCCGCCCACGCCGCCTGGATTGAACGGCACTTGAAGCTCCAGCGGGAGAAAGCCGCTCTCCGCCCGCCCGCCCCCACGGAGGCGGAAATCGAGGCCCTGAAAGCCCGGGCCCGGGCGGAGCTGCCGGAAAAAATCGCCTGGTGGAGCGGGAAAATGGGCGTGGTCCCCACCGGGTTCAAGGTTACCACGGCCCGGAAGCGCTATGGGAGCTGCGGCGCTGGAAACAGCCTGTGCTTTTCCTGTTTTTTGATGCGCTGCCCGGAGCCCGCCGTGGAGCTGGTGGTGGTCCATGAGCTGTGCCACATTCGGGAAAAAAACCACGGACCGGGGTTTTACGCCCTGCTGGAGCGGTATCTCCCGGACTGGCGGGAGCGGAAGAAGCTGCTCTCAATGTACTGAAATTTTCGATACGGAGGACGGATATGGAAAAGCGGAATCTGACGGACCTGCTGAAAGGAAACCCCTACCCGGGGCGGGGCATTGTTCTGGGAAAGAGCGCGGACGGAAAACAGGCCGTGGCTGTGTACTTCATCATGGGCCGCAGCGAGAATTCCCGGAACCGGGTGTTTGTGCCCACGGAGGACGGCATCCGCACGGAGGCCCACGATCCCTCCAGGATGACGGACCCCAGCCTCATCATCTACCACCCGGTTCGGAAGGTAGGCAAGGAGCTGATCGTCACCAACGGGGACCAGACGGACACGGTCCGGGACTATCTTCTGGAGGGCCGCACCTTCGCCGGGGCCCTTAAACAGCGGACCTTCGAGCCCGACGGGCCCAACTGGACCCCCCGCATCTCCGGGCTTTTAAGCCCCGGCGGCAGCTTCCAGCTCTCCATTTTGAAAAGCGCCGAGGGAGACCCGGCCTGCTGCTGCCGGTACTTCTACCACTACGACGCGCCCCTTGCCGGGGAGGGCCGCTTCCTCCACACCTACCTGGGGGACGGGAATCCCCTGCCCTCCTTCGAGGGGGAGCCGGAGCGGGTCGTTCTGGACGCGGAGACGCCGGAGACCTTGGCGGACCGGGTGTGGGAGGCTTTGAACCCGGAGAACAAGGTGTCCCTCTTTGTCCGGTTCGTGGATTTGGCGGAGGGGAGCCACCGGGACGTGATCCGGAACCGCTATTAAAAAGCGAGAGGCTGTCGAAAATGTCTTTTCTCCAGCCTGAAGCAAGTTTTTTGGAACTCGAAAAAGTTCCAAAAAACTTCGGATTAAAAACGAGAGAAACCCCTGATGGGTTTCTCTCGTAGCTCTTTTCCTTTCCGTTCCCATTCGGCCAGCACTTTTTTGACAAGTTGGAGCGCCGCCTTTAAGACGGCGCTCCAGCTTGTCGAAAAGCAGCCTGCCAGGGAAATATCCTGGCAGGCCGCAAAGCATA